>JBKDPB010000184.1:0-41524 GCA_046342615.1 Planctomycetota bacterium | reverse complement strand
CCCCTTAACGGGGCGAGGGGGAGAAGGAGTCGTTTTCGAGGAACGCGCATGGCGAATGACGCTTGGATGAGAACCCATTCCCCTTATTGCTCCCTTCTCCCCTGCGGGGGAGAAGGGCTGGGGATGAGGGGGCAGAGCGAGATCAACTTTCCTGCGATGAGATGCGCTGGGTTGAACCCCTCACCCCCCGATCCCCTCTCCCCTTAACGGGGCGAGGGGGAGTTTGGGATTATTGGTTTTGCTTCAACCTAACGAATTCACCTATTTGATGAATCACTTTGCCGCCATCGCGAATCACGTCGTAGCCTGGGATCCGAAGAATGCGAAAACCGAGACTTTCCAAATACCGATCTCGCGCATGATCATGTCGCTCCCCTTCTTCGCTGAAATGAGCTTGACCGTCAACTTCTATGATCAACCTCTCTTCGACAGAACAAAAATCGACGGTGTACGGTCGTATCGGAAACTCGCGACGAAACTTCACTCCTTCTATTTGACGATTGCGTATCCATTGCCAGACCGTGGATGCAAACTCATTCGCGGTTCGACGTTGGTTCTTCGCGAATTCAATCGATTCGGAGGATCTCGCTTCGCGACGCTTCATCACTTATAAACCTCGTTATTGATCTCTGAATTCTGATTCAATATGACGACAGCTTACGATCTTTGGAAGCGATACGACACGCCATGCCTAGGTTAGAGGCTGCAGCGATCCCATTCCCCTTCTTGCTCCCTTCTCCCCTGCGGGGGAGAAGGGCTGGGGATGAGGGGGCAGAGCGAGATCAACGTTCCTGCGATGAGATGCGCCGGGTTGAAACCCTTTCCCCCTCGGCCCCCTCTTCGTGCTGCAAGTCCGCCGTGGCGGAAAGCGGAGCGTGGGGGAGAGGGATTTCGTGTTGCCGCGCGCGATGGCTGCTTGCATGTGCTAGCCGCGATGCGCAAGCATCCGGGTGGAAGCGCAATGTGCATCGCAATGTCTGCCCCAGTTCAACCAGCGAACTGCGATTTTCGGCTACTATTGCGGACCGGGGGACTTCGTCGCCCCTACATCGACCGTTTTGCCCCGGAGGCCGCTGAGATCAGGACTCCACGGCACCGTTAGGTCCTTCCAGAAATATCCTCGGCGAGGGTCGAACTCACAACCTTCGGCTTCGGAGGCCGACGCTCTATCCAATTGAGCTACGAGGACGTCGTGATGGCGTAGTTATAACCCCTGCTGGCCCGTTTTGAAGTCATCCATGGCGAACATTTCCAAGCGGCTTCCCGGTTTTCCGCGTGAGCAAGGGACAAACGAAGAAGCCGCTACTCGAGCGGACACGGCGGGTTGGGATCTCGTCGAAATCGTTTGAGCCGCATGCGATCAAGAAATCGGATGGATGCTCGGAGGGACCTCGATCGGTTCACCTTGGGCCAACGCATCCTTCTCGAGCATCGCCAAGAGCGCGTCGTCGAGCGCGTGCTCCGTGTAGTCCGCGCTTCGGTCGATCGCATCCGGACTCAATTCCGCCCACCGCGCGAAATAATGCTCCAGCAATCGAGGCCGTCGAATCGCCCGAAGCGATTGCTGGATGCCGCTGGCCGTCAGCGCGACCGCCTCGTCCGATCCCATACTCATCCAACCGCCTCGAACCAGTCGGGATACCACGCGCCGCGTGTGATGAACCGTCCATCCTTTCAATTGGGCGAGCTCGACGAGAGGGATCGCTTCCGAACGAAGATCTCCCCTCGGCATCGGCGCACGATCTTGGCTCTCGAGCCGTTCATAGATGGTTCTCAACACATGCTCGCCATCGGCTTGTCGGCTTAAACGATTCTGATATATCCATCTCCAGACCATGCCCCGCTTCGCTCCAAAGAGCATGCTGATCCCGAACAGAAACGACGCCATCAAGACCATCGCTGCACCTGAGGGTATGCGATCCAGGGCCAGGCTGCTGAGAGCTCCAAAGACCCCCGACATCAATCCCATCGAAGCGCTCACCCCCAAATTCCAATCCATGCGATCGGACCAAAATCGAGCGGCGGCCGGGGGAATTACCACCATCGCGATGATCAACAGCACGCCTACGATGCTCGTGCCGATGATGACCACCACGAGAACACACGCGAGCAGTACCAAATCCAAGACGAAGGTCGGCCAGCCCTGCGAGGCCGCGAACGCGGAATCAAAACAGAGAAGCTGCAACTCCTTGCGCAGCAACAGCAGGACCGACACAACCACCGAGCTGATGATCGCGATCAGCCAAGCGTCCGCGGCCATGATCCCCGCGGTGTTGCCGTAAATAAATCCTTCGAGCCCCGCCGCATTCCCTTCACGAGTTTGCTGAACCAAACTCAACAACACCATCCCGAATCCGAAGTAAACGCTCAGGACGATTCCGAGGGCTGCGTCATCCTTGAGGATGGTCCATCGCCGCAACAACAACACGGTCAATGCGCCCGCCACGCCGGTGATCGCTGCACCGACAAGCAGAAAGCGTGGGTCGCGACCATCGCCGCCGGCAGCCACGCTGGCAAAGAAACCTAACGCGATCCCAGGGAGCGATGCATGGCAAATCGCATCCCCAATCAACGACCGCTTGCGCAACAGGAGATAAACCCCCACCAATCCGCAAACCGCCCCTAAGGCACCCGCTCCAAAGATCACCAGCCGCGTGTTGTAATCCATCCCCCCAGTGTAGATGCGACGCGCTGGAACGAAAGACCGGGAGCCGTTCTCTCCGGAGCAAGAAGTTCGCTAAAAGAGGATTTCCAGGCCACAGGTCGCACCCTGCAGAAGGAACCCAGCGTCGGTGCTCAAGGCAAAAGGCGTATCGTTTGCGAGCGGACCGATCGTCTGGTCGTCGACGGTCGCCATCCCAGCCAGATACCACCATCGATAGCCCGCGAAGGCTTGGATTCGCGACGTGAACTGATATCGGACCTTGGCATCCAGACCGATGCTCGCCGCGAGTTGAAATTTCTCGTCGCCTCGCCGAAAGCTGCCCGCGTTTTCGGCGTCCACTTGCCAATCCCCATCCGCGAAGTTGCCATACAATCCACACAGTCCCTGGCCGCCGATGGCGATGCGTTGGCTGATCGGACGCCACAGTTCCATGCCTCCCTGCAATCCCGCCAGCAGGTTCGTCGTCGACAACCCCAATGCCCCCGCACCATCGGCATCGAAGGACTGCAACCGATAGGTCTCTTGATAGTCAATCGTATGCAGACCGATGAAGTAGTTCCCCAAGTCATCGGTGATCCACCGTTTGCTCAGTTCGTAGCTTCGGAGCCGAGCCTTGTGGGATTGCTCGTGCCTCTGAGAATCCTGGAAGCTATCGAACCAAGCGGGTTGCAACATCGATGGAGCGAACAAGCTGCTAACCGGGCCGAGATGTTCCTCGTTTCGGGACCAAACCATGGAGCCTAGAAACGCGAATTCATAGCGTTCCATCGGATTGCTGTACCACCCCAACCGATAGGCTGCGGATCGATCCTCCCCAAATCCTCCGAGCGATCCTCCGGACGACCAACTGGTACCTTCATCACCGCTTCGGCGCAGCCAAATATGCTCCACCGTCGCAGAAAACCGAGGCCCGGCCGAGGCTGGGGCTGGATTCGCCGTGGCGGGTGTCGAAAAATGCTCGGCGACTTGAGGTGCCACAGGAACCCCAGGGAGCGGGGAAGCTGGAACTGGACTTGGCAACGCGAGGACTTCCTGGGTTCCATGTTTCGTCTCGGGCACCTGCGGCACTGGTCGAGGCGAGGCCTCGGAAGCAAGCCTGGTTTCGTTGGCCTCCGCCATCAAGCGCAAGTAATCCTTGGAGGACATTCCCGGCGGGAAAGCTTGCTGTGCCGATGAAGCGATCGGCGTTGCCGCTGGCGGCAAATACCCGTACTGCCCCATCGCAGAGTGCGACAGCAGTACGCTCCATGCCCAAGCGATCCCCCCCAGGATACGATTGGCCATCGCGGTGTTCATTATCGAATTTCCAGCTTATCCACGACAGGGGCGAGAATGAGTTTACGAGTCAATTCCATGATCCGTTTCGCCGTTTCTTGGCTATCGACTTTACCTTTTACCACCACGCTTCCATCCTCTTGAGCTCGAAGGGTCAACTCTCCGTTGGGGCAGAGCGGCTGAATCGCATGCAACAATGGATCGAGGTCTGTCAGGCCATTGGAGCGTTGCCAAGGCATCACCACCTTGGCCCTCAACAATCGAGCTGGATTTCCATCAACCGGCTGAACCTCGATGATCGTTTCACCTGTTTTCAGACCGACCAGGTAGACTCGGCCATCGCGCGCCATGGCTCTGCAAATCTTTTCATCGCCGACGAGAATGCCCTGAATCAGGAAATCGACTTGAATCTCGCGAGCGCTCTGCGCTTCCAGTTCGACAAAAACCGCCTGGCTCAACTGGTCTGCGGAGTATACAGGTCGCATTTTCGGCTTGGGGCTCTCGTCGAGCAAGCTGGGGATCTGCATCGCGACCGTCGGGTTGGACACTTCATTCGTTTCGATTGCGTTGCTATCCACCCACACGTCGGTCTCCAAAGCCTCTTGGAGTGCTACCTCAGCAGCCGGTGCTGGAGCCTCGGGTTGAATTGGCATCGACGGCGCCGCAATGATCGCGGGCGCATCGAGAACCAGGGGGAGCGGCGGTAGACTCGTCTCCGAAATGATTTCGACTTTTCGATTCGACAAAGGCGATGGCATTGTCGGTGCGGACGGAGGAGCGGGAACCGCGAGCTCGAATGGGTTGGTTTCCACCGCATCGACATCGACGTCCAAGCTCATGGCCGGGTGCACAGCGGGCGTGCGATGGGTTGCGACTGCATTAGCAACAAGGGATGGCTTCACTGACTCCGGCACCGACTCCGGCGGAGGGGTCGGCAAGGAATCCGCCACGACCGTTTGGCTGTTGAGCGAGAATCGAATCGGAGCCTGCGCCTGAATTCGTATCGGTTGGCGGGTACCTAGGTCGGCGCTCGACGCGACCTTGGGCTTGGGAACGATGCGTTCGGGGGCTTTTGGCTTCGGTTGGCCTGAGGTCGTCGAGTTCGAGTCCGCCTCGGGCTCGATCGCGATGGAATCGAGCCTTGGGGCGGAGTCGTGCCTTGGGGCTGGCTTGGTGGGGTCGATGGGAACCGCGGGGGTCAACCGAATACCGATGGCTCGAACGGGTGCGACCTTGGCCATCTCGGCGGGATCTCTCAATTCGCGGACCCCGTCTTCGGCGACACCGATACCAGCCTGGACGAGGCAAGTGGCCGCGAAAGCCCACGAAAAGCATCGTTTCGAGAGACGGCGGCGTGGTAAGCTTTCACAAGCTTTTTTTGTGCTCATGGGTCGTTTGCGCCCTTTTCGGAAGTTCCATTCGATGCAGGCATCCTTTGGGTTATCGACCCCGCGCGTGGATAAAGTTGAACGGTTCTACCGTTTGTTGCGATTGCGGTGAGTCTCGGGAATCCATCGAATGGCGCCTCCAAGGTCCCCCAACGGAGCCTATCGAAGTGGTCCCGAGGGATTTTTTGAGGAGAATGCCCCGGTTTGGCGTCCTCTCGGGGTTAAAAAAGACTAGGCAAACCCCGACGATCTCCGGACAATTCCGGTTTGTCCAAGTCGCCATAACGAAGATGGAACCATATCGGTGGAAAGAAACAATCGATTGCTAGCATGGCTCCTGTTTGGGATGGCCATTTTTTTCTTCCTTTCCAGCTGGCGTCAGCAGCAAAGTTTGAAGGAAGCCGACGATCGTCTGAAGCGAGCGGACATCGCAACCCTGAAGGAGCGGCGTCTGAGCGAGGCGAGGAAGAAGGCGGAAGAGTTCGCGGCCGAGCATCCCGAAATCACTCGTTCCGAGGAGCCTCCACGGCAGCGGTTTGGCCTAGGCAGCATGCTGGCATCCGACGGATACCAATTGCTCGTCACCTTGGACAATCAAGGAGCGACCATTGAACGCATCGAATTGGTCAGTCAATCGAAGCCCGGCCTGTTCGATTACCGTTCGCTCCAGTCAAAAAACATTTCAGGGTACCTCGGGTATTTAGCGGCGGAAGAGAGGCCAGGCATCGGCTTGTTGGTCAATCATGTCCCCAGGGGATCCGCGGCCGAATTGGCGACGTGCGTTGAAGATCCTCAACCGAAGGGACTTGTTCCGGGCGACCTGATCGTGGGTTGGGAGGGGCTCGATGGACCGGCAACGCTCTATCAACTCGACAAGATCCAGAATCAATTGGCGCCGGGAAAGACGCTTGAGCTCAAAGTACAACGCAAAGCAGCCGACGATTCGACGCGCGACTTGACCTTTCGGGCGACCCTGACCGAGCAGCCGGTTGCAGTGCTACGAGCCGAAGACGACTTTGCCACGGAGCAGGTTAAGGGAAACACTCCGTACGGTTCATGCGGCATGACGCTCGCGCGGATCGACGGTCAGGAGCTTGAGGAAGGGGACCGCACGCTGTTCGGCTTGGAGCGCACACTCCAGGGTCGATGGGAAGCCAAGAGCATCGAAGTCGAAGGAGGTTCGGGGATCGAGTTTACAATGCCGTTGGATTCGGAATTGAAGCTGGCTCGCATCGATGCGAATCTGGAACTTGTCAAACGATACCGTCTTCTCAAGGCCCCGGCATCACAGAGCCAGCGCAAAACTCCTACCGAATGGCAATATCACCTCGAGTTGACGACGATCGTGCGCAATCGGGACGACAAGGTGCATGAGGTCGCGATCAAGCAAGAGGGTCTCAATGGCGTATCGCTTGAGGGATGGTGGTATCCCACGAAGTTATCTCCCCATTTCTTTTCGGCACCTGGGGCTCGCGATGTGATTTACGGGGATTACGAGTCCAACTACTCCATCCTCATGACGCGCGAATTGGTCGATTACGCGAAGCGTTTTCCTACCGAACCGGATCAACTGCTCGTCGGCCCCCAGAATTCGGAATCCAAGCGGAACGTCAAATATATCGGTCTCGATACGCAAGTCTTTGTGGCCGCGATGCAACCGTCGGACAGCCAGCCCGACTCGATGCAGAAGCTTTACAAGGCGAAGGCCACCATCCTGAACCAGACCTTCCAACAACCCGAGCACTTCGACAAAACGCGAATGCAGGCCTACAACACCGGTTTTTGGTTTCAGACCTCTAGTCGTCAACTAGAGCCGGGCGGCGAGTGGGTGCAATCGTACCGTATTTTTACTGGCCCCAAGTCGCCCGAACTCCTCGCTTCCTACCATCTCGAGGAAGCCATCGAATACGGCTGGGATATCTTTGGATTTTTTGCGGTGCGATTGGGTTGGATCCTCCATTTCTTCTACTACCTGATCGGCAACTACGGCATCGCCATCATGATGCTGACTGTCTTGGTTCGTTCCTTGATGTTTCCGGTCAGCCGCAGGATGGCGATCAATGGGCAAAAGATGCAAGCGTTGCAGCCCGAGCTCGCCAAGCTGCGCGAGTTACTCAAAGACGAGCCGACCAAGATGATGGCGGCCCAGCAGATGCTGATGAAGAAAGCGGGAATCAATCAACTGGCGGGTTGCTTGCCTGCGATGATCCAACTCCCGATCGTCCTGGGCTTGCACAAATGTGTATCGGTAGACGTCGCGTTGCGCCAACAACCTCTGATTCCCGGATTGGAATGGTGCTCCAACCTCGCGGGTCCCGACATGTTCGTCGATTGGCATCAATGGATGCCGGATTTCATCGCCGGTCGAGGCTCGGGTTGGTTCGGTCCCTATTTGAATATCCTGCCGATCATCACGATCACGCTTTTCATCATCAACCAGAAGGTATTGATGCCCAAAGCGACCGATGAACAGACCCGGATGACGCAGCAAATCATGATGGTGATGACGGTCATGTTGGGCGTGATGTTCTTCAAGGTCCCGGCCGGACTCTGTATTTACTTCATCACTTCGTCGACATGGTCTCTGATCGAGAGGTTCCTGATCAAGAGATATACGCCGCAGGCGGAGATCAAGACCTTGCCGGAGAACGTGGTCAACGAAATCGTCAACGCCGTCTCCAAAACACCAGCAGGCCAAAGGCCGTCGCTGCCTTCCCCATCCGCATCCGATAAACCGAAGGCCAAGGCGCCCAAGTCTCCGGAAACCTTGGCGGAACTCTTCGAACCGTTCTTCCGCAAGAAGACCAGCGAAGCGTCCTCCAAGCCGAGCGAGAACACCCAGGAATCCAAGCCGCAGCGCGGTGGCAAGAACCGCCCGAAACGACCCAATCGACCCAATCGCTGAGTCCCAGGAGCCTGATCCACCATGAAACGCCGCCCCTATCTCCGGTCCGTTCTTCTTCCCTGGATCGTTCTCGGAGCCGCGATCTCGACGGTTGGGTGCAATCCATCCTCCACCACGACTCCCTCTCCGGCGACTTCTTCCGCGCCGACTCCCTCTGAGGGGTCTCCGTCGTCCGCAGAGTCTCCGTCGTCCGCAGAGTCTCCGTCGTCCGCAGTGTCTCCGTCGTCCGCAGTGTCTCCGTCGTCCGCGACGCCGGCCGCCTCGTCCAAGTCGACTGACCTGCCCGGCTCCTCGAAGCCCAAGATCGGTTTATCGATCTTGACCAGTTCGAATCCTTTCTTCATCGACATCGCCGATGCCATGAAGCAATCTGCGGCCAAGGCAGGTTACGAGGTGATCGTGGTCAGCGGCGATATCGATCCCAACAAACAGCAGAATCAGGTTAAGGATTTCATTGTTCAGAAAGTAGCAGCGATCGTGTTGACTCCCTGCGACAGCCGAGCCGTCGGCACCGCGATCCAAGAGGCAAATGAAGCGGGGATACCGGTCTTTACCGCTGACATCGCATCGATCGCGGCCAACGCCAAGGTGGTCACCCATGTCGCGACCGACAACTACAGCGGTGGTCGCCAGGCGGCGATCGCCATGATCGAAGCCTTGGGTGGAAAAGGCAAAGTTGCGATCCTCGATTTCGCGCAGGTCGAAAGCGTCATGCTGAGAACCAAAGGCTTCCGAGATGAATTGGAAGAGCAGAAGCGGGCGGGTAGGGCCGATATCGAGATCGTCGCTGTCTTGCCTGGTGACGGCGCCAAGGACAAAGGCTACAAAGCGACCCAGGACCTGCTCCAGTCCCATCCTGACTTGAACGGAATCTTCGCCATCAACGACCCGTCCGCGTTGGGTTGCTATGCAGCGCTCGAAAACGCGAACCGGACTGCCGATATCAAAATCATCGGTTTCGACGGCCAAGTCGACGGCAAACAAGCGATCCGCGACGGAAAAATCTATGCCGACCCCATTCAATTCCCAAAGAGAATCGGGGAGGAAACGGTTTCTGTCATCCTGAAGTACCTCGATGGTGAGGAAGTCCCCCAGTCGATCTTGATCCCGACCGAGTTGTACCGCCAGGCCGATGGGCAAGCCGACAGCTCTCTGTAAACCTAGACTATCATTCCTCATCACTTGTCTTTTGGAGCCTTTTGAACGATAACAAGGTTCCTTCACGAAAACCTTCGAAGAGTCTTTTGATCGATTCCGAAATCCGGCAGCGGCATGAACTTGACCACCCAAACAACCTTGCAGCGGCTGCAAAGCAACATTGAATCGGTAGTGCTTGGAAAGAAGGAGGTCGTACGAAGGACCATTATCGCCCTTCTGGCTGCGGAGCATATTCTGCTCGAGGACGTCCCGGGCGTTGGCAAGACGCTGGTCGCAAAGGCCCTCGCCAAGAGCATCGACGGCCGATTTACCCGCGTTCAATTCACCCCGGACTTGCTCCCAAGCGACATCGTTGGCAGCAGCATCTACCACAACGGGGATTTTAAATTCAGCCCCGGACCGATCTTTGCCAACGTGGTTCTCGGCGACGAAATCAATCGAGCACCACCAAGAACACAGAGCGCGTTGCTCGAAGCGATGAGCGAGCGTCAGGCCAGCATCGATGGGAACACGTATCCGATGCCCGATCCGTTCCTCGTCATCGCGACACAAAACCCCTACGAATACGAAGGGACCTATGTTCTCCCCGAAAGCCAACTCGATCGCTTCATCATGAGAATCGATGTTGGCTATCCTGCTCGGGAGGCGGAACGCGACGTCCTTCGCTCCCACCGCGCCGGGGAACCAGTCGATCATTTAGCGCCAGTGGTATCGCTGGCGGAGATCAAGGAGGCGCAAGGTCAAGTGCGGGAAGTGCGATTCGAGGATTCCCTGCTGGATTATCTTCAGGATATCGTCGACCGGACGCGAAGCAGCAACGAATTGCAAGTGGGTGTCAGCACGCGCGGCGCCCTGGCTTTTTATCGAGCGGCCCAAGCGAGCGCAATTATCGGTGGCCGCAACTATGTGGTTCCAGATGATATCAAGGAACTCGCGACAAGTGTTTTGGCGCACCGGGTCCTGCCGCGCGGATTTGTTGCGGGAAGCGATCGAAGCGCCGCGGAAGCCATCATCCAACGCTGTATCGAATCGGTAACCGTCCCGGTCTAGCTTCCTATGTCCAACGGCCAAATGTCTTCGGTCGCATCGCGATGGCAATCCGCCAAAGAGTGGGTGACGCGCCGGATTCGGTGGCTACGGCATCTTCTCAGCCCTACGAACCTCGTCAGTACGCGGATGACCCGTGAAGGGCTGCAGTTCCTGTTCATGATCGCCTTCATTCTCTTTGGAGCGGTCTTGAGGGATGTCAATCTGCTCATCTTCTTGGCTGGTACCCTGCTCGCGATGGTCCTGATTCAATGGCGAGTGTGCGCGCGAACTCTGCTGGACCTGAGCGTGGAGCGAAGGCTGCCTCGATCGATCCACGCCAGGCGGCCCTTCGAAATCGAGCTGATCCTGAAGAACCCCAAGTCGTGGCTCGGCGCGTGGTGGATCCTGGTCCAGGACCGGATGGTTTTCGCACCGATCCAGTCGACGATCCACCGCGCTTCGCAGACGATAGGCCTGCTCTTTTTGTCCGTCCCTCCCAACAGTTCGCGTCGTCAAAGGTATCGCTGCGTCGCCGATCGACGCGGGCGATATCAATTGATGGGAGTGGAATTGACCACTCGATTTCCCCTCGGATTGATGAGAGGCATTTTGAACCACAAAGATGGAGTCTACTTCACCGTCCAACCCGCCCTGGGTCGCTTGCTCCCCGGATGGAAGGAATTGTTTCATGTCCTCGATACGGGATCGAAGCAACGGCGCGTGCGCGCGTTGTCCGATGAAGGAGAGTTCTTTGGGTTGCGTGCCTACCGCGCGGGAGACAGCCCTCGCTGGATCCATTGGCGATCGTCGGCTCGCCGCGATGAGTTGGTGGTCAGGCAGTTTCAACAACCCGAGAGCCGCGAATTGGTGCTTCTCCTCGACCTCGTGATTCCGTCCGACAACTCCGAAGAAGCGCGTCGAGCGTACATCAAAGTCGAAGACAAAGCCGTGGAATTTGTCGCGACGCTCGTCCATCAGATGACTCACGGAAATGTTGGCTCGATCACTGTAACCATCGCCGATTCCAGCCCCACCGTCGCATCCCGGATCACCGCCCGATCCCAGGGCCATGCCTTGCTCGATCGCCTGGGAAATGCGCGCGGAGGGACCGCATCGACACTGAGCACTGCGTTGCAATTGCTCGAGCGGGATCATCGTCACATCGAACATCTCATCGTGGTCAGCACCCGCAGCATGCCATCGCGTTGGACCGATGATTCGGGCCTCACCATCGCTCCGTTCTGGCGATCGATCCAATGGATCGACACCCAAGCCGGAGATACCAACAAGTTCTTTGCACCCGCAGAATAACGATAGGACCTCGAGGCTGGATGATGCTCTCCCTCGTTCTCAGGACCATTCTCCATTTCTACCGCTGGCTCCTGCCGGTCGCGGCCGGAGTAGCCGTCTGCAGCGCCGTCATCGTCGGGGCTCTGCTCGTCGGAGACTCGATGCGAGGCTCTCTGACCCACATCGCGATGGATCGAATCGGGGTGATCGATCGCATGGTGATCGCACCGCGATGGTTCCGCGAAGAAGCCCTCGGCAATCGCGATGGTTTACACGGCTGGATGCGGATCGATACGGTCGTCTCCGAATCGCTCCGCGACCGCGATGGTCAACTGCAATCGACCCGAGTCTCCGAAATGACTCTTCTGGGAATCGATGATTCCTTTTGGTCCTTGGGGACCGTCACACCACGCGTCGCCCCCCGTGGAGAACAAGTCGTCCTCAACCAATCGCTCGCCGACAAGCTCGGATCCGCAGTCGGTGATCGCATCACCCTAAAAGTCTCTCGACAGGCGGTGGTTCCTGCCGACAGCATTCTCGGAAAACGAGACAACGAGACCGTCGCCCTATCCCGCTGGGAAGTAGTCGCAATCGTTCCCGATGAAAGCCTGGGCCGTTTCTCGCTCCGGAGCGATCAACGCCCAGTCCTCAATGCGTTTGTCGACAAGACCCAACTGCAGCAAGCGTTGGAGATTGAGGGGAAGATCAATGCGGTCGCATCTTCAAAACCTTTTCCCGCATCCCAGCCGATTCTCGATGAACTGCAGTTCTCTTTAGGCGATCTAGGACTCCGTTTGCAACACATCCAACGGAAATTCCCAGACACGAGCCTCGATGAAACTTCTGGATCGGATGATCCACGAACCATCTTCGAATACGATCAAGTGACCAGTGATCAAATGCTCATCCAAGATCGCGTGAGCCAAGCGATCTTGGATCATCCTCCAGTTTTTACTAAATTAATATTGCCAACGGAAGAATGGATAGGGCTGCAGCCAAGACGTGTGATTACGTATTTGGCCAACAACGCCCAAGTCATCGCAACCCCATCACCACCCTCCGGATCGGAGGCAGCGGATACAGCGGAAACAAAAGGACGCGGTGTGCCGTATTCGACGATCAGCGGTGTGCCGTGGGATTTGCTTGGACGGATGCTGGAAAAATCGGAGGTGGTTGTAGCACCACCCGATCGTGAAGACTGGGTTGTGATCAACTCATGGCTGGCTCAGCAAATGCAGGCCAAGGTTGGGGACACCATTCGTATCGATTACTTCTTGCCAGAAACGGTGGATGGGATCGAGGTGGAGCGGAGTTTCGATGCTCGCGTCGTTGCCATCGCACCCATCACCGAGCCGACAGCACCGTATCGAAGGAATAAATCCGCTCGATTTGATCAGCCTCCGACCCCGTTCAATGATCCAGCATGGACTCCCGAGGTACCGGGAATCACGGATCAGGAATCGATATCGAACTGGGAGACTCCGTTTCCGTTAACTCGCAAGATCGAGTCGGTGGACGATACGTATTGGAATGAGCATCGATTGACCCCTAAACTTTTCATCTCGGACACGTTGGGCCGGAAACTATTCGGTTCACGATTCGGTTCGCAAACCAGCCTCCGTTTCGATGGGTGGATCGACAGAGAACGGCAAGAGGCAACAGCTCCAATTCTGCAAACAGTTCGCAAGCACGTAGACGCGATGGGATGGCGTGAGATTCCGATCCGGGAGCAGCAGTTGCGAGCTTCGTCGGGCACGACACCCTTCGATGCACTTTTTCTATCCCTGAGTTTCTTCGTGATCGCTGCGGGATTATTGCTTGTGGCGATTCTGTTCCGATTGAGTATCGAAAGACGGGCCGACCATTGGGGATTGCTCATGGCGAGCGGTTGGACGCGATCAAAGGTTCGCAGGCTGTTGCTCCTCGAAGCGACGGTGATCGCAGGAGCGGGGGCGACGCTCGGTGTTGCTCTGGGCGTTGGATACGCCTATGCAATGCTGTCCGGTTTGCGTTCGTGGTGGGTGGGAGCGATCACCGTTTCCTTTTTGGAGTTTTACATCCGGCCACAGAGTTTGTTCCTGGGGTGGCTGTGCGGTTTCTTGGTATCGATCGGAACGACTTGGTTAGTGACCCGTCAATTGAAGTCGGTCTCCGCCGCACAGTTGCTCAAAGGACGCATGGACGCGGATGCATCCGGAAGTCGTGCAACACGTTGGTCCCTTTGGGTTGCGGGTGTTTGCTCGGTATTCGCAACTCTTGCCATGGTCGCGGGGCATTATGCTCAAGGCCAGGCGCAGGCAGGCGCATTTGTCGGGAGCGGCATGCTCCTGATGATCGCGGGAGTTCTGTGGCTGTATCACAGCATGCGTTCTCCGCGAGAAGGGGTGCGAGGTGCTTTGAATCTCCAAGGCATGGGATTGAACGCGCTGAGTCGTTCCAGTGCCCAGCGATCTCCGGTGCGAAGTATCCTGACGGTCGCTCTGATGGCGAGCGCATCGTTTCTAATCCTGTCGATGAGCCTCTTTCAATCGCAACCGGATCGCCGTGGAACCGGAGGATTCGCCTGGATTGCTAAAAGCTCTCAGGGCATCGCAGTTCCTTTGGGAGATCTCAAACAGCAACGCTTGGTGCTGGGACCGCAAGCCGACGCGCTGCTCGATACCCAGATCGTCAGCCTGAGAATGCGCGGCGGAGATGATGCGAGTTGCAACAACTTGTATCAAGCGAATGAACCGCAAGTGATCGGAGTCCCCTCCTACATGGAGTCGATCGACCGCGGACCCGATCAGAGATCGGAATTTGTATGGTTCGCAGCAAAGAGCCCCGCGACGAAGCTCGAAAACAATCTGCCAGCGTCACCCTGGTCCGCTCTTCAAGAGTCCGCCGATGGAACACCCGAGTCCCCCGTTCCGGTGATCATCGATCAGAACACGGCGCTGTGGGCCTTGCATCTCGGAGGATACGTCGGGGAACGATTCGATTATGTTTTTGGAACCCAGCGAGTTCATTTTGTGACGGTCGCGGTATCCCAGAACACGATCTTGCAAGGGAGCTTGTGGATCGGCGAGAACAACTTTCGGAAGATGTTTCCCGAGATCACCGGATATCGTCAGTTTATGGTCAAGTCACCAGCCCTCGATGCCGACGCAGAAAAAATCGATGCCGTTCGATCGGCCCTTGAGAAGGGTTGGAGCGATGACGGTCTGAGCTGTGCGTCCGCATCGAAGATTCTTTCGGGTTTGCTGGCAGTACAAAACACTTATCTCAATGCATTTCAAGTCCTCGGCGCCTTAGGGCTGGTTCTCGGAACGCTCGGCTTGGGAGTCGCGCAGCTGCGAGGCGCCATGGAGCGACGAGCCGAGTTGGCGGCGATGCGCGCGATGGGGTTCTCGAAACCGAGACTGGTTTGGGCTCTATCCCTGGAGAACGGATGGCAGTTATTGCGAGGTATCGGAGTCGGCTTGGTCGCGGCGATCCTGGCCGCCGCCCCGGTGTTGTGGAGCGGAGGATCCACCCGAGCACTCGCGTCGCCCTTGTGGATGTTGGGCTGGGTGATCATCCTGGGGTTGGTATTTTGTATTGGAGCAGCGGTGCTGGCCGTTCGGCAACCGCTCCTGGCGTCTCTCAGATCGGATGGATGAACCATGGCTGGATGGGGTATTATCGGCTGCGGCATGATCGCGAGGTTTCATGCGAAAGCCATCTCTGAATTGCGTGGCTCTCGATTGGTGGCATGCTATTCGCGCGACGCTTCGAAGGCGAGCGCATTTGCCGCCGAGCATGGCGGTAGCCCCTACGATAACCTTCCAGCTATGCTCGCCCACCCTGGTTTGGACATCGTGACGATTTGCACCCCCAGCGGCGCCCATTTGGAACCAGGCATGGCCGCCGCCCGAGCGGGAAAGCATGTCTTGGTGGAAAAGCCGCTCGAAGTGACGACCAATCGGTGCGATCGGCTGATCCGAGAATGCGAAAAACACGATGTTTATCTCGGAACGATTTTCCCCTCTCGATTCCATCGTTCCGCGATTCTTTTGAAAGAAGCGGTCGAGCACGGTCGCTTTGGACAGATTTCCGTAGCCGATGCGATCGTCAAGTGGTACCGAACCCAGCAGTACTATGACAGCGGTGCATGGCGAGGCACGTGGCAACTCGATGGGGGTGGCGCTCTCATGAATCAAGCCATCCACAGCGTTGATCTTTTGCTGTGGATGATGGGACCAGCTCGCGCCGTGACCGCCATGACCGCCCTCCGAGCCCATGAACGAATCCAAGTCGAGGATACCGCCGTGGCCTGCATCGAGTTCGCATCTGGAGCGCTCGGAACGATCGTGGCGACCACCGCGGCCTACCCGGGTAGCCTCAAACGGATCGAGATCGCAGGTTCGCTTGGCACCGCCGTCCTCGAAGAGGAGGCACTGGTGCGATGGGATTTCGCGAAGTCCCAACGGAATGATGCCAAGATCTTGGCCGACATGAAGGGAAATACAACCGGAGGCGGCGCATCCGACCCCGCGGCCATCGGACACGCTGCCCATCGCGAGCTATTCAAGGATTTCTCCAAAGCCATCGCTTCGAAGGAGTTTTCGAAAATTGACGGCACCGAAGGCCGTCGAAGCGTGGCGCTGATCAATGCCATTTACCGATCGGCAAAGACGGGTCGACGGATCACGGTTTCCTAAACCATCGAGGCACCATGCGAGCTATCCAAATTGCAGCCCCAAAACAACTGAAACGCATTGATATCCCGGAACCCGATGCGCCGGGACCTGGGATGGCTTTGGTGCGCACTCATCGAATGGGCGTGTGCGGGACCGATATCAGTTGCTATCTCGGCAAGTTCCCATTCTTCGATTTCCCTCGTATTCCAGGACACGAATTGGGGGTGGAAGTCCTCGCGCTCGGACCCGGAATCGAACACCTGTCGGTCGGCGATCGATGCAGCGTGGAACCCTACCTCAATTGCGGCACCTGCTATGCGTGTCGCAAGGGAGCCGGCAATTGCTGCACGCAATTGAAAGTGATCGGCGTCATGATGGACGGCGGGTTGTGCGATCGCTTTGTCATGCGTGCCGACAAACTCCATCCGTCCAAGAAACTGACGATGGATCAATTGGCACTGGTGGAGACTCTCGCGATCGGTTGCCATGCATGTCAACGAAGCGGGGCGAGTCAAAACGATCGCGTACTGTTGATCGGTGCGGGACCGATCGGGATCGCGACCTTGGAGTTCGTTCGATTGACAGGTGCCGAGATCACCGCCATGGATATGAACGCGTCGCGACTCGATTTTGTGGAGCAGACTTACGGTATCACGAAACGCATCGCGGTGAGCACTGCGGATTCGGGCTTGGATGCCGCTCGGCGGCTCACCGATGGTGACCTGTACGACATGGTGATCGATGCGACGGGCAATCCGCATTCGATGTCCGGAGCGCTCCAATTCGTCGCGCCGACCGGTACGCTCGTTTACGTAGGAATCACCCAGGAGCAAATCGCGTTCAAGCATCCCGCGTTGCATCGCCCGGAGGTCAACCTGCTGGCCTCCCGGAACGCCCTGCCCAAGGACTTTCCTTACATCATCTCTCTGATCGAAGCGGGAACGATTCGGACCGATCCGTGGATCACGCATCGAACAGGATTTGAGGATGTGGTGCGCGACTTCGACGCATGGACGCGACCCGAGACGGGTGTTCTCAAGGCAGTCATCGAGTTGGTGTGATGCACTTTCACGAACACACCAGTAGCGAGCCTGCGGAAAATCTTGCGTGGGACGAAGCGCTGCTCGAGGGAGCCGAGCAGCACATGGGTTCCGAATCTGGCGCGGTCCGGGAAGTTCTGCGCGTGTGGGAGATGCCTCGAGCCTGCGTGGTGGTGGGCCGCGCCAGCCGTCTAGACCAAGAGGTTTTCGTCGAGCGATGTTGCGAAGACCGTATTCCGATTCTTCGTCGGATGAGCGGAGGGTCGTCGATTGTCGCAGGACCAGGTTGCTTGATGTACAGCGTCCTGCTGTCCCTCGAAGAGCGGCCGACATGTCGGCAGGTGGATGCAGCTCATCGCACGGTGATGGAGCGGACTCGATTGGCCGTTCAAAGAACCCTGCATCGCTTCTCGATCCAAGGGGATGTTGCCATCGAAGGGATCTGCGACTTGACCTGGAACGGCTACAAGATCTCCGGCAACGCTTTGCGTGTGAAGCGGCATTGGCTGATGTATCATGGCACGATTCTGTTGACCATGCCCCTGGAGTGGATCGAGCGTTACCTCCGAATCCCTCCGAGGCAACCGGACTATCGGGCGGGAAGGGCTCATGAGCGCTTTGTGACGAGTCTTCGTTCAGCGATCGAGCGTTATCCGGAATTCCCGTCGCAGTTGTCGCGGGAGTTAGCAATCGCATGGAATGCAACCCTTCCCTGGTCGGACCATCCGCTAGCCAATTCGGTTGCGGGGCTCGCGCGAGAGTGGATGGATCGCCGCTACTGCGACTCCACATGGCATAGAGGTCGCGAAGGAACACAATAGCCGTGGACGCGTTCCGGCGATCTTTTCGCACCCGCTACCGCATCGAATCGACGTAGTTACTCGCTCTGTGTTACTCGCTCTGCAGCTTGATTTCCATATTCCTGATACCGCTTTCGGGAACGTTTTGCGTTAATCCGCTGGTCGCGATATTCGAATACTTCTTTGGCAAACCGTAGGAAAGCGAAATATCGGTTCCTTCCTCATCACTGGTTCCCAAGATGGTCTTGCTGACCTGCACCTGATAGTCTCCCGGAACCGCCCCGCTTTTTTCCGCGTTGTATCTCAGGCTGAAGCGCCCCTGAGCGTCGGTGACGGCGACTGCCGGGTTGATGGCTTGTGCGTCGATGAAGGTCACTTGAGCCTTTTCGACGGGGTTGCCATCAAGAGTTACGATACCCGAGGCTTCGACGGTGCGAGGCCCGGAATTGCCGCTGCAACCGACGAGAAGCAAGGGAATCAACAACACTGCATACTTGAGTACCATTTTCTCCACTCCATAAAAGAAACGGGGCGTTGCAATCGCATACGCCTCGGTAAACTCACGTGACAATATCGCGATTATTCCGGAACCTCGACGGTCTCCGCAGCAGCTTTGGTACCCAACGCACCCCAAACGCCGTACGGACTCGGGTTTCCGCTGATCCTTGGCGGTGCGACCACGGCTAAGTTGCCGCTGTCGATATTGTTGCTGATGAACCGCACGCTGCCATCAGCAAAAACAAATTGGGCTCCGCTACCGTGCTCGCTTCCCGCAGACCAAATCCCGTTGGTCAAGTGATAAGAAACACCACCTTCGGCAATCAAACATGAGGCGGAATTGGGTGGCAGGATCGTGGTGAAGGCCGCGTGATAACACAATCCCGAGAAGCCGCGATAGCCCACACCCGCATCCGAGCCTGGTATTAAGGTCGGATCGATATACGTGGAGCCGATGAGCGTCGCCCGGCAGACGATCGGTTGCAGCGTATCGATGGTACCAGCGATCGCAGTTACCCATCCCTGATTGCGGCGATCGTGGGGCCGCTGCCGCTCACCGAGCGCAATGGTGTTGCTAAGACCATCAGTAATTGCGGCAAGCTTGGGATAGTTGTAGCGACCAAAGATCCCGCGGTTATCGATGGGTTGCTTCAGCACCCGAAGGGCAGCGTTGTTTCGTTCCCCCGGCACAACCTGCGAGGACGAGTAATTATCCCCAGTGCAAAATGCGTAGCCGCTCAGCGTATTGGTTCGCGCTGGCTGAAACGGATCGATATCACCCGAATCGCTGGGGCATTCGAGGAAGGACAACCGTGTCGACGGCAGCAGTTGGAGTCCCGTTGGACTGGTAAATCCCGGCTGCATCGGGTTCGCTTCATGTTGGGTGTAATGGGTAGTTTGCTCCAGATGGGGAAGCAACGCATACCAACCAGCGTATTGACCTCGCTGAGTACGACCGACGCTACCGTTACTGCCAAGATCCCCTCCACCGGTCATGTGCGCCGGAAATCGCTTGTAGAGCGATTCGTAGTTGTGCAAGGCAAGGCCCATTTGCTTCATGTTGTTGCTGCAACTCATTCGTCGAGCGGCCTCGCGTGCGGCTTGAACCGCTGGCAGAAGCAATCCCACGAGAATCCCGATGATCGCAATCACGACCAACAATTCAACCAACGTAAAGCCACGACGATTTCGCTGTGGCCAGCAATCCGTCAATGCTAAGAAACCCGTAATCCATGACCCGCAATGGAGGGCGTCAAGAAAAATGCGGAATGATTCAGGACATCGAACCGACTCGTTCGCCGGAGCCTCACGGCGACGAAATCCTTGGAATGCGGTTAGCCCGCCTCCGAAGCGGGAACTTCGTTAACCACCAGTAGATTGTGGGTATTGTTGAGAAGCCCGGTGCCCGTCACGTAGACCACGCGGTCTCCTGGGGACAGCATGCCGGTGGACTTGCCCCACTGGGTGACATCGGCGATGAGTTTCTCGGGGTTGTCCAGTTGGTCGACCTTGTGGGGCATGATTCCCCAGAACAAGCACATGCGCCGTAAGGTTTGGTCGGAGTCGCTGATTCCCAGGGTGGGAATGTAATTTCGCTGTTTGGCCTTTACCCAGGCGGTTCCGCCCGTGCGTGAAGCGACCACCACCATTTTGGCTTGGATGGCTTCGGCGATGTTGGCTGCGTGGTGGGTGACCGCGGAGGTGACGGGGTGAACCCGGGAAAAGAATCGTGTCTTGGCGGGAGCGGGCTGGTCCTTGAGCATCTTTTCCGTTGACAGCATGATTCGATTCATGGTTTCGACGGCGATGACCGGGTAGTCACCGATCGCGGTTTCCCCGCTGAGCATACAAGCGTCGGCGCCATCGAGGATGGCATTGGCGACATCGCTGGCTTCGGCTCGCGTTGGGCGGCGGTTATGGTGCATGCTCTCCAGCATTTGGGTCGCAACGATAACGGGCTTCATTTTGTCCATGCAGACTTGAATGATTCGTTTCTGCGCGACGGGCGTTTCGGCGACATCAATTTCCACGCCGAGGTCACCGCGAGCGACCATGACGCCATCCGCGGCGTCGACGATCTCCTCGAGGCATCCGAGGGCTTCTCGTTTTTCAATCTTGGCGATAACGAGAGCTTGGCCATCCATCGATGCCAGGAGATTCTTGAGGGCTAAGACATCTTGGGCTGATCGAACGAACGACAGACTGATAAAGTCCACTTCATTTCTGGCTGCCCACAAAGCGTTGTCCACATCCTCGGGCCGCATGGCGGAGACCGATAGGGAGACACCGGGGAGGTTGATCCCTTGCCGCGACCGAATGGTTCCTCGCACGGTAACCGAGCAGCGCAGTTGATCACGCGTTTTCTCGATCACCTGCATCGAGATGGTGCCGTCGGCGAGCATGACGCGATCGCCGAGCGCGACCTCGTCGATCAGCTTGGCGTAATTGCTGGTCAGTTCGTTGGGTGCGGAGGGTTCATTGCCTCGGATGAAGACGAGCTCTTGTCCGACCTCGACATCCATGGGGTCTTGGAACAGTTTTCCGAGCCGAATTTTGGGACCCGCCAGATCGAGCAGCACGCCGATCGGAAAACCGATCTGTTCACGGACGCGTCGGATCCGCCCGAGAATTCTTTCGAAGTCCTCTTGTTTTCCATGGGCGGCGTTGATGCGGAACACATCCACCCCATGATTGACCAGATCGGCAAGGACCTTTTCGTCTTCACATGCGGGCCCGACCGTTGCAACGATCTTGGTTCGAGCCTCACTTAAAGTATTTCGCGTCATGGCAGCTCAGCATCCTTTTTGAGTGGCCTGCATTGTAACCGTCATGACTTGTCGCAGCAACGAGCCTTGGAAGGGCATGCCTCAAAAGGGCATGTCGTCATCGTCGATTTCCAGGGAGTTGCAGAACTCCTCCGTGGGCCATTCCTCATCGTATTGCTCATCCTGGGGTGGCTCGGAGGTCAATTCCTCGAGTTGTTTGCGAATCAGGTGTTCAAGGATGGCCTCGGGGTCGCGGATGCGGGCCTCGATCGCTCCGGCGTAAAACTGATCGAGGGTTCCGGAAATGGAAGTCAACTTGTTTACGAGCGCTTCCAATATGTCGATCGACCCCGCATATTTCTTTTCGAGTTCATTCCAAAGAGCGCGAGCCTCGTTGCTGGCCGACGACCAGCCCGGAACTTGCAAACCCGCTTTGCTCTTACCGGCAACTCGGGTATTTTTCCTGGGAGCAGGCACCTCGTCGGCCAGAATGCGATTGCGCAGCACCGAGTCGCGACGACGAATCTCCCGCCGTCCCCGGATGAGTTTGGGTTCCGCACCCACCAGTACGCATTTGCGATCGAGAATCACGCGGATGACGCGATCGTCGGCCAATTCCGGCCAACGGTATTCAATGCAATCGAGCGTTTCACCGAGCAGTCTGACAACGGCCCGGGCGCCCGTCTTCATGGCCTTCGCCTTTTCCGCCAGCGCATCGAGCGCATCGTCGGTCACTTCGAGGGAGATTCCATGAAGGCGGGCGACTTGCTGGCGCTGGTACAACGAAGAGAACTGCGACGGTTGGCGAAGCATCGCTCGCAGGTCGTCGAGGCTCAACTCGTGGAGCACTGCGAGCCTCGAGAATCGAGCGATGAATTCCGGGATCATCCCGTAGGCATCCAAGTCATCGACGGAAGCCTGGGACATGCACTCGAATTCGCTCAGTTCATCGTTTCGACGCGACGACGCTCCGGAGTGGCTTTGGAAACCGATGCAACCTTGGTCGCGCTGCAGCCTTCGACGAACAATGTCCTTGAGTCCTGCAAACGCGCCGGCGCAGATGAATAGGATTCGGCTCGTATCGACCGCGGGGATCCGATGGTTGTCGATCACATCGCAGATCCGACCTTCCAAGAGGGTCAGCAGGGCATTTTGCACCCCTTCGCCGCTGATGTCGCGACCGCCTCCGACATCTTGTCGACGGATCTTGTCGATTTCATCGATGAAAATGATGCCCCGTTCTGCTTGGCGCGCATCGCCTCGGGTCTGCTCCAGCAACGATCGGATAACATCCTCCACGGGCCGCCCTCGATACCCGCTCTCCACCAGAGTCGACGCGCACGTTTGCACAAAGGGGACGTTCAAAATATCCGCCAACAACTTGACCAACATCGTTTTGCCCGAACCGGTCGGGCCCAACAGCAAGATGTGGTGCCGCCCCAAATCGACGCCATTATCATCTCGACTCGCGATGGAGAGATAATGATTGTAGATCGCGCTACAAATCGCTCGCTTGGCAACCCTCTGTCCGAAAACATGCGGATCCAACGCCGACAGCATATCTGACGGTTTCAGCAAGATCCCTCGTTGACGCAACTGCATTTGCTCCGACGACCGCATAGAAAACACTCCCTTTGCCGAGAAAAGAGTTGGAACACGTTTCATCCAACGAACGAACATCCAACAGGGATCCGGAATGATAGCAGCCGCAAATACGCTTCTCTAGATGCGCGAACACCCTCGCTATCATTGTTGTGCAATGAACAATCCTCCGGACGGGCCTCGCGCCAACTGGGGTGTCCGAGAAGCGAACGTTTGGTAGCCTAGTGTCGCGTTGAAACGTTCCTGGCGCAATCCCCTCATTTTTCCACTGAGATGCACGACGCCGATTTCCTGATGACGATCGCGGTAGGCTTGGGGATGGCTCTCTTGTTTGGCTACGCCACGCAGCGTCTGGGGCTCTCTCCAATCGTTGGGTACTTGATCGCAGGGGTAGTTGTCGGCCCCAATACGCCCGGCTACGAAGCGAACGCGGAGATCGCCAATCAATTCGCGGAGTTGGGGGTCATTCTGCTGATGTTCGGCGTGGGTCTGCACTTCGATGTCAAGGAATTGTGGCGGGTTCGCGATTTGTGCGTTCCGGGCGCGGCGTTTCAATGCTCCGTTACCTTTTTGCTGGGGTTGGGGATCGCCCGGATTTTCGGGTGGGAGTGGTATTCCTCGATTGTGTTCGCGGTAGCGATCGCGTTTTCGAGCACGGTCGTGGTGACACGCATTCTGGCGGACGCCAATCAACTGCAGACGCATGTCGGAAACATCGCGATCGGATGGTTGATCGTTCAGGATGTCCTCGCGGTGCTCGTGATGGTGTTGCTCCCGAGTCTCAGGGTGGGGGACGGACAGGGGCCGACGAATTTGCTTTCGGTAGCGTTGGTGGCTCTGCTCAAGATCGGTGCCGTGGTTCTGGGGATCATGTGGATCGGTGGACGTTTGATTCCGAGCATCCTGCAGCATGTGGCCGCGACCAAATCGAGAGAACTCTTCACGCTTTCGATTTTGGTGCTGGTTCTCGGTATCGCGCTGGCATCCTCGAAGATGTTCGGAATCTCGATGGCTCTCGGAGCCTTCTTGGCCGGTGTGGTGGTCGGGCAATCGGAGTTCAGTCTTCGGGCAGCGATCGATGCTCTGCCCATGCGGGACGCGTTTGCCGTTCTTTTCTTCGTGTCGATTGGGATGCTGTTCGATCCGGTGGTATTGACGCAGTCGAAGGGAATATTGATCGCGACGACCTGCATCGTGATGGTGGCAACCCCCCTGGCATGCATCCTTTTCCTTTTGACGATGGGCCAGCCGCTGCGGATGTCATTGCGGGTCGGTTTGTCGTTATCGCAAATCGGCGAGTTCTCCTTTATCGTGGCCAACCTGGGGCGTCAGCAGGGAATGCTGTCGGACGAAGCCATGCACGTTTTGGTGACGGTATCGATCGTCTCCATCGCCTGGACTCCGGCGATGCAGTGGTTGGCGGTTCCCATTGCATCATGGGTTCGGAAAAATCGGAACACTCATGCGCTCGAGGTTCAGCGTCGCCCCTTCACGCTCCAGCCTGCTGCCGCTTCCGCATCCGCAACCGAGACGCTCGACGCGCTTCACCGCGCGATCATTGTCGGCTACGGCCCAGTCGGCCAGACCTTGGCTCGGCTCCTGTCCGACAATGGAATCGCCCCCATCATTATCGAAATGAATCACGCCAACTTGGGGGCGATTCGACAAGCGGGTTTTCATGGAGTGCTTGGAGATGCGACTCACCCGGAGACTTTAAGGCACGCCAGCATCGAGAAATGTTCGAGCCTGATCCTGAGCGCTTCATCGATCGCAGGCGCCGAGGAATTGATCCGCACGGCTCGCGAACTCAATCCCAAGATCAATATCCTGGTTCGGTCCGCCTATTTGCGCGAACGGGAACACCTCTTGCGTGTGGGGGCCGACACGGTGTTCGCCGGGGAAGGGGAAACTGCGATGGCGCTCGCGGAACACTTGCTGAAAGAACTCGGTGCGACACCTGATCAAATCGACCGCGAACGGGAACGACTTCGCTCGGAGATCTTCGTCAGCTAGAGAGACTGCCTCGAAAGGAATGATGTGATGGCCCACAAGAAACCGCCTGTTTCCTCCAAGTCGCTCCCGGACCGACCCGTGCAACGTTGGCTGGTTCCGGTCAGGAGTTTTCTTGAAATCGAAGCGGTCAGCGGAGTCCTCCTGCTGATCTGTACGCTGACCGCGCTGGCGATCGCAAACTCCCCTTGGGCCAAGCCGTTCGCCGAGTTCTGGCATACCCACGTCGGTATTGTCATCGGCGATTACGGGATCGAAGGGGAACTGGGGCATCTGGTAATCAACGACATGTTGATGACGATCTTCTTTTTCGTTGTGGGACTCGAGGTCAAACGTGAGATTGTCGGGGGCGAGCTTCGCGATCCTCGCAAGGCACTTCTGCCGATCGTCGGGGCCGTGGGAGGCGTGGTAACGCCCGCTATCATCTATCTCCTGTTTCAGTCTGGCGAGTTGGCTCAACGCGGATGGGCGATTCCGATGGCGACCGACATCGCATTTGTCGTAGGAATCCTCGCGCTGTTTGGCTCCCGAGTTCCGTTCGGCCTGAAGATCTTTCTATTGACCCTGGCCATCGTCGATGATCTGGTCGCGGTATTGGTCATCGCGATCGTCTTCACCGAGAAGATTTCCGTGAGTTATTTGGCGCTCGCGTTGATCGGATTCGGACTGACTTCCATGTTCAATCGAATCGGTGTCCGCTCTATCGCGATCTACTTGCTGATCGGTATCGGCGTCTGGATCGCATTTCACCATGCCGGAGTCCATCCGACGATCGCGGGCGTGGTGCTGGGGATATTAACCCCCGCCAAGGCATGGATCGAAAAACCCACCTTCGTGGAGGTCTTTCAGGAGTTCTGGGAGAAGCTCAACGGCGACGGCGATGATCCCGAGGAATTGCCGGTGAATGTTGAACAACTGCAGTTCGCTGCTCGCGAAGCCTTATCGCCGCTGCACCGGCTCGAGATGTTTTTGCACCCTTGGGTCGCATTTGTCATCATGCCCGTTTTCGCCTTGGCAAACGCGGGCGTCCCCTTGGACACCAGCGTGCTAGGGGATTCGGTTTCCATCGCGATTGCGGCAGGGTTGGCCATCGGCAAGCCGCTCGGAATCCTCTTGTTCTGCTCGGCGGCGATCGCGCTCGGATGGAGTCGGTTGCCGGACGGTGTAAGATGGCCGACGTTCATCGCCGGCGCTTGCTTGGGAGGGATCGGGTTTACGATGGCGCTCTTTCTTAACTCCCTCGCCTTTCCCGCCGACTCGTTTCCTGAACTGGAGTCGGCGGGCAAGATTGGAACGTTGATGGGCTCATGCGTCAGCGCCGCGATCGGTTGCGGGCTCATGTTCTGGGCCACGCAAACCGATCGAAAATCTTCGGAGGGGAACCCCTAGAGAATTCCTCCCCCAAGAAGTCCTGACTAGGCGCCCACCGCCTGCACGGTCTTGACCATCGGACCGAGAACCGGATCGACCACATCCTTCACCCCAGGAATCTTGTACAGGACGTCGATCACATCCTGCAGCTTCTTGAGGTAAGGCTTCAGGAACGGAACCAATGCCGTTTGTGCTACAGCAGGCAACTTGTCGACACCCAGACCACCGTAGGCCTTTGCGGCCTCCTCGATCTTGCCCAGTGCGCTCTTGGCCCCTTCAGCGTCTTTGATTCCCTCCAGGGTGCCGGTCAAACCCTCAAAGGTCGACGTCAGCGACTTCTTCAGATCGGTCAGATCGGGTAGATCGACCTTGGGAACTTCGGGACTAGCGACTCCAGCATTGGGCGGAGTGGTCTTCGCCGCTTGCGGTTTATTGAACAAGTAGTTGTACCCGAGATACCCGAGCACACCGACGGCGATCAGCGGGAGCAGCCATTGCAGCGGATTGCTCGCTGTGGCGGTCTCGACGGTGCGCGATGCCTTGGATGCAACATCGCCAACCATTCCGAGCGCTCCCTGCAGTTCCGACGGAACCGCATTCGCGAGGAAACTCTTCTGGCTTCCCAACAGGTTGGTCAATGCACCTACGTCGAAACCACCAGAGCTCTTGGCTTGCTTGCCAACAACCGCCATAACAATCGGCGCGAGGAGACCGAGCAGGCTACCGATCGACTTGTCGTTGATACCGAGCAAACGGACCAAGGTCGAAATGATGTTTCCTTGCGCGGAACCCAACAGCATCGGCAACAGCTTGGTACCCAAAGACATCAGGTTCGAACTCGAGGCGCTGCTGCCGAGAAGTCCGCCCAAGTTATCCAGGATCGAGGTGTCGGTATCTCGAAGAGCCTTGCTGAGCTCCGAAGCGCCGCTCGGAGTCGATGCCTTGTTCATCATACCGCCGAGCAGCATCGGCACGACCGTTTTGAGGGCCGAAGCGGTTTGCTGCTTGTCCAGGCCGATCGAGGATCCGAGTTGATCGGCCACTTGGCCTGCGAGAGCCTCTTTAACACTATCGAGTAAATTAACTGCCATCGAAAAATTTCCCTTGAGAGAGAGGACGGAACGTGGATTGAGCGAGAAGCGTGGTAATATCGCATTTTTCGAAAGAATGTGCAGTCCTTTCGCAACATGATTTCGAGGTTTTTTAGGGCCCGCGCAGCATCCTTTTCGGAGCCCCCGTTTGTGGTAGTCTGATGTCCCATGAGCCTCAACCTTTCAGCCCTTCAGATTTGTCAATCCGCCTGCGAGTCCTCGGAGGCGCTCCGCATCGCCGTCCACGCGGTCCCCGGCGGCGGCCGCGCCATCGATTTCGGGTGCCAGAAGCATGGCGGTTTCCAGGCCGGCATCACCCTGGCTCGAATCTGCATGGCAGGCTTGGCGGATATCACGATCCATCCCGCAATGCCGTCGCTCGGGCCGTGGCCGATGGTTCAGGTCGTTACCGACCAACCAACGCTCGCATGCATGGGAGCACAGTACGCGGGTTGGAAAATTTCCGTTGGCGAATATTTTGCGATGGGATCAGGCCCCATGCGCGCCAAACGCGGCGGTGAAGCCGTACTCGATCGTTTGTCGATCATCGATCCCGAACCCGACGCCGTCGGCGTTTTGGAATGCGACTCCCTTCCAGGCCCCGAGGTGTTTGCGTACGTCGCTCGAGAATGCGGGACCAAGCCGGAGAAGGTAACCCTTTGCGTCGCGCCCACGCGAAGCATCGCAGGAGTCGTGCAGGTCGTCGCGCGATCGATTGAAACCGCCCTGCATAAACTCTTCGAGAGCGGATTCGATCTAGGGTGTATCGTGTCCGGCCATGGAACCGCACCCCTTCCTCCTATCGCCAAGGATTTTGTCGAAGGGATCGGGAGAACCAACGACGCGATTCTCTACGGCGGGCATGTCACCCTGTGGGTCGACGCAACCGATGATGAGATTCGCTCGATCGGGCCAACCATTCCCAGCTTGGCTTCGCGCGATTACGGAAAGCCGTTCGCGAAAACATTCAAAGACTATCACTACGACTTCTACCAGGTCGACCCGGGATTGTTCGCCCCGGCCAGAGTGACCTTGGTGAATCAGCGGACCGGAAATGCATTCCGGTACGGGGCATTCAACCCGCAGTTGCTCGAAACTTCGTTTGGCGAGGAGTCGGTTTGACGTTCCACTTGGGGGTCCTCGGATCCGCTGACGGCTGGTATATCCGGGATTTGCAGCGAGCCTCGCAGACCATGTCGCCCCCACGCGCGGTGCAAATCTCTCCGCTGGCATTCAGCACCCTTGCGGTCACCTTCGACGGCGGAGAGGGTTCCCACTGGAGCGCACGCTGTGAACAAGGTGGATCAAC
This sequence comes from Planctomycetota bacterium, assembly GCA_046342615.1. Lineage (GTDB taxonomy): Bacteria > Planctomycetota > Planctomycetia > Pirellulales > Pirellulaceae > JBKCUI01. The sequence continues at coordinate 12,667 of JBKDPB010000184.1, read as the reverse complement.
GTATCGCGGCACCGATCTCCAGACTCTTCTGGTTCGCACGATGCCGTTGGGGTCGCTCGAGCAAGTGATCTTTCGCATGAACGCGCTCCATGTCGCGGAGCGTTGTGGAACGCGGGTTATCAATCCCCCTCGATCCCTTGAAATCGCGATCGATAAATGGTTGTCGCTGGAAACCCTTCGCGCGTCGGGGCTGGAGATTCCCCACACTGTCTGTTGCCAAACGCGACAGGAAGCGATGCAAGCGTGGCAAGATGTCTTCCGGGGCGATTGCGTGGTCAAACCGATTTTCGGCGGAGAGGGGCGAGGCATCCTGCGCGTCTCCGATCCCGATATGGCCTGGCGTGTCTTCAGCACCTTGGAGCAAATCGATGCCGTGATCTATCTGCAGGAGTTTCTTCCCAGCATCGGGTTCGATCTGCGACTGCTGGTCATCGACGATGCGGTGTTCTGCGTTCGACGCGACAACCCAAACGATTGGCGAACCAATGCCGGTCGGGGCGGTCAATTCTCGGCCTATGCACCGAGTTTTGAGCAAGTCGAGATCGCTTTTCGCGCAGCCAAAGCCATCGGGGCTTGGATGGTCGGAGTGGATATTCTCCCGACGCGCGAAGGCCGGAACATCCTGCTGGAAATCAACGCGGTTCCAGGTTGGCGCGCGACAGCCGCCGCTCTCGAAATCGATATCGCCCAGTTCGTTCTTGAGCGATTGATGCTCAGCCCGTAAGACCCTCAGCTCGTTGGCGCTCGAGGAAGGTCATCGTTTGGGTGGCCGAGCCAGCCAGCGGCGGAGATACGCCACGGCGATGGCAACCGCCAGGAAGGGACCGGTCAACAGGAGTGTTTTCGGCCGGTACAGGCACAATCCAAACACCGCGGTACACGCAACCAAAAGGATGGCTCCTCCGGGCGTTTTTCGAATCGATTCGGCCGCCGGCCATGCAAGCCACAAGCAGACGAGGAACAAACCAACTTTGCTGAACGTATCTGAGGCGAGCCATCGCTGGCCGTTCCAAACCTGCGGTGCAAGCTGCAGCGTCACGCCAAGCGTTAAGAGTACGATGCCAAGGAAAAGCGCGAGGACCCTGGGAGTCGGCATCAGTACGCCTCAAGAAGACGCAGCCAACCCTGCAGGGGTAGGAGCAACGGTGACTCGGGTAACTTCCCCGTTTCCAGCGTCGCTCCGCTTTGTTGCACGCTGTAGCCCGTTTTCCGAACAATATCGACGAACCGTTCCAATGACTTGTCGGATCCGTTGACGAAAAAATGGGTGGCTTTGAACGGTTCGCAGGGGAGGATGCGGAATCGCGGGGGCATTTTTGGATTGGACATCCACGCGCCGCGATAGATCTCCTGGGCTTGCATCGCCGTGATGTACGCCAACAAGGAGCCCGACTCAATTCCGCCAACCGCGATGCGGCGACGATCGATCGAGTAGGTCTTGCTCAAGTACGATTGGAGCCTCGACCCGATTTCAGCTTCATCGAAGGACCATGCTTTTTCCTCTGCCGACTGGGCTACGGCGATAATCCAGCGATGCTCGCGCGCAAACGGCTCCCAGGCATCGGTCCACAACTTTTGGTCTTGCGCGCCTGCATCGGCGAAGACCAAGAGCAATCCATGCGGCACATTCGGCGCATACGTTGTAGGCACGATGGCGAAGGCCTTGTTTTTGACATCCCCCAGGGGCAATTGCACGGTCCCCTTGCCAGCCTCGGCTCGACCTGCCGCGGCGGGATCGTTGGGATCCTGGACTGCCGGGGGTTGGGGCGGACGATAATCCCATTCCAATGGTTCCTCGGGATGCGTTGTCAATTTCGCTTGAGCCTTTCGGACGGTGCCATCGCTCGATCGAAGTTCCACATCGACGGGCTCTCGGAAATCCAACGACGCGAGGCGGGAATCGATTGGGCTTCCTGCGGCAATCGGTTCACCTTGAATGGAAACGACAACATCACCGACAGCGATTCCCGCTGCGACGGCGGGCGAACCTGGAATCAAGCCCGTGACGCTGCCAGGGGATTGCTTGTCGAGGGGGTCGGTGAGAATTCCTAGAAAGGGCTCGCGATACGTTGGCAGTTCCTTGACCAGTTGGCACTCCAACGTTTGTTCGAGTCCATCCCGTTCCAACACGATCGCCAACGCCATTCCCGCGTCCATCGGTCCGAGGAGGTGTTTCATTTGCGAGAGGTTTTCGATTCGAACGAGTTGCTCCCTCGATGGGCCGACGGCGAGGATCTTGTCGCCAGCTCGAATCCCCGCTTTCGCCGCCGGGGAACCCGGCGTGACCCCTTGCAAGACGACGGAACCGGAGTATTCGTCGAGCCCTCGCCATCGAAAACCGACGCGGCCGGGGTAGATGTCGTTGCCTTGCTGCATCTCAGCCAAACGCTGCAGGATATCTTGCGCGGGCACGGCAAAACCGATTCCAGAATCGTACCATTGCTCGACCTCGCCTTCGGTCACGATGCCTGGGTTGAGAGGGGTCAGAATCCCCATCACGCGTCCTTGAAGATCGACGACGGGACCTCCATAATTTTGAGGCGACACCTTGGCATCGGTTTGGATGGCTTTGTTCCAAACGCGGCCTTGAGCGCTCAGGATACCGACGCTGCAGCTGACCGTGGCGGGATCGAATGTTTTCCCGAGTGCCACCACCCATTGTCCGATTTGCCAATCCTTGGGAGGGCTGGCCTGGATCGGTCGCAAGGGTTGGTCGACGTCGATCTTGAGAAGAGCGAGCTCGCGGCTCGTATCGCGCGCCACGAGTTTTGCGGCTTTGCGTTCCTGATTGGGCAACACGACGGTGATCGACGCGGGCTGGCCTTTGAATTGAAACGTGCTGGTGATGATCCAGCCATCGGAGGTCAAAATGGTGCCGCTCGAGGGTCCGGATGCGACCCACTGATCGCGCACCAGTTCCGAGCCGCCGAAGGTTTCTACCTGGACCACCGAGTCTTGGACGTACAAGGCGGCCGCTTGGAATGCCTCTTGTTCAAGGACATCCAACGGAGGCTCCGCGCTAACGCGTTGCGAGAGAGCGAGCAGGATACCGACGCACCCGAATAGGATGTTGTGCATGGAGGACATCATGGTCGCTCCTGGATGCGGATCAATTGTTGACCGCGTTGCACGAGGATTTGAAACGAATCGGCTCGATTGATCGTCGACAAGATCCGCTCGAATCCCTTTCGCGAATCGACCCGGACATCGTTGATCAACAAAACCAAATCATTGGGTTGCAAGCCGGCTCGCGCGGCAACGGAATCCTCCCGGACCCAATCGACGAACGCGGGGGTTTTGGGAAGGACATCGGGAATGAGGGCCAGCCCGAGCTCGGCGAGCCGGTGAGGTTCCGCGACGGAGGCCGTCGCTGCGGCGTTGCTAGCCGTCTGGCCGCTGAGAATGCGATCGACCGAGTTTTTCACCACATCCACCGGCAGGGCGTAGTTGATCCAGATCCCCGCTTGCTCATCGCGAAGCTCTTTGCCGATTACCCCTACCAACCGACCGGACAGATCGATCAGTCCGCCTCCGGCGGCCCCTGGGTTGTTGGTCATGACGTCGACCACGATGACGCGTCCCTGATACAAGGTCTTGAGAGATCCTTTTCGTTTCGTCAGCGGCGCGATGGCCATGACCACCCCTTTTTGCGCGCTGCAAGACTCATTGCCGGCCGCGATGCCGAACAAGTTGCTGATGGCAAAGACACGCTGGCCGACTCGCGGCACCAACTCAGGATCCAGCGCTAAACCAGGCAATCCCGCGTCGGGGATGCGCAGAAGAGCGAGCTCGCACTGCGGATCCACACCCACCACATCCGCATCGAGCCGTCGACCATCGAAGGTGACCACTCGCACTTTCTCGACATCCAGGACCGTGCTCCAACTGGTCAGAATGAGCGTCCCATCGCCGATGACGATGCCCGTCTGGTAGCTTTCGAGCCCCCGAGCGCCGCCGGCCCCGTATAGTTTGACAATCGATCGTTCGCTCTGAACAACGAGCTGCTCCAAAGTTCTCGATGGAGAGCTGGTCTCCTCGTCGGCGGCAAAACCAAACGGTGCGAGAGCCGTCGCCCAAGCCAAACACAGCAACGCGATCCGCATCAATCGGTTCCCTCTGTGGCAGGAGTTGCGTTCCAATTTACCGTTTCAACCTCCATGGCCGTCCGCGTTTCGAGACCGTAAGCCAATCGGATCTGCGTGGGAAACGATCGACCATCGAGCGATCGATACTTCTCAAAATAGATTTCCGCCGGATCGGTTTGATTATCGATGGTCAGTTCAATGCATTCCACGACTCCGGTCTCAGGAGCGGTGTAGACCACGGCATCGAGCTCTCCGATCGCGATCCTGGTCGTGTCGAACAGACCTTCGCGTCCGACGAGAGGGCTGCGTCCCACGTAAACGGCCTCTCCCATTTTTCGGGGGCCTATCTGATGCCACTGCTGCCAGACACGGACTCCGAGGCTAAGCGGGAGCGTGGACCTCTGCTGGATCCAGGGGATCCAGCCGAGCTTGGCCCCGACGGCCTCTTCGCGGTCTCCGGCTTTGGAGAGGATGGAGCGATCGTTGCTGAGGATTTGCAGCGACGTGGCTTCGCCCGCGACGCGTCCTTGGAGTTGCCAGGTCACCCCGGTCGCATTCCAATCCCCTCGCTGCGAGATCGATGCCATGACGCGATCGAGTTCGATGCGATTGAAGTAGTAGTTGCTGAACCCTCGCCGAACTTCGTAGCGGTCGGCCAGTCGATCCTTTTCCTTCGCCGGCTGCTCCTTCTCTTTTTCCTCATCATCCTTGGATTCTTCTTGGGGACTGCGAGGAGGAGGCGCGGGCTCCTGAGTCGATTCTCCCTGGACGATCTCCTCCAGTTCGACGGGAAGGTGCAAGTTTTGAAGTCGAATGTGGGTATCGACCATTTCCACATCGTTGCGAAACCGCAGGGGAACTCGCCATTGATTGGGAAAAATCCCCAGCACGTTTTTGAGTTGATTCGTCGTAGCGATATCGCGATCGGCCAACCGCAATATCTCGTCACCGTAGCGAAGCCCGCGTCGGTAGGCGTCGCTGGACTCGAGAATGTTCGATACGATCACGCGGCCTTTGCTGTCCGTGGCGACGGTAAACCCTAAGGTGGCGTGGTCGACGATGCGCCCGGATCTCAGATGCCAAAAGAAGTTCATTGCCTGGCGGACCGATATCGCATAACCCACGCCGACATTGACGCGGCCCCGTTTCTCGAACGAGCATCGTCCGTTGATTCCGATCAATTCCCCTTGGGCATTGAACAAGGGACCTCCGGAATTACCGGGATTGATGGCCGCATCGGTTTGGATACAGTCGCTGTATTCCAGAATCGTGCCCGAGGGATACTGATATCTCCGGACTCCGCTGACGAGTCCATAGGTCATGGTCGGCTGCAGGTTGGTTGCCAAGACGAACGGATTTCCTGCGGCGAAACACCATTGTCCGACGCGGACTTGGTCGCTGTCGCCGATGCGGGCCACGGGAAAGTCATCGCGCCCGTACATTTTCAAAACGGCCAAATCGCCGGTCGGATCGATTCCCGCCACGACCGCATCGTACATTTTCCCATCGTTCATGCCGCATCGCATGCGGTATCCGATGGGGCTGGAAACGTGGAAATTGGTGAGGACATATCCATCGGGAGTAATGCAAACCCCGCTCCCACCCCCTTGGCCATCGACGCCGAAGACTCCGACGGTGGCGGTGGCGGCGCGCCGCATGGCGTCGATCCGCTGTTGCTGGGCTGCAAGGACCGATGCAGCCGGCTCCGGAACGGGTGGTTGCCCCAGGACCGAATGATCCTGCATCGTCAACGAAAGAATGGTGGCGAGAAGAATCGTCCGCAGACGCCTCGTCCCACCCTCGCGGCAGGTTACCCCATTACAATACGCCGATCGATCAAGCCAATTGCTCATTCCCGCATTGTAGCAATGCGCCCGGAAAATATTACCCGCTAACGGCAAACCCTTTGCCAATTTCGATCGCTTCCAGGCGAATCACTTTTATTTGTCGATACCATCCCAAGCATGCAACCGATTCTGGAAATACAGGGAGTCACCAAGCGGTACGGCCGCCACATGGCGCTGCGCGATGTGAGCCTGCAACTCCCCAAGGGGATCGTGGGACTGCTTGGGCCCAACGGGTCGGGCAAAAGCACGCTGATCAAATCGCTCTTGGGGTTGGTCCGAGTGGATACCGGGACCGGGCGAGTTCTCGAGTTTGACTGGCCTGCCCAGGTTCGAATCCTGCGAGATCACGTGGGGTATTTGCCCGAAGACGATTGCTACATTCAAAGCCTGCAAGGGATCGAGTCGATCCAGATGATGGCGAGGCTGTCAGGATTGCACCGGACCGAAGCCTTGCGCCGCGCGCACGAAGTCGCCGATTTCTGCGACATGGGCCAGGAACGTTATCGCACGGTTGATACCTACTCCACCGGGATGCGGCAGAAACTGAAATTCGCCCAGGCTCTCGTTCATGACCCGGAGTGGTTGATTCTCGACGAACCGACGACCGGACTCGATCCGGCCCAACGCGAACAGTTTTTGGAGCGGATCTCGGTGCTCGCTCGCGAAAAAGGAAAATCGATTCTCCTCTCGACCCACATCCTCCAGGATGTCCAACGCGTCTGCGAGTCGGTCGTGATCCTCGTACGAGGCGAAGTGCGACTGGCCGATAGCCTGGAGAATCTTCAGCGACCATCGCGCGCCGGGCTTCAGATCAGCGCGGTGGCCGACGCGGAGCTGCTGCGAGCGTCCCTGGGGCAACGCGGTGTACCCGCCGAGAGTATCGGACCAGGCGAGTTGCGAGTGGACGGGGAAGGGGAACAAGTCTTGAAAGCCATCTGGAGCGCCAGCCAGGAGACCGGGGTCTTGATCCAGCGCATCGATCCGTTTCGCAATTCGCTCGAGCAAATGTTTCTCGATGCTGTCGCAACCAAGGAGATGCCGCATGCCGCTTCTTGACGTTGGTTACCGCCCCTGGAGCGGCGATCGCACGCCGCGATGGAGCCGCGTTTTGGCTTTGGCCGAAACGTCGATTCGGCTCGCATGGCGCAATACCTGGCTGAAACGGATTCTGTTCTTCATGGGGACGCCCGCCTTGATCATCGGGATCTTTGTGGGGTTGTTCGAACAAACCATCGAGCGATCGTCGACCCAAGATGCCATGCGATCCCTTCTGCAATCTCCTCCGTCGCGGCGGGCCGCCGACCGCGCCGGGATCGATCTATCCAACGTGAGCGACGACCCGGCGACCGCAAGGCATTTCGCTTGGTCGTATCTGCTGTTCATCCTGTTTCGCTACCCGCAGGCCTTTGGCATGATTCTGGTTCTCGGGCTCATCGCGCCGCGATTGATCAGCTACGACCTGCGAAGCAAAGGATACCTTCTCTATTTGTCTCGCCCGCTGACTCCGTGGGAATACATCGCGGGCAAATCGGCGGTGATCTACTTCCTGATCTTTCTGATGGCGACGATTCCATCGCTTCTGATTTACGGCGCTGGGCTGTTCCTGTCCAAAGATCCCTCGGCGTTCCTGCATACCTGGGATCTACCGCTGCGTATCCTGGCGGCGACGCTCGTCCTGACGATCCCAACCACGGCCGTCGCGATTGCCCTTTCGTCGCTGACTCAAGAAAGCCGCTACGCTGGTTTTGCATGGCTCGCCTTCTGGATCATCGGCACCGTTTCATACCAAGTCCTCTGGTTCGCCGCCCAAGCCAGGCTCGGCCAACGCCCCGAGCGGATGGACTTTCTCGCAGACTACAACCACTGGATGCTCGTCTCACCGTATGACACGCTCGGCTACATGCAGATGCAGATCTTCGGACTGACTCAGCGCGAACCCTGGGCTTGGGGACCATGGATCGTAGCCGCGGTCGTTTCGATTCTCGGTTATGGCATCGCCCATCGACGCGTTGCGAGGATGCTGAAAGCATGAGCCAACCGTCGTTATTGAAACTCGAACATGCTTCGCTGCTTTATGGCACCGTCATCGGCGTGAACGACCTGCAACTCGAGCTTCCTCCGGGGGCTTACGCGCTGGTCGGCCCCAACGGAGCTGGCAAATCGACCTTGATCGGTTTGCTGACCGGGGCTCTGCGGCCGACCCTCGGCGAGGTCCGGGTCTTCGGCCAGGATCCGAACCGTTCGCCCCAGGTCCTCGCGAAAATCGGGCTGTGCCCCACCAGCGATTTGCTGGTGCAAGGGGTTTCCGCCAAGCAATGGATTCAGTTGCAACTGGCACTGAGCGGGTGGCCCAGCTCGGAAGCGAAAACGCGGTCGCTCGAAGTGCTCGAAATGGTGGGACTCCAGGAATCGCTTCATCGACCGATCCATACCTACTCGCTCGGCATGCGACAGCGATGCAAACTGGCCCAAGCCATCGCGCATCGACCGGAGTTGCTAATCCTCGACGAACCGTTCAACGGCTTGGATCCGGTCGGTCGATTTGAAATCGCCGAAATGCTTTTGGAATGGGCTCGCAGCGGCAAGAGCCTGCTGTACGCCAGCCATGTGCTTCACGAGGTCGAGCGAATCACCGACTCGTTCATGCTCATCTTCGGAGGTCGGCTCTTGGCCAGCGGAACGGCGGGAGAACTGCGCCGGCTTCTTGCCGACTTGCCTCAAGTGATCGTCGTCGACTCTCCCCATCGCGATGAACTCGCGTTGCGATTGTCCAATCAGCCTTGGCTTCGTTCAATGATGCGCGATTCCCAGCCCAAGCGCCTCGTGCTGACCGTCGAGCGACCGCTCGAACTGTTTCGATCGTTGGCCCAGTGGTCGGCGTCGGGAGAGATCCTCGTCGAGCGGGTGAGCGGATCCGAAGGGGACATCAGTGCGTTGTTCCGCATTCTCGTTTCCCGACATCGTGGGGAGCCGATGACGGCCCCGTCAGGAGTCGCATCATGAACACTGGCATGGCGATGCGATTGGGACGGGGTATCTTCGGAGTCGCAACCTACGAAGCGCTCCGCTCGCTGACCCCGATCCGGATCGGAGTGTGGTTGGCGATGGCGCTCTTCCCGATCTTCCTGATCTTGGTGGTCGCTTATTCGATCCCCGATCGAGTGCTTCGATCGTCGGATTATCAGTCGATCATGTCGATCCTTTACTTCGTGCTGTTGCCAGAGATTGTCACGATGCTCGGGATGCTTCTCTGGGCCGCCCCGATCGTGAACGCGGAGATGGAAGGGCAAACGTGGATTTATGCGGTCATTCGCCCGGACGGACGTCGGTCGATGCTGCTGGGCAAGTATCTGGTTGCGGTGTTGTGGACCACGACCTGTGGATGGATGGCCGCCACGGTCACCATCCCGCTCGTAGGATTCACCCATCCCTTTCAAACGTGGACGGTGATGCTAGCGCTGTGCCTCCTTTCGTCCTTGGCCCACGGGGCGCTATTCGCATTGATCGGGGTCCTCATGCAGCGGCGGAGCATGGTGGCGGCTTTTTTTTACGCGGTCATCATCGAAGGGATTCTGGGTTGGATCCCAGCAGTCCTGAACCAATTCACGATCGCGTACCACATCCGTTCGCTGTTGGCATCCTGGCTCGACATTTCGATCAACGAAGTCCTTCAGACATCGGAATTGGTCTCAGAGCACACCTCCAGCTGGGTCCACATCGCGTGCCTGCTGGGTGGTACAGTCGTCCTGCTGGCCATCGCCCTCTGGCGCGTGCAAGCCGCCCAATATCTCGGAAAGACCGAAACGTAACCGGCTGTCCCCCATTTTGGCAGACGAGACCCTTCCCACTTTGACCAGGAATTTCCCGAGGAAACCGCGATTCCCGGGGGCTTCGAGGAATTCCGGGCCGGTTGGCACGCGGGTTGCTTGCAAGCCGGAGCAGTCAAGTTCGACTGCCAAATCGGGCTGATAACAACATTCAAGGAGTTCAACGTGGCAAAGCAAATGGTATTTGATGACGAAGCGCGGCAGCCCCTCTTGGCTGGCGTTTCGAAACTGGCGCGGGCAGTTCGCAGCACCCTCGGACCGCGGGGTCGCAACGCGGTTCTGGACAAGGGCTGGGGTTCCCCCAAAATCACCAAAGACGGTGTGACAGTTGCTGAAGAAATCGAATTGGATGACCCGTACGAAAACCTCGGTGCCCAACTGGTCAAGGAAGCTGCCAGCAAAACCAATGACGTGGCCGGGGATGGAACGACCACTGCCACGGTCCTCGCCGAAGCGATCTTCCGCGAAGGACTCAAAATGATCGCCGCCGGGGCTGACCCCATGGCCCTCTCTCGCGGGATCGCCAAAGCGGTCGAAACCGTCAACGCCGAGATCGGCAAAATGGCGACCAGCATCGACGCCAAGAGCCGCAAGGAAATCAAGCAAGTCGCAACCATCGCGGGAAACAATGATCCGGCAATCGGAGACGTGCTCGCCGAAGCCTTCCTCAAGGTTGGCAAGGACGGTGTCATCGCCGTCGAAGAAGGTCGCGGTAGCGAAACGACCGTCGAAGTGGTCGAAGGGATGCAGTTCGATCGCGGGTTCCTCTCTCCCCACTTCGTCACCAACCAAGACGAAGTGACCGTCGAACTCGAGGACTGCTACCTCCTGATCCACGAAGACAAGATCAGCAACAACAAGAAATTGATCCCGATCCTGGAGGCCATCAGCAAGGCCAAGAAGCCTCTCCTGATTATCGCCGAAGATATCGATGGCGATGCATTGGCGACGCTCGTGATCAACAAGATGCGAGGCATCCTCAATGTTGCCGCAGTGAAGGCTCCCGGGTATGGCGATCGACGCAAGGCGATGCTGGGCGATATCGCCAGCCTCACGAGCGCCAAAGCGATCTTCAAGGATTTGGGAATCGACCTGGAATCGGTGAAGCTGAGCGACCTGGGTCGAGCCAAGCGGATTCACATCACCAGCGAAGAGACGGTCATCATCGGCGGCGCTGGCAAAAAAGACGCTATCGAAGGCCGAGTCGCTCAAATCCGTCGCGAAATTGAAGCGACCGACAGCGACTACGATCGCGAAAAGCTCCAAGAGCGATTGGCCAAACTCGCGGGGGGTGTTGCCCAAATCAATGTCGGAGCTGCGACAGAAACCGAGATGAAGGAACGCAAGGCCCTCATCGACGATGCCAAAGCGGCAACCCAAGCAGCCCTCGAGGAAGGAATCGTTCCCGGTGGTGGGGTCGCCCTGCTTCGATGCGAAGGAGCCCTCGCCAAGCTCAAGCTGCAAGGGGATGAAGCCTTCGGCGCACGGATCATTGCGAACGTGCTCGACTATCCGCTCCGATCCATCGCCGACAACGCTGGTCTCGATGGCGCCGTCGTCGTCAACCGCGTTCGCCAATTGAAGGACAAGAACGAAGGCTATGACGCCAATGCCGACAAGTATGTCGACATGATCAAGGCAGGCATCATCGATCCGGCTAAGGTGGTGAAGACCGCCCTGTCCAATGCGGCATCGGTCGCTTCGCTGCTGCTGACCACCGAATCCCTCGTCACCGAAATCCCCAAGGAAGAGGAACCTGCTGCAGGTGGTCACCACGACCACGACGGTGGCATGGGCGGTATGGGTGGCATGGGCGGCATGGGAGGGATGGGCGGCATGGGTGGCATGGGCGGCATGATGTAAGTCGCTCGCCCGACCGGAAAACCCTTTCAAAACATAGAACTCCAAAATCCATTTTTCAATCAATACACAGAAAGCGATAGGTGAAACACATGGCCAAAGTCAACATTCGTCCTCTCGATGATCGCGTCGTCGTTCAGCCGATGGAAGCCGAAGAAACCACTGCCGGGGGCATCGTTCTGCCCGACAGCGCCAAGGAAAAGCCCCAGCGTGGCAAGGTCGTTGCCGTGGGTCCTGGCAAACTGCTCGACAACGGCGTGCGGGCGGCCCTGAGCGTCAGCGTCGGCGATGAAGTCATCTTCGGCAAATACGGCGGAAGTGAAGTCGAAGTCGACGGCGTCGAGTACAAGATCCTGCGCGAGAGCGATGTGCTCGCCAAGCTCGCTTAATTTCGCACCAACTCAGAACTTCAGTATAAGGAACTGCTAAGCGTGGCTAAGCAATTACTGTTTGATGATCAAGCTCGTGCTCGAATGCTGCAGGGGGTCGAAAAGTTGGCCGATGCAGTTGCGGTGACGATGGGTCCCACCGGACGAAACGTCATCATCGACAAGAGCTTCGGTGGACCGACCGTCACCAAGGACGGTGTCACCGTCGCAAAGGAAATCGAACTCGAAGACCGTTTCGAGAACATGGGTGCGAAACTCGTGGTCGAAGTCGCCCAGAAGACGAGCGACTTGGCTGGCGACGGAACAACGACAGCGACCGTTTTGGCCCGATCGATCTTCAAGGAAGGCCTTCGCAACATCGCCGCCGGCAGCAACCCGTCGGCAATCCGTCGCGGTATCGACCGCGCCGTCGAGGTTGCGGTCGCCAAGCTGCAGGAACTGGCCAAGCCGGTGAGCAGCAAGGAAGAGGTCGCCAACGTCGGGGCCATCTCGGCAAACAACGACATGTCCATCGGAATGCTGTTGGCCGAATCGCTCGAACGGGTCGGCAAGGATGGCGTGATCACGGTCGAAGAAGGCAAGACGGCGGAAACGAACGTCGAGTATGTCGACGGGATGCAGTTCGACAAGGGCTACATTTCGCCGTACTTCATCAACAC
>JBKDPB010000183.1:0-6270 GCA_046342615.1 Planctomycetota bacterium | reverse complement strand
GTCTTACACCTTTGCGTCCTGGGCCCGTCTGTGGATCCTTGGCTCCGCAACCGCAGCCGCGATGATCTCCTTGTTGATCGCGTGGTGGACCAGACCATCGCGTCTGAGCGCTGCCGTGGAGCTGGATCGACGGTTCTCCCTCCGCGAGCGATGCTCCAGCGCGCTGGAATTGGGCACGCAGGAACGGGACTCCGCCATCGGCCGAGCCTTGATGAACGATGCGCAGCACCAGCTGGAGCGGATCGACGTCCGGGATCAGTTTCCGCTTCGACCCGCCCCGCAAATCGCATGGACGGCTCTCCCCCTCGCAGCGTGCATCGCGATGTTCTGGGTCCCTGACGCGGAACTCGCGGCGGAAGCCGTCGTGGGTAAATCCCCTTCGCAACCGATGGTCAACGTCAAGAACAGCACGCAACCTATCCTGCAAGCGGTTCAGAAGAAACGCCAGGAAGCCGAGGAAGCTGGCGACCTGGATGCCGCCGAAGAATTCAAGCGGATCGAAGAAAAGATCAACGCACTCCAGAACACCAAGGAAGTCGATCGAAAGAAAGTTATCGCCGACCTGAATTCGATCAAGCAGGAGTTGCAGCAGAAACGGGACGCCCTCGGTGGCGCCGACCGGATGAAAAAGTCGCTCGAAAGCCTCAAGGACCTGGACAAAGGACCCGCGGAGAAACTCGCAAAAGCCCTGCAGGATGGCGATTTTGATCAAGCCGAAAAAGAGCTTGAAAAGATGATCGAAGGACTCACATCCGGCTCGCTCGACGCCGAGCAATCCAAGCAACTCGAGAAGCAACTCGAACAAATGCAGAAAGCCCTTGAAGAAGCGCAAAGCAAACGCGAACAAGCCAAGCGCGATGCACAGCGCGAACTCGAAAAGGCAGAACAAGAAGGGAATACCGAAAAGATTGCGGCTCTCCGCAAACAACTCGATAAACTCGGCGACGGCAAACAGGAATCCAAAGCGATGGAGAAGATCCAGTCGCAGCTCGCCAAGGCTCAAGACGCCATGAAGCAGGGGGACAAGGAAACTGCCGCCGATGCGCTCAAGGAATTGCAAGAAGAGCTCAGCGAGTTGAGCGAGAGCCAGTCCCAAGCGGATGAACTCGAGGAAATGCTCGAGCAATTCGAAGAAGCCAAGAATGCATCCAAGTGCGAGGCATGCGAAGGGAAGGGTTGCGAGTCCTGCCAGAAGGGCGATAAAGACGGAAAAGGAAAGGGAGGCCAGAAGGGACAAAAAGGAAAAGGGAAAGGTCAAAAAGGGAAGGAACCCGGAGACGGTATGGGCGAAGGGAATGGCGAAGGTGACCGCGACGAACAAGAGTCCGAGTTCAAGGATTACGACGCTCAAGTCCGAGACGAAATGCGAAAAGGTGAGACCGTCAACGGAGACAAGGCCGGAGGCAAGAACCGAAAAGGGCTTACCCGCGAGGAAGCTCGCGAAGCCGTCCTCTCCTCCAAACCAGACGAACCGGATGCCATCGAGAATATCCAACTGCCCAAAGCCCAACGCGATCAGCTCAAGGAGTACTTCAACTCCCTGCGAGGCGAAAAGAAAGACTAGTCTCGGTCGTCGACCTGAGGACCTGTCATTCCGAAAATTCCTCGCGGCGGATCGAGTACGTCTCTAATTTTCGATACATCGTCGCTCGCGAGATCCCCAGCAATTCGGACGACTCGGGGATATTCCCCCGGGTCCGCCGCAACGCCTCCCGAATCAAGCGTTGCTCCCACTGCTCGATGTTCAACGTGTCCAAGGAATCCGTGCGAGCCTCGTGAAGCGTCAGATCGCAGGGGCGAATCTCGTTGCCGACTGCAAGCACGACCGCGCTGTCGATCACATTGCGCAGCTGCCGCACGTTTCCTGGCCACGCGTATTCGAGCAGCGTGCTTCTCGCCGAGGGACTGAGCTTCAATCCTGTCCGTCCGTGCTGGCGCGAGAAATGGTCAAAGAAATAGTCGATCAGAAGCCCGATATCTTCACCTCGTTGCCGCAGCGGTGGGACCTGCAACTCGAAAACGCTCAGTCGATAAAACAGGTCCTCGCGGAATCGCTTTTCCGATACGAACTCGCGCAGGTCACGGTTGGTGGCCGCAATCACGCGAACATCCACGCGAATTTCTTTTCGGCCTCCAACCGGCAAGAAAGGATGCCCCTCGAGAATTCGCAGCAGTTTCGCCTGGCCATCGAGAGTCATCTCGCCGATCTCGTCGAGAAACAACGTTCCGTTGTTGGCTTGCTGGAACCATCCGATATGGTCTTTGTCTGCCCCTGTGAACGCGCCGCGCATGTGACCGAACAACTGGCTCTCCATCAACTCCGATGGGATCGCCGCACAGTTGACGCTCAGCATCGGCACCGCTGCGCGAGGACTCGCTCGGTGGATCGCTCTCGCCACAAGCTCCTTCCCGGATCCGCTCTCGCCGCGGATCAAAATGCATCCCGATGCCCTGGCTACGCGAGCCAACCGCTCCTTCAAGTCGCACATCACTTTGCTTTCACCGAGCAATTCATCGAATGCAGCATTCTTGTCCGCAATCCGATCGTGGTGCATTTTGAGAGACTCGGCCGAGCGAGCGCGGATCAACGCCGCCGACAAGATGCCCGCTGCCGCGATGGCAAACTCGAACGCATGGCTTTCGAAGACCTGCTTCTCCCGATAGAGATGAACGGCGCCGATCGTCTTCTGACCGTCGATCAACGGCACGCAAATCGCATCCGCGTACAACCGTTTCGGGCCTTCGGTACTCGGTTTGGACTCCTTCTTCATCCATACAGCCTGCGAATGCTTGCAGACCATGTCCGTCAATTGATCGCTCAGCGGAAACTGCTTTTCCGACACCGAGGGAATCTGGGTATGAACATCGAGGCCGCCGTATTCGTTAGCGATCAGAAACGCGGCGACTGTCGCTTGCGTCCGCGCGCGGATCACTTCCAAAGCCAAACGCGCCAATTCGTCCGATTGCGAAATCGAAATGCAATGGACCGACAACTGATGCAAATCGGATAGATCCTCGGCCCGGCCAGCGTTGCGCAGCGATTCAAAAGCGCTCATTCCCGTCACCAGACCCGCCGAGCCTTTGGTTCCATCCAGAGGCACCAAATCGTGCGACAAATTGATCCTCTCGAGGGTCAGATCGTCGGTGATCGTGTCGTCGACGAATTGGAACTCCGTATTTCCAATCTGAATCCTGTGACCGTTGGCAAGGATTGCCATGTCGATACGCGAACCATTGACGAGGGTCCCATTGCGGCTGCCCGCATCGGTTACCTTCCATTGATTCTCGTCATGAGCAATGGTCGCATGCACTCGAGACGACAACGGGTCACTGATCTGGACGTGGCACTCCAATCCCCGGCCAATACGGTTCTCCAGCGTTCGATTCAGTGGAAAACGGGCGTTCAGATCGTTGCCGCGCGTGACGGCCAGATAGGTCGACATACCGATGGGTTGTGTGCAAAAACGGGTGGAAACCCGGATTATAGACTGGCGTGTCTCATTTTGCTACAAGCGGGCTGGCCGTGGGAGCAACCGCGTTCGGGGTTGCGAATGACTCTCGGTCGGGTTGGGTCCCCGTGGGATTCGGGGGGCTATGCGCGCTTGGGGGCGAGTTCGCGATGGAGTTTGTGCTCGACCGCATCCACCAGTGCCGACCAACTGGCTTCGATGATGTTCTCGCTCACGCCGATCGTTCGCCAGGAATCGTGATCGTCGGAGCTTTCGATATTGACCCGAATGCGGGCTGCCGTTCCAGCTTCGCTATTGACCACGCGGACCTTGTAATCGACGAGCTTCATCGACTCCAGGCAGGGATAAAACGGGATGAGGGCCTTGCGCAGGGCGGCGTCCATGGCGTTGACTGGACCGTGCCCTTCGGCCGCTTCGACCCGCGTCTCGTCGCCGACGCGGACCTTGAGGATCGCTTCGGCGTAGATTTGATTGCGGGCCGTGTCCAAATCCCCGGCGAGAATTTGGTACTTGATGGTCTCGAAATGGGAGGTGTATTCCCCCGAGCACTGCTTGGCGAGCAAATCGAACGAGGCTTCGGCGGCCTCGAACTGGTAGCCTTGGTTCTCTTTCTTGACGACTTGTGCCAGGATCGCTTCCAGCAATTTCGGATCGGCCGGTGCCCCCTGGGATTGCGTAACCGCGGCAATGTTGGACCGACCTGACAATTCGCTCACCAGGATCCGGCGTTCGTTGCCGACCAGAGATGGGTCCATGTGCTCGTAGGTGTGCGCGAACTTGTTCACGGCATGGACATGCATGCCACCCTTGTGCGCAAAGGCGCTGCGACCGACGAACGGTTGGCTGCTGCGCATCGCCAGGTTGGCGGTCTCGTACACGTAGCGCGACAGCTCCGTGAGATGGTCCATCGGCCGGCCACCGAGCGTTTGGTAGCCTTGTTTCTTGAACTGCAGATTCGCGAGGATGGCGATCAAATCCGCGTTGCCGCAACGTTCGCCGATCCCGTTGATGGTTCCCTGCACGTGATCGCAACCGGCATCGATGGCTGCGAGCGAGTTGGCCGTCGCTAGATCGCCGTCGTTGTGGCAATGGATCCCTAAGCGAGCCGAGGTTTTTGCGAGTTGCACCTTGGCCTGCGCGACGATGCGAGCGATCTCCTCGGGGAGCGTTCCTCCGTTGGTATCGCACAGGACGATCCATTGGGCGCCTGCCTTGGCGGCGGTCTCAATGGCCGAGAGCGCGTACTGGGGATTGGCCTTGAAGCCATCGAAGAAGTGCTCCGCATCGTAGACCACTGCGGCGCGCTGCGCGAGATAGGCCACGCTCTCGCCGATCATGTCGAGGTTTTCTTGCAGGGATACGCCGAGGACTTCCGTGGCGTGAAAGTCCCAGGACTTGCCCACCACGGTGATCACGGGTGTTTGCGCGGCCACGAGGGCGGCCAGTCCCGGGTCGTCCGCGGCCTTGACCCCGCGGCGGCGTGTCATGCCGAAGGCAGCCAAGCGACTGTTACCGAGCGACAGACTTTTCGCTCGCTGAAAGAACATGGCATCTTTTTCATTCGAGAGAGGGTACCCACCCTCGATCATATCGATTCCGATCTCGGCCAATCGCGATGCGATGTTGAGCTTGTCCTGGAGCGATAGGCTGACTCCTTCTCCTTGCGTTCCATCTCGCAAGGTCGTGTCGTAGATGAGAATCGATCGCGGGGACATTGCGGTACCTGGTACTCGGGGACAAATCGCACTCGGGGACAAATAGGTTTTATGAGTGCTGAGATGCTATCGAAATTTGATATCCTAGACGAGTCGATTTCGATCTTTTTTCACGTTGCGTTGGGGGTAAAGCCTGTGAATCGTAGATGCGCTTGGGTCCTTGCTGGGCTGTGTCTTGGGTTGGGAATTTCCCCATGGGCATCGGGCCAGGACGCGATGGACCGTTTGAAACCCGAATGGCTTCGGAGCATGCGCGAGGCGAGGGAGCGGTTCGAGCGCGATCGGCAGCCCACCTCGATCGACCGGAAATATCGGCAAGTGCGAGCCAACCTGCACGTCCATTCCGAGCTCTCGCATGACAGCCGGGGCAAAATCGACGATATCGTCGCAGCCGCCAAGCGGGCCGGGACCGAGGTCCTGATGTTCTCCGAACACCCCTCCAAAGAGAAAGACTTCTATCTCGACGGTCATCAGGGATTGCTCGATGGCGTGCTGTTAATCCCTGGGGCCGAGATGAAAGGGATGCTCGTCTATCCGACGTTGAGCCTGCGGCAATACGAGTCCTCCGAGCCGATCGATCTGGCGCGACTGGTTCGGTCGCGCAGTGGCCATGCGTTCCTGTCCCACTTGGAGGAGCGGATGGATTGGGAGATCCCCGGGTTATCTGGGGTGGAGATTTACAATACGCACGCCGACTTCAAGAAGCAGAAGCGGATGGTCGAGTCGATGAAGAACCCGCTGTGGCTGGTGAAGCTGGCCGAGCAAGTGAAAGAGTATCCGCAGGAGGTTTTCTCTGCGTTGCAATCGTACCCGAGCGATTACCTCGCGCGCTGGGACGTGTTGTGCCAGAGCGCACCGCACACCGGCGTGGCGGCTAACGATGCACATCAGAACGTGGGAGTGCGCATTCGACTGGAAAGCGAAGATTCGCTTGCGGTCGAGGACCCACTGGGGGAGGTGCTATTGCATCTGCCGCGTTTGCTCGCCGCCACGGCGTTCAAGATTCCGAAGGATGCCAAGGTCGATGATGTGTTGTTCTCGTTGCAACTCGATCCGTACGAGTACAGTCTGCGGCATGCAGGGAC
>JBKDPB010000182.1:0-44774 GCA_046342615.1 Planctomycetota bacterium | reverse complement strand
GGCCACCGGTTCCGTCGTTTGTTTTGCGCTTTTCTCGGCCTTTGCCTCGGGAAGCATGGCGACCTCTTGAGGGTCGATCGCTCTCGATTCCAGCAGGCTCGCATTGGATTTGCGATGGGTGATCGCCGGCGGCAGATCGCTGTGCGTCATCGAGGGGGCCCCTTCTGCGGCCGACTCCCCTTGCATCGGTGGGGGGACGAACTCCTCCAGCGAATGGACGAAGGTCATCTGACAGGATGCGACCGCGATCAGATTACCTGGGACCAGGGCAACCGGGGCATCCATCCGCTTGCCGTCGACCAGCGTGCCGTTTCGAGAGCCCAGGTCGCGAACCCACCATCCACCCTCCTCAAAGTAGATTTCGGCGTGTTTGCGGCTGGCCCGTTCGTCGGCGACCGGAATGGCGTTCGAGGAGGCGCGGCCGATGACCAGTCTCACCCCCTTTTCCAGCCGAAATACGTCGGACCAGCGATTTCCCTGGCGAATAATGAGGTAAGCCGACGAGCTGTTTGGTTGCATCGGATAATGCGTCGAAATACACTAGATGAGATGGTCCGGTAACTTCTTCCTATCCTACCACAAACTTTTCGTTCTCTAACGGAGCACCCACCATGTGTGTTTTGCCTTCACGATTCTCGAGTTCCTACCTGATCCGGACGTGGGTCATGGTCCTCGCCGTGTGCTCGATGCATGCCGTGACGGCTCAAGCGCAATTCTTTCCTCCGTTCGGCGGCGGATTCGGGTTTGTGGGGGGTGTTCGCATCGATACCGAAGGCGTGTTGCGAAACATGTCTTTCGAGGAACAGCAGCAGCAACTCGACATGATCCGACGCAACGCGGTCGTTCCCAAGGGACAGCTCGAGGCCGCCTCGCCCTTGCGATGCATTTCCTTGAAGAAGGTCCAAGAGGCCGTCTTGGAATCCGAAAAAACGCAGCAGCCTTTGTCGGCCGATTTGCTCTACCTGGCCGGCCTGACTCGGATTGAGTACGTCTTCGTTTATCCCGAACGCCAAGATATTGTCCTGGCGGGCCCCGCAGAACCGTGGACCGTCGGCCCGTATGGTTCGATGGTCGGCGCGAAAAGCGGCCGCCCCATCGTCCACCTCGAGGACCTGTTGACCGCCTTCCGCTATGTTTCGAACGCACGTCAAGGCGGGATCTCGGTCTCCATCGAACCGTCTGAGCAAGGGGTCGTTCAACTGCAACAAATGATCTCCCGAATCGGCGCGAATCCCAACCCCGCCCAAATTGTTCCGATGCTCGCCGAAGCCTTCGGCCCGCAGAAAGTCGTTCTTCAAGGCATTCCGACCGAAAGCCACATGGCTCGCGTTCTGCTCGCCGCTGACTATCGAATGAAACTGTATGGGATGAATCTTGCCGAAGCTCCGGTCAAGGGTCTGCCCAGCTATCTCGAAATGATTCGCAACCGCACCACCGCCTCCACCCAACTCCAATCCCGATGGTGGATGGCCTGCGATTACGATGCGATCGCGCACAGCAGCAATCGACTCGCCTGGAAAATCAGCGGACCGGGAATCAAGACCCTCACCGAACAAGAAATGTACGATGCCACCGGCGCCGTCAATCAGACCGGTAAAGTGGATGCCGCTGCCGAGAAGTGGGCCGATACCTTCACCTCCAAACTGGACGAACTCGCCGTCAAAGACACTTCCTTTGGCGATCTCCGCAACGTCATGGACCTCTGCGTCGTCGCCGCGTTGATCGAAGCCCATAACCTCGAATCCCTCGCTGCGTGCGATCTGTCCGGCATCCTGGGTGATACCTCCAAGGTCGAAACTCCGAAACTGGACTTCCCGCGATCCCTTTCCCCCCAAATCAGCTTGATCCAAAGCGTTCAAGGGATGCTCGTCTCCGCCAGCGGAGGCGTCATGATCGAATCATGGCAAGCCGCCACGCATACCACCGAAGACGACCGCGTGGCCCAGGCCCACGCGAAAGCCGCCGACTGGGCCTCCAGCAACTGGTACCAATAAGCCGGTCCTATCCCAACGCAGCGACTCCGCGATCTCACTCTCCAGGCGGCCCGCATTCGGCCGCCTGGTTTCGTTTTGGGACGGTTCGAAAGGATCTCCTTCCCCAAACCGAGGGAATGACATCCATTCGATTCCCGTTTTTTGGGATTTTTCTTCAAATGCAAAGCCGTTGCGATACCGTGACTTAGGACTCGGTTCGTGTCTAAATGGGCAAAATGGGAAAATTGTACGGGTTGTTGATCCCTCGGCCTTGTGTTTCAATCCGAGCCGTGGAGGTGCTGACGGACTGGCTCGAGTCCGGGCACCGGAAACGTTTCAAACTCGTTTTTGGAGGTCAGGGATGCGTATTCGCACTCGAATTGCCTGGTTTGCGATGGTTGTTTTTTGTGGGTTGCCGGTCTATGGACAAGACACGGCTGGCATCAAGCTCAACCCCGGGGAACGGATCGTCGCGATCAACGGAGTGCCGATCGAACAACTCGGCATGAATCCCGATGGAACGCGCAAGGGAACGATTCCCACGGAAAGCGGCGCAGTGGTCACGGCGTCCGCCACGTCGACGAGCGTCGGGACCGTCAGTCCTGCGGTCGCGACCAACATTGTCGGAAATCTCGTGCAGAACGGTTTGCCGTTCAGCCACACGCCAGGGGGAAGCGCCCTGGAAAAGGCCAACCATGAGCGACGGCTCAACGGTATGGGGGCTTTGATTCCGGATCCTGAATTGCAGGAGCTGGCGTTGCGTAAAGCGACCATCGCTGCCCAGCGACGGTACAAGAACCACATCGGTGGTTCGCTTGGCAGCGCGCGAGCCGAAGGGGTTGGCCACACCCAAGGCCGCTTCCTCTCCTGCTGTTTGGATATGCCTGCGACCTACGGCGGAGCCGCCATGGTGCAGGGGGCAGACGGTTGGTACTGCTGCCTGTTGGTGCGATAGAGACCCGCGGATCGGAAAAGCGGAAACGACAGAAGCCGGCGGGGTTGCCCCGTCGGCTTCCTTCATGAAGGGATCCCATTCCTGGACGAAGGGGAGGCTTATCGGTTCTTGAGTCCGTCGATCATCGCCAGGAAAGCTTTCTTTTCTTCGGCGACGACGTTCTTGGGACCGGTCATCTTGATGAAGACGGTCGACCCATCGGCCAGTTCGAGGATAGCGCCGAGCATGGCGTAATTCTCGAGTTTCTTGGTGGGCCCGGGCGCGAACGGTCCGCCCCCCATCGATTCCTTGAAGGTCCCTTCGAGTTCGACGATGTGTGCGGTGGTCTTGTCGATTTCTTTTTTGACGACATCGGCGTCGGACTCGGTGAGTCCTTCGAATTGGCCGATCCAGCGTTCGATATTCTTCTCGATACCACCCGAAGCGGACATGATGGTGATCCGGGAGGTTTCCTTGGCGTCGAGGGGGGCCTGGAACTCGTACTGGATGATATTCGACTTGGGTTTCACGGCCCTCCAACTCAAGGGCTTGGTCACGACGATCCGACCTTCGGCCAGTTTCAATTCCTCCGATTCCTTGGCTGCGGCAGCTTTGCCGGCGGAAGCATCTTGGCCATACGATGGACGGACGCCCTCGCATGTCCATCCGAACACAGCCACCAACGACCAGACGCAAACAAATCGACGCATTGGTAAATCTCCCTTAGGATGTCATCTTGGCGGGAACATTCTGTTCCGGATCTCAATTCCACCGTTACACTATACGTCACCCGTCCAGACTCACAACCCGCTATGAAACACGACTACCCACCCCAGACGATTGACCCGCCGCTCCTGGATGATCTCTCGCATTTGGTTCGATTAGCCATCCGCGAGGATCTCGACCGGAGCATGGACATCACCACGATGGCGCTGGTACCTGCCGCTCTTCGAGGTTCCGCATCGTTGATCGCGCGAAAACCTGGGATCGTTGCCGGAATTGATTTGATCGAGGCCATGCTGCAGGAAATGGATGCCCGTATTGAATGGACTCAGTTGGTTGGGGATGGCCAGGAGGTCCAGGCAGGGCAAACGCTGGCGAACCTGAACGGCGAAGCGCGCGAACTCCTGACGTGCGAGCGGACGATCCTGAACTTTGTGTGCCGTCTTAGCGGGATTGCGACGTTGACTCGGCATTACGTCGACGCGGTTCTGGGAACGAATGCTCGG
This sequence comes from Planctomycetota bacterium, assembly GCA_046342615.1. Classification (GTDB taxonomy): domain Bacteria; phylum Planctomycetota; class Planctomycetia; order Pirellulales; family Pirellulaceae; genus JBKCUI01. Next base: position 40,638 of record JBKDPB010000182.1, on the reverse strand, counting down.
GTTTACGACACGCGAAAGACAACACCCGGTTGGCGGCGTCTCGACAAGTACGCGGTTCGTTGCGGTGGCGGCCACAACCATCGCCGCGGACTGTACGACGGGATTTTGATCAAAGACAATCACCTTGCGTGCCGTGCGATCGTCGAAGGTCACTTGCTCGACCCGGGAACCGCGGTTCAATTGGCCCGCACCTTTGTTGCCTCGGGAGGGATCCGATTCGACCAGCCGCCCATGATTGAAATCGAGATCGATCGGATCGAGCAATTGCCATCGGCACTCGCTGCCGCGCCCGACATTGTCTTGCTCGACAACATGTCCAACGCCCAGCTCACCGAGTGTGTCGCTCTCCGAAATCGCCAGGCGCCCCAGGTCGAGTTGGAAGCCTCTGGCGGTGTCAACTTGAAAACGATCGTAGGGATCGCAGCCACAGGCGTCGATCGCATCAGCGTCGGAGCGCTCACCCATTCCGCCCCCATTCTCGATATCGCGCTCGACTGGAGCCTCGTCTGACCTCTCATGCAAAACCATCGATTCAACTCCAAGAAATTTCTGGTCGAATACGACTCGAAGGTCAAGCTCGCCAAGATCCCCACCCAGGCCGGGAATGAATTGTCGGGCAAGTCGCAGGGAGCCGCGGCCTTGGAAGCCGATATCCAATCGCTCCAGACGGCCCAGGAGCGGCTCTACGCGTCCAATCGCCGTTCCCTGTTGGTGATCCTTCAAGGCATGGACACGGCGGGCAAAGACGGCATCATCCGGCACGTTCTTCACGGTGTCAGCCCCATGGGGTGCCGGGTTCACAGCTTTCGCGCACCCAACACCGAGGAACTCGAACACCATTTCCTGTGGCGACCGATGCGGTTCCTGCCTCCCAAGGGCATGATCGCTATTTTCAATCGCTCGTACTACGAAGAAGTGCTGGTCGTTCGGGTCCATCCAAAGTTTCTCGAGCCTCAGAATCTGCTCCCGTACACGAACCTCAGCGATCTATGGGATCGCCGATACCGAGAGATTCGTTCCTTCGAAAAAACCCTGGTGGAAAGCGGCACGAGCATTCTGAAATTCTATTTGCACATCTCCCGCGACGAGCAGCGCAAACGGTTGCTGGAACGTCTGCAGGAACCGAGCAAGCATTGGAAATTCAATCCCGGCGATCTCGAAGAGCGGAAACTCTGGCCGCAGTATATCGAAGCCTTCGAAGACGCTCTCTCCAACACCTCATCCCCCGAAGCCCCATGGTACGTCATCCCCGCGGATGACAAGTGGTATGCGCGGGCTGCGGTGGCGGATATCATCGCCGCCCATCTCGAATCCCTCGATCTCGCGTTTCCCGAGGTGTCGAAAGATATCTTGAACAAGTTCGAAACCTACTCTCGAGCTCTTCGCGATGAGAAAGATTGAACTGGTCGACGGCCCCATCCCGGTCGATGCGCTGTTGCGGGAATGCAACGACCAGCGCTGCGGCGCTGTCTCGATCTTCCTCGGTACCGCGCGACGATGGACCCAAGGAGTCGAAACCGCGTATTTGGAGTACGACGCCTATCGCGATATGGCCATCGCCAAGATGCAGGAGCTGGCCGATGAAGCCACGCGGCGATGGAATCCTCAGCGCGTGGTGATCGTGCATCGCCTCGGTCGCGTCGATCTCGGCGAGACCAGCGTTCTCATCGCCGTCGCTTCGCCACACCGCGCCGAAGCGATCGCGGCATGCCATTGGTTGATCGAGGAACTCAAACAGCAGGTACCCATCTGGAAAAAGGAATGGTATGCTGTGCAGTCTCCCAAATGGATCCACTCGTAAACTTTGACAACCGATTCGTCCGCGAACTCCCTGGCGACCCCAAAGAGGACCCCGGTTCGCGGCAAGTGCTGGGTGCCTGTTATTCCCCAGTGGTGCCGGTGAAACCTTCGGCGCCTCGGCTGCTGGCTGTCGCGTCGGAAGTCGCAGCTCTTCTCGATTTCGATCCGGAGTTCCTCCGTGGGGAACCCTTTGTCCTGGCCTTCTCCGGACACACCCTGCTGCCGGGCATGCAGCCGTTTGCGATGTGCTATGGAGGGCACCAGTTCGGGCACTGGGCTGGGCAATTGGGAGATGGCCGCGCGATCAATCTCGGGGAAATCGTCAATGCGCGGGACGAGCGATGGATGCTGCAGCTCAAAGGCGCTGGCCCCACTCCCTATTCGCGACATGCCGATGGCTTTGCCGTCCTGCGTTCCAGTGTCCGCGAATTTCTCTGCAGCGAAGCCATGCATCATCTCGGCGTGCCGACCACCCGAGCCTTGTCCCTGATCACCACGGGCGATCAAGTCGTCCGGGACATGTTCTACGATGGTCGACCGCGGCGCGAACCTGGAGCGATCGTCTGCCGCGTCGCCCCGACCTTTGTCCGATTCGGAAACTTTGAAATCTTTGCCGCCCGGCGCGACGTCGACAATCTTCGCAGGCTCATCGACTATGTGATCCGGACCGATTTTTCCCATCTCGGAGAACCGACATCGGACGCGATCGGCACGTGGTTCGTGGAAATCTGCAAACGGACCGCGACCATGGTCGTCCACTGGATGCGCGTCGGTTTCGTGCACGGAGTCATGAACACCGACAACATGTCGATTCTCGGGCAAACCATCGACTACGGTCCGTATGGTTGGCTCGAGGATTACGACCCGAACTGGACCCCGAACACCACCGATGCCGAAGGACGCCGCTATTGCTATGGCCAGCAGCCTCAGATCGCCTACTGGAACCTCGGTCAATTGGCCAATGCGATTGACCCCGTCTTGCAAAACGACGAATGGATTGCGCGAGGCATGGAGGCCTACGTCCACGACTTGCAAACCCAGTGGAACGCATCGATGGCCGCTAAACTCGGTTTCGAGCAGTGGCGCGATGAGGACTCCGAAATCGTCGATGCCCTGTTCGAGGTGCTTCGATCCGCCGAGATCGACATGACGTGGTTCTATCGATTGCTAGCGGAGTATCCCGTTGCTCCACAGGCGAGTTCGTTCCCCGATCCCATCGAACACTTTGCCTATGCGTTTTATCGATGGGACGAACAAGCCGCATCGGCGAGGGCGGGTTTCACGGCATGGCTCGATCGATACCGAGAACGCATCGTTCGCGATGGCACCCCGGACCCACTGCGGCGAGAGCGCATGCATCGCGTCAACCCGAAATACGTGCTTCGCAATTATCTCGCGCAGCAAGCGATCGACGCCGCCGAGCAAGGGGACGCCAGCGAGCTGGAAAAGCTCTTGGACGCGCTGCGCCATCCCTACGACGAACAACCCCAGTATCAACGATTCGCGGAACGACGACCGGAGTGGGCCAGGCATCGCCCCGGCTGTTCGATGCTCTCTTGCAGTTCGTGATCGAATGCGATGTTCGCTATCGATCTCCGATCGCACTCACGCGATGACCTCTTCGATGGGATGGGCATCGATGACGCCGGTCAGTTTCTCGTCGAGTCCGCCGTGGAAATAGGTCAGTCGTTTGTGGTCCAGTCCCATCAACCGCAAGATGGTGGCATGCAAATCGCGAAGGTGGCGCGGGTTTTCGACCGCCGCCTCGCCGAGTTCATCCGTAGCCCCGTAACTGGTCCCTCCTCGGACGCCCGCGCCCGCTAGCCAGTAGGTAAATCCTTTGGGGTTATGGTCTCGCCCTCCCGGCTTGCCCCCGGTATTGAACGTCTCGGAGACCGGCATGCGGCCGAATTCTCCGCCCCACACGACCAAGGTCGATTCGAGCAACCCGCGCTCCTCGAGATCTTGCAGCAAGGCGGCGATCGGGCGATCGACTTCGGGGCAGTGCAGTTTGAGATTTTCCTCGATGCCGTGATGGCCATCCCAGGTGTTCTGGCCTCCGGCATTGCCGCCGCCGGAATAGATCTGAATGAAACGGACGCCCCGTTCGACCATGCGCCGCGCGATCAAGCACTGGCGGCCAAACGTGCTGGGCCCCAGGGCCAGCGGATGCCAATCGGGCTTCGGCTCATGCAGACCGTATCTCTCCAAAGTCCGCTCGGACTCCTGGCTCAAGTCGAGCGCCTCGGGCGCAGCCATTTGCAATTGAAACGCCAATTCATAGCTGGCGATTCGAGCATCGAGTTCCGAGGCGACATCCTGTCGGTCCGCCCGATGCTGGGTATTGAGCGCCTGGATGAGATCGATTTCTCGGCGCTGCGTGTCGCGTGTGACGTTGGGTGGTGGCTGCAGGTTGAGGATCGGTTCGCTCGACGTGCGGATGAGCGTTCCTTGATAGGCTGCGCTCATGTATCCGCTGGACCAATTCGGCGCCCCGCTGGTAGGGCCGCCGCGCGGGTCGAGCATCACCACATAGCCCGGGAGGTTTTGATTGATGGAACCCAACCCATAGGTGACCCAGGAGCCGAGCGATGGGTGCCCCTGCAGGATGCGACCGCTGTTGATTTGGAGCAAGGCGCTGCCGTGCGCAAAGGAATCGCTCGTCAGGGACTTGATCACCGCCAGCTTGTCCATGTGCTCGGCGATGTTGGGAAACGCGTCCGAGCACCACAGCCCCGACTGGCCGTGCTGGGCAAACGAGCGGCGACTGGCTTGCAATACGGCCTTGGTCAACGTGCCGCGACGGAACTCGTTTTCGATCGATTGGCCATCGCGCGCTTGAAGCTCGGGTTTGTAATCGAACAAATCGACTTGCGATGGTCCTCCGAACATGAACAAGAAGATCACCGACTTCGCCTTGGTCTCGAACATCGGAGGTTTGGGAGCCATCGGCTGCGATTGCGATTCCGCCGCAGCTGTGCCTCTCCGTTCTCCTGCGAGCATGGAGAGAAGCGCGAGCGAACCGAACCCCGCGCCCGAGGATGCGATGAACCGTCGACGCGATGCGGAGGGTGGGTGGAGCGCGAGATGGTCTTCGGGTCGCATGATATTTCAATCGATGTAGAGAAACTCGTTGCTGTTGAGGACCGCGCGGCACAAACTGAGCCACGATGCGTCGTCGTCTCCAGGCATGGGAGCACCGAGGAAATCCGTGGCGAAGGTCATCTCGTCCCCGGTCGGCGCCCGCTGATAGGCCAGTCGCCACAATCGATGCACCATGGCGAGTGGATCGTCGCCACCCTCGGACCGCAAGCGAGCAACGATCGCCATCGCTTGATCTCGAACCCAGGGATCATTGAGCAGCAGCAAGGCCTGCGGCGCGGTGGTGGTAACCGGTCGCACACCGGACGGGGCCGAGCGATTGGCGAAATCCATCGTTTCCAAAAACGGAACTTTCAGGGAACGTTTGACGACCAGATACACGCTGCGGCACGATTGTTCGTGCAGGGGGCTCTCCATCCATTGGGCGATCGACACGGGATTGGCGGCGTCGCGGACTTCTTGCGAGAGCTTCGGGTAGATGCTCGGACCGCCCTGCTTGTCCTGGAGTGTGCCGGCGATGGCGAGGATGCTGTCTCGGATGGCTTCGCCGTCCATGCGCCGCATTTGCTGGCGCCACACCGCGCGCACCTCGGGATCGCGGATCGTCCCCGCCTCGCTCCCTCCGCGGGATGCCATGGCATAGGCTTGCGTGGACATGATCAGCCGATGCATGTGGTGAACCGACCAGCCCGACCGAATAAACTCCCGGGCGAGAAAATCGAGAAGCTCCGGATTGACCGGTTCGATGCCGGTCCGCCCAAAGTCGTCTGGGGTTGGAACCAAGCCCACTCCAAAGTGCCGTTGCCAGATTCGATTGACCATGACCCGCGCGGTCAGCGGATGTTGCGGGCTGGCGATCCAGCGGGCCAAACTCAGGCGTCGTCCCGAAACAGCACGACTGCTTCGCATGGCATCGTCCAACTTCGGCGCATCGACTTGTTCAGAAAAAATCGCCGGGGTATCGGGGCCGACCGGATCGCGTGGGGATCGAATGTCACCGCGATAGAGAACGAAGGTTTCGGGGGGATCGCCGGGACGGTCTGCGACAGCCAACGCAGCATCGAACGGAGGGACCGCATCCTGGATGTTTTGGATTTCGCCTTCGAGGGCCAGCCGGGCTGCGGGATCCTCGGATTGGGAGAGTTTGTCTCGAAGCTGAGCGAGCTTTTGTTGTCGATCGTGTTCCCATGCCGCGCTGAGGGCCTCGTCGACGAGGAAGCGTTGGATGCGCCCTGTGCCGCGACCTCCTCCCCCGCGTTTCGAGAGACCGTAGGGGTCGATGCCGCGAATGCAACTGAGCATCGCGTAATAATCGCGCTGGCTGATCGGGTCGAATTTGTGATCATGGCAACGCGCGCAGCCGATCGTCAAGCCGAGGAAAGCCGTTCCAATGGAGTTGAGTACATCGTCGGCGTCGTCGAACTCCGCTTGCTCGGTATCATCCGGCTCGTCATCCCATTGATGCAGGCGATAGAATCCGGTGGCGATGATCGCCTGCCGCCAGCGCTCGGGTTCTGTGCGGGCGTCCCAACCTTGCAGGCGAGACCATTCGTCCCCGGCCAGTTGTTCGATGATGAACTGATCGTAGGGTTTGTCGGAGGCGAACGATTCGATGACGTAATCGCGATAGCGCCATGCGTGCGGTTTGGGTCCATCCCGTTCATAGCCGTTGGTTTCTGCATAGCGCACCCAATCCAGCCAATGCCTTCCCCATTGTTCACCGTATCGGCGCGATGCCAACAGCGATTCCACGAGGGATCTCCAGGAAGTCTCGTCGAGGTTTTGTTCGTATTCCTGGACCATTTCCGGGGTGGGAACCATTCCCCACAAGTCATAGACCGCTCGCCGAATGCGGGTGCGGGGATCGGCGCGCGAGGCGCACTGGAGGCCGGGGATCCGCGATCGCTGTTCATCGAGCAAGGCATCGACGTGCGCGGCGGCTTGTTCGAGACGGAGTGCGGGTTCTCCCAGCGCCGGATCGCGGTCGTTGCGATCCACGGGTTGGAAAGCCCAGTAGCGGCGGTCCTCGTCGGTGATTTCAAAGATGCGATTTCGTTTCCTGGGGCCCGTTGCGGGTCGATCCTGCGCAAGGGGTTCGCGAGGATCCTGCGCACCGTCGGCAATCCACTTTTCCAGAGCGTGAATTTGTTCCGGCGTGAGCGGAGGACCGGACTCGGGGGGAGGCATCCGCTCATCGGGATCGTCGGACTGGACGACTTGCATGATGCGGCTGGAAGTGGGCCGGCCCGGGACGATGACGGCGGCGGCGATCCAGCCTTCGCGATGCTCGAGGGACAATGCTCCTTCGGGATTGGATCCGCGATGGCATTGGAGGCAATGCGTCTCGAGGAGCGGTCGGATTTCCGATTCGAAGAATCGATCCTTGTCATCGGCGACGACGGCGAGGGGCATCGCCAGGAGCGAACATCCCACGCAGAGCGCAAGAACGAAATGCGAACGAGTTAGGGAGGGCATATTGGGGAGGGACCCACGCGACGGCGGATACAGCGATCTAGGTCCAGTTCAATATAACCTTGCCCGAATTCCCTTGCTGCATGACTTCAAAGCCTTTTTCGAATTCCGTGTAATGGTACCGATGGGTGATCACTGGAGAAATATCCAGGCCGCTTTCGAGCATGACGGTCATCTTGTACCACGTTTCGTACATCTCGCGCCCATAGATCCCTTGGATGTTCAGCATGTTGAAGACCACGAGGTTCCAGTCGATGGCGATCGGTTCCGAGGGGATCCCGAGGATCGCGATCTTGCCTCCGTGGCACATGGCTTCGAGCATGGAGCGGAGAGCTGCCGGAGAACCGGACATCTCCAGGCCGACGTCGAAACCTTCTTTCATCCCGAGTTCGTGCTGCACGTCGGCCATGCTTCGAGAGCGTGGATCGAAGGCGAGGGTGGCTCCCATCTTGCGGGCGAGATCCAAGCGGAAGGGATTCAGGTCGGAGACCACCACATGCCGCGCGCCCGCATGGCGCACGACCGCGGCGGCCATGAGACCGATAGGCCCCGCGCCGGTGATCAGGACGTCCTCACCCAAACAGTCGAAGTGCAGGGCGGTATGGACCGCGTTGCCGAACGGATCGAAGATCGAGGCGATATCTCGGTCGATGGAATCATGATGATGCCAGACGTTGGTCATCGGCAGGGCGATGTATTCCGCGAAGGCGCCGGTTCGGTTGACGCCGATGCCTTGGGTGTCTTTGCACAAGTGCCGCCTGCCAGCGAGGCAATTGCGGCACCGGCCGCACACGACGTGCCCCTCGCCCGAAACGATTTCACCCGGGAAGAAATCTTTGACGTTCGAACCGACCTCGACAATCTGGCCGACGAACTCGTGTCCGACCACCATGGGGACGGGAATGGTTTTCTGGGCCCAGGCGTCCCAGGAGTAAATATGGAGGTCGGTGCCGCAGATCCCGGTTTTTTCGACCCGAATCAAGACATCGTTGATGCCGATGGTCGGAAAGGGGACGTCCTGGAGTTCCAAGCCACGACCGCGATGATGCTTGACCAGAGCTTTCATGAGTGATTCCAAGGGAACGAGGGGATTCGACCGACCCGGTTCGGCTCCATCCTACAGACTGCCTGACCGATACAAGCGAAATCGAGGCGTAAACGATACGCAAGCGAGGGCCGTTCGTCGACGGTGCGGGCTCTTCCCGAGCCCTGATTTCGACTATGATAAGGGGCTTTCCGTCAGGCGTGGATCGGAAAGGGCATACTGGCAACGTAATCTATGAGTGAGTTTCTCTTTTATTACGTCCGACCTGAACCACCGACGTGGGTCTTTTTGTCGTTCTTTGCGATCATCGGCATCTTCGTGGTCTTCCGAAGGTTTTGGTCGCTGCGGAATCTCGACATTCTTTTGGTGCTGGCTTTTACACCCGGTTTCATGATGGTGTATGAGGGGCGCAAGGCGACTTTGGCCCAGAACGATCCCAAGGCCGTCGAAACCGAGAATGCCTCGGCCGCGCCCGACGGGGGCAAACCAGCGGACGCGGCATCGGTCCCTTCTGCCCTCAAAGGAGCCGGGATCGGATTGGAAGGTTGGTCGCCCCAACCCCTTCTCTATTACGGATTTCTCTGGCTGCTGGTCTGTGCCGGGTTGCTCACCTTGAGAATGCTCTTGGACACCGCCATTGTCCGTCGCCCCCTTTTGGAGCCGAACCTCAATTCTGGAGGGATGTTGTTCATCGGTATCTCGCTCGCGATTTTTTTGCTGTTCAACGTCGCGATGAGCACGCGGAACGACAATCGCAAGCAGGGTCCCGATCTCGGGCCCGGGTATGTGCTCCTGAGCAAGCTGCCTCAGTTCTCGACGGTGACCGACGATTCCTCGTTCGGTTCGACAGTTCCGGAATCGATCACGGCGACCAACCGCACTTCGAAGCTAGACACGATCGCCAGGGTCCTCGCGATCACAGCCAATACGCTGTTGATCTTTTGCCTGGTCGGTATCGGATACTGGCATTTCGGCAGCTTCAGCACGGGGGTTGGTGCGGCCACCTTTTATCTCTTGCTGCCATACGCGGCGCACACCACAGGGCGCGTGGACCATGTGGTACCCGGAGCGCTGCTGCTGCTCGCGCTGATGTTGTATCGCCAGCCGTTTGTCGCTGGGCTTTTTCTTGGATGCGCCGCTGGAGTGATGTATTACCCGTTTTCGCTCCTGCCGCTCTGGTGCAGCTTCTACTGGCAGCGCGGTATCCGCCGCTTCGCAAGCGGTTTTACGATCTCCGTAGCAGTTCTCGTGCTCGCGATGGCGTTCATCTATCCCAATGATCTAGCGTATCACCTGAGCTACATGTTTGGCATCAAGAAAGTCGCGATGAACGGGATGGATGGCATGTGGGGTTTAGGTTGGCATCCGATAGCGCGAATTCCGATTATCGTGATCTTCGTCCTGTTGAGTTTTTCCTTCATCTTTTGGCCCGCCCAGAAGAATCTCGCGACCTTGATGAGTTGCTCGGCTGCCTTGATGGCCGCCACACAATTCTGGCATGGATTTGGCGGGGGATTGTACATGGCGTGGTTCCTCCCCTTGGCGATCCTCACGATCTTTCGCCCGAACCTCGACTACTGCGTCGCCTTGGAAGTGGTCCGACCCGTGAGACGCAAGACCAAGGCACCGCTGAACCCAGACTCCGAACCCCCGCTCGCGGCCGCAGGTTGACCCATCGCATGGGAGCGAACGGAAGCGATCAACGCGGAGTCCAGGTCGATTGGCCTGGCATCGATTTTCGCAAGTGAATCTGTCGATGGTTCTTCATCGTGATTCCCTGCTCATCGGTGAATCGCACGTAGAGATCGATCACTTGGGTCTCGGGGACCACGTCCTTCCAGAGGAGTTGAAGGTGGATTCCCTGACCGCTCCCGACCGGTTCGATGAGTTCAGCCACTTCCTGCGGGGAGTATTCCCAGGCACCCAAGCGACGTACTCCTGTCTCGCCCGTCTCTTCCATGACCACCGTGATCTTGCCGGTCGCAGGAACAAAGTCCCGTTGGGTGTTTCGAGGCACGAGCACCAGAGCGACTCCCTCTTCACCTGCCTGACCATCCGTGTTGAGACCCCGACAGAGTCCCGGATGGAAATCGATCTCGCGCACATTGGTGTCCCGGGGACCCTCGGGTTCCTTCGCGGGTCCTGAAGGGGTGGTGCGCTCCGTGGGGAGCGTTGGTGCTGCGATTCTGCGTTCTTCAAAGCTTGCGGGCTTGACTGCGGAAGGAAGACCGCGCGGCGCGGCCGACGCCCCACCGGGCAGGATGGATTTCTCGGGGAGAAGCGATGGGCTGGGCGTGACGGGAGCAACGGGCTCGATGAGCTTGGTGTCCGATTTTTGCGGCAGCAGTTCCTCCGTGTCCGGTGCCGTGGGCTTTTTGAGAGGAGGCGGTTCCGGCGTTTGGACGTCGAGCTGAATTTCTTCGCTGGAAGGGAGTTTCAGCGACTCTTTGGGAGCCGCCGGCTTGGGGGTTGCAGACGGAGGGGCTGTCGATTTGGGAACTGCGGGTTTTGGGGAGGTAGCATCCGGTCCGAGAGAACGCGATGCGTTCGATTTCGGCAGGCTTCGAGCATCGATTCGCTGTTGCTCCGCATCGCGCAGCTTGGACTCGAGCCCTTCGTTGATCACCTTCAGGTCGTGAAGTTCGTTCTCCAGAGCTCGGTACTCGGCGTCGTACTCATAAACGCGATCCTCGAGCAGTCGGATTTCGCTGGCCATATTCTCCACGTAGAGCTCGTTGTAGGCGCGTTGCCGACACCCGATCGCCCCCAGCAATCCAATCGCCAACCACGCCAGGGCGAACCGGCAGCGGCTGGAGCGAAGGTCGAAACTGGAACGAAAACAAGTCATCGAAATCCCGCGAAGATAGTTCCTCGGTACGCGCGTTCGAGTGGGGAGTAGCGGAAAGTTTGCCACGGCGTCAAGGCGGATCCGACCAGGGCCCCCGCGGCGCCGGAGCCTGGGGGTTTTGGGGGGCCTGGGCAGTGTTGAAATAAGCAGCCTGCAAAGGATTTGCCGAAAAGATGGATTTTTAGGTCATGCGGACGGGCATGCTCTGCCGAAACCGAGAGTTGGGGCGGGGTACGATCGAAACTTTATTTGAATGCACTGCTATGTCTTCATCTGCCGCCGACACCAGCCGCTGCCCAGCAAAAGGCTTTCATTGGCTTCTCCTTGCTGCTCTCTTCGCGACGGCCCACTCCGGCTGCGCAGCTTTAATTGGAAAGAAATACTCCGACGCCGATCGACTCGACATGACGCCTGTGGTCAAGGAAGGTTATTCGGTAGGTGCCCATGGCGTGATGCAGCCGCTTCCCTCCACCGAGGATAATCCCTCGATCATCCTCGAGGTCAACAACGGCAAGCGGACGCTCGAGCGCGTACCCTTGGTTGCAGGTCAACCGATGTTCGTAGCGGATTTGATGCGGGATGCGGAGCTCCACAAGAAGATCGGTCGCGTCAAGGTATCGGTCCTTCGTCCCAACGGCAGCAATCCGCCGGTGCGAATGGATATCGATTTTGATGCGACGGGCAAACGCGTCCAAGAAGGGATGAATTATTCGCTTCGCCCTGGAGACCATGTCATCGTATCCGCAGACAGCCGAAACTTCATGAGCAAGCTCTTCAATGGTTCGGTGTTCGGCAGAGCGTTGAATTAGGCGTTTGATGCAACCGGAACTTCTGAGCGTCGTATCCACAGTTGCCAGCGTATTCCTGGTGATCGCTGTAGGCGCATTGGCTCGCAAGTGGAAGTGCCTGGCAAACGATGTCGACCGTTCGCTCGCCATCCTCACCAAATCGGTTCTGATGCCGGCGTTGTTTTTTCACCGCATCATGACCGATCCCAATGTATCGATGGAGTTCGATGCGTGGATTCCGGCTTGGTACGGCTTCGGTTGCACTGCGGGTGGTATTGGCATTGCTGGATGGATTGCATGGAGCATCGGCAAGCGATTTGAAATCCGATCCGATTCCCAGCGCCGCACGTTCGCGTTTTGCGCCGGCATCGACAATTACGGATATATTCCGTTTCCGATTGCCGAAGCGTTTTTTCCCGCGAGTGTCGTGACCTTGATGATCTTCAATGTCGGGGTCGACACGGCCCTATGGAGTATCGGGCTGTTCGTCATCTCGGGGAAGGGGATTCGGGAGTCTTGGAAAAGGGTGGTATTCAGTCCGCCATTGCTCGCGGTGATTCTGGCCGTTTCGTTGCGTCAACTCAATATCGACGCATGGGTTCCGCAACCGTTTCTTCAAGCATGCCAACAACTGGGCAAGTGCTCGATTCCGATGGGATTGATACTCAGCGGTGCGATCATCTACGACTATGCGGAGAAATTCCACTGGGGGCGCATCTGGAGACCATTGATGCTCGCGATTGCCGTCCGCATGCTCCTGCTCCCGTTGGCGATCCTGTGGTTGTCGACCACGACGGGTAGCTTGGAACTGAAACAAGTCTTGCTGGTTCAGGCCGCGATGCCAGCAGCTACGTTTCCCATTGTGATGACCCGTTTGTACGAACAAGACATCGAGACCGCATGGACCGTGGTGGTAGGGACCTCGTTCTTGGCGATCTTGACGATTCCCCTGTGGTTGGTCATGGCGTCCCACTATTGGTTGCCATCGCCCTCGGGATGAATTGCGAAAAGGACCGGCTCCCGAGCCGAGGTCAGTGGGCGCCCTTCTTCTTGCTTTGCTTTGCGTAGAGTTCGACGACTTGAGCTCGATCGGCGATCTCGTGTTCTCTCGCAAGAGAGGCGAGATTCCAAGCTGTCTTTTTGCCGTACCGTTTCCAAGCGAAGCTGATCTTGCGGCGCTTCCCTTTGCCATCAACCCAAGACGCGCAGTACCCGAAGGATTCGGCGTTCTTCCATCGTTCATCTCGATTGCGGACGACATGGACGCCGACCTTGCCGGTCGAGTTCCGGTGGGTTCGCACCCCCTTGGTGGTGGCCACGGGAGGAGCTTCGGAACGCCATCGCTCGTATTGAGTCTGAGCGGCTTTGAGCGCCTTGGCTTTACCTCCATAGGCCTTATCGTTGAAGAACATCTGTTGACGTTTTCCTTGGCGGGTCAAGCGAACCATCCAACCGCGCGTCGACACACCCTCGTATTCAATACGAGTGATTCCTTTGAGAGACTTCTTGGGCATTTCGATTTCCGGATTGCGGGCTGAGGGAAGAGGAGGAAAGGGGTCTTGGTCGGAGCGCATGACACCAAGGTGCACCTAAGGATAATTGGGGAGCCCAGCCCGGTCTACAGCGTGGCGTCGATCGCAGCGATGATCCCAGCCGCTTTGGTCCACGTCTCCTCTTCCTCCATGTCCGGCTGGCTGTCGGCCACGATTCCTCCCCCTACCTGGAATTGCCACCACCCGCGCGAACAGGTCAAGGTTCGAATCAGGATGTTCCAGTCCATTTCGCCATTGGTACCGACGTACCCAAGACTGCCGCAGTAGGGTCCGCGAACGGTCGGCTCCAGTTCCGAAATGATCTCCATCGCTCGAACTTTGGGAGCGCCGGTGATGCTCCCCCCTGGGAAGACGGCCGCAATCAGATCGCTGAACCCTGCGTCCGATCGCATCTTGGCCCGAATGGAGCTGACCAAATGGATCACAAATGGATAGTACTCGATACCGCAAAGCTGATCGACGATCAGGGACCCTGGATCGCAGATCCGGGAAAGGTCATTGCGAAGCAAGTCGACGATCATGATGTTCTCGGCCCGATCCTTGGAACAGGAGGCCAGTTCCGCTGCGATCCGCATCTCCTCGTCGCTGTGCGACATGCCTCGAGGAATGTTGGTTGGGCGTCGGCGCGTTCCCTTGATCGGACGGGTTTCGATCCACCCTTGGTGCACCTTCAGGAACCGTTCTGGCGAGGCGCTGACAATTTGAGCGGGTCCCAGGTCGAAGTAGGCCGCGAACGGAGCCGCATTCAAACGCCGCAACCTTCGGTACAACTCCCGCGCATCGCATCTTGCGGGGCAAAGCAAGCGCTGAGACAAGTTCACCTGGAAGATATCGCCGGCCAGGATGTATTCGCGGGCCCGATCAACGGTGGCTCGATAACCTTCGCTGTCGAAGTTGCCGAGCCACCCGCCTCCCAAACGGGTCTCAAACTGGGGCGCGGTCAACCCATGTGCCATCGCGTGCACACTGGCGGCCTGCTCGGGCCCGGCAGCGCTCTGCGATGAAAACAGACGCTCACGCATTTGGGCGGCCCGGCGCTGGGCGACGACCGACCGATCCGAGCTCTCTGAATGCGTACCCGCCCCGTAGCCTTGCGAAATCAGCCAGCCCTGACCTGTCGTGTGATCCCACGCCAAGACCACGTCGTACAAACCGAGAATGGCCAACGGCAATCCGAACTCATCATGCTTGGCGGGTCGGATCCGCTCAAAGCATCGACCGAATTCATAGGACATGTATCCGGCAATACCCCCTTGAAACGGAGGCAGGTCCGGGAGGTTTTCCGTGGCGTGTCGAGCAAGCCAACGATCGATGTCGGCCAGGGGATCCGCGACCGGCCGATCGATTCGGTGGACTCGGCACGGATCGACGGCGATGTAGCTGAAACGGCTTCGAGGATCGTTCTGCAGCGCGCTGTCGAGCCACAAGCAATAGGGAAACGCGCTGAGCCGTTCAAAGGCTGCTTCGGGAGACAGTTCCGGCGGCAGCGGCTCGACCACCGGAGGTCGTCGATCCGATCCGATCTTGATGGTGTCAATTTTAGTGGTGGTGGTGGTCGTCTTTGAGGAGGACCGATTCTTGCTTGCCATCAATCGTCACGAACATTTTGGCTTGAACTCCCTTCGGGTCATCGCCGCTGGCACCCACCAACGTCAGCAATTCCGCATCCTGGAGCTGGAAGATCGAGCCAGCGACCTTGGCTCCCTGGTCCGCCGCGAGGGTGAATTTCTTTTCCGACCCATCGGACGTGATACGAATTTCCACCGATTCGACTTTGGCACCTCCACCCACCAAATCCTCGAAGTAGACGGTCAACGCTTGTTTGTCATCGTCGTGGGCCCACTCGAAATGGGTGGTCGGGTTGGTATCGAAATGCGCGATGTGACCGCCGTGAGGTCCATGCTCGGGATGGTCGTGCCCTTCATCCTTGTGATCGCCTCCATGATCGTGGTCGTGATCGTGGTCGTGATCGTGGCCGTGGTCGTGATCATGGTCGTGGTCGTGACCCGATTGGACTGCGACCGTTCCCGAGCCTTTCTTGGGGGTTGGTTTCGCATCGCAACCGAACCAGACGGGAACAGCGAAGATGAGAAGTGTCGCAAGAGGGAGCCGAAATTGCATTGTTCACCCAACCTTGTTGGAACGACGTGAATCGGTAAAAAAGCACCTTGAAAAATTGGAAACCATCACGGAATGTTACGCAAGAGGAATCGCGGGGTTCGAAAGATCTATCGGGAAAGCGACCGCAATCCTCTCCTCCAGGGAGGGAGTAAGGTATAATGCAGATGCGGGCGATTTTCGGGGAGTTTCCGAGCGCCTGCTTTGGCAACAACCTTTATTTTTTCCAGGAGATTCGCCCCCCAGTGCACACGCACGACCGCTCGCAAAGCTTGGCTAGTGAACATGGAGTTCTCGCCCGACTCATCCTGCCCGGCGATTTCACGACCGAGGATCCGTTCGATGAATTGCGCGGCTTGGCGCAGACTGCGGGTATCGAGGTGGTGGGGACGGTCTACCAAAAACGGGAGCACCCGGATCAGTCGACTTACCTGGGCAAAGGGAAAGTCGATGAACTGTCGATGCTGCTCTCGGCGACCGATGCCGATGTGGTTGTTTTCGATAACGACCTGACTCCCGCCCAGACGAGAAACCTGGAGAAAGCGCTCAAGGTCAAAGTGATCGACCGCTCGGAGCTGATCCTGGATATTTTCGCGACCAGCGCTCGGACACACGAGGCTCGCTTGGCGGTTGAGCTAGCCCAGCTCGAGTATTCTCTGCCCCGCTTGAAACGGATGTGGACTCACTTGTCTCGTCAAACGATGGGGGTCGGCATGCGCGGTCCCGGGGAAAAGCAGCTCGAGGTGGACCGCCGCTTGGCCGAGAAGCGAATCCACGATCTGCGAGCGGACTTGACCAAAGTCGAACAACGCAAAGCGCGCGAAGTCGCTTCGCGCGAAGGGACGTTCGGCGTCTCGTTGGTGGGATACACCAACGCAGGCAAAAGCACGCTGATGAATACCTTGACATCCGCCGGGGTCGAAGCCGCCGACAAGCTGTTTGCTACCCTGGACACGCGCACCCGAAAATGGATGCTGCCGGGCTGGGGCCCCGTTCTCCTGAGCGATACGGTCGGCTTCATCCGAGACCTGCCTCACCATTTGATCGCCAGCTTCCGCGCAACGCTCGAAGAAACGCGGCAAGCCGACTTGCTTCTTCATGTTGCCGACGTCAGCAATCCTTCGGTCCTTCACCAGATTTCGTCGGTCTACAAAGTGCTCAAGGAATTGGGGATCGAGGAAAAGGATACGCTGCTGGTGCTCAACAAAGCCGATTGCGATGGAGCGGAAACTCGCATTCCGCTGGTCATGGAACGCTATCCGAACGCGATCCCTATTTCCGCCAAATCAGGATTTGGCATGCCGAATTTGGCCCAGGCGGTCAGCGATGCCCTGACCTCGAGCTTCGTTGAACTGGAAATCAAACTCCCCGTCTCCGACGGCAAGACGAACGCCTGGCTGTCGTCGCACGCCGAGGTACTCTCCAAGCAATACCATGACGATTGCACCGTGATCCATTGCCGTCTTCCCAAGGGAGCGGCTGGCAAGCTGGCCAATCAAGGTTTTGAACTCCGCGTGTTGGCCGGCAAATTACCCGAGCCCTCCAAGCGGAAATATCCGGACCGAGCGACTTACCTGCCCACGGGTCATCCTGCGGATGAAGGGGACGGGCCCATGCAGTCGTCCGTGGAAGTGGCGTGATCAACCCTCGGGATCGATCGTGGCAAAACGCAGATTGACCGACATGCGAGTCGTCGCGACCGGGGCGTCGAGCGGTATCGGCTACGCGCTCGCTAGCCGCATGGTCCAGGCAGGCGCTCGGGTTCTGGCGACCGCGCGTCGCGAGGAACGATTGCTGCAATTAACTCGTGAAAACGCCGGGGCGCCGGGCTCCCTCTCGATTCTTCCCGGAGACCTCACCTCGGCGGCGCATCGCTCGGCGATCGCCGCATGGTGCCAGGAGCATTGGGGAGCCATCGACACCCTCGTCAACAACGCAGGGGCCGGCGCGATCGGGCCCTTTGCAGACGCCAGCGGCGATCGGCTCCGACAAGTCATGGAGATCGATTTCTTCGCCCCAGCGGAACTGACGCGAACTTGCCTGCCGCTGCTGCTCGCAGGGAACCGGCCGGCTATTCTCAACATCGGATCGGTCTTGGGCCATCGAGCCGTCCCGCTCAAGAGCGAGTACTGTGCGGCCAAGTTCGCCATGCGAGGTTGGTCGGAATCGATTCGAGTCGAGCTCAAACGATCGGGCATCGACGTCTTGATGGTCAGTCCCAGCACCACCCGCACCGAATTCTTCGATTCGCTCCTGGAGACGCAGCAAGGAACGCAAAGCACCTCGGTTGGGAGTATGGAGCCGGATGCGGTCGCGAAGCTTGCGATCGCGTCCTTGGTGCGATCCCAACGGGAGCGAATCCTGAGTTGGGGCGGCAAGCTACTCGTTTGGAGCGGGCGTTGGTTTCCGTCGCTGACCGATTCCATTCTCGGTCGGACGATTCCTCGCTAAAGGGGACCTAGATCTGCTTGCGCATGCAGCAGTTCTTGAACTTCTTTCCAGAGCCGCAGGGGCACGGGTCATTGCGTCCTGCTTTCTCGCCTCGATTGCGGATCGTCGTGGGCTCGGGAGGTGGAGCACCGGCTTGGTCGGCCGCTTCCAGATCCGCTTGTTTTTCCTCCAGCAACGTTTGCGTGACATTGAACTCATCGTGCCGAGCACTGGTCTCGACCCAGGAGCTGGCCACCAATTCATCATCGATGGCTTCCATGCGGTAGATCACATCGGTGATGCGTTCGCCGATCGACAGCCACATTTGTTCGAAGAGACGCATCCCCTCGCGCTTGTACTCGACCTTGGGATCCATTTGCCCCATGCTGCGGAACGAGACACTGGACCGAACGTGGTCCATCGCCAGCAGGTGATCCTTCCAAGCCGAATCCAAGGTGGTCAGGAGCACGGTTCGCTCCATGCGTCGAATTTCTGGGAAGTAGCGATCATCGAAGGATTGCGCGAGCTTGGAATGCATTTCGGCCTTGGTCCACTTGGCCACCTCGGCGGGATCGCTGGACCAGCCAAGGTCTTTGCGCATCCACTCGATGAGTGCTTCCATGGCGCCGTTGGACGTTCCCATGCATTCCGACAATTTCTTTTGCGTCGAACGACCGAAGATCGAATCGATTTTCTCGAGAGCGGTCCGCCAAACGCCATGCCCTTTTTCGACGTTCTTTCGACTGATCTCTTCGAGCTGTTCCCAGATGTTGTCCCCGGAGCTTTGGAGTCTCTCCAAAACGTCTGGCGCATCGAATCGGTATTTGGCCCATTCGGAGAGCGCCATACCGTCGATCGAGTAACTGTCCGGGCCCGTCTTGACCCGGAATCGGCTGAGGCCGACGAGGATGGGGTAGCGCACCTCGCGCTCGAAATAGGCCTTCTCGGCCATATCCAGCATCTTGATTTTGATTTTCTCGGGGTCGACTCCGTGGAGATCGCTCATGGGGACTTGAATGCTGAATTTATTCTGCATCCAGGCCTGGAGCATCTTGAGGCTGTAATCGGGTTCGAGGAAACCGTCCCCTTCGCTCAAGTCGATTTTGGCGATGTATTCGTTGGCCTTCCCGATCAACTCCTCGTCCATGCGATCGCGATCGATCTTCTTGAGCATGCCGACGGTGTAATGGGTGCCAAATTTTGAATTGACCCATTTGGCCATGGCATCCCAGTTCCATTCCGATTGTTCTTCCTCGGCGGGAAGGTTCTCGTCGATTGCATCGAGGATCTGGGTTTCCGCGGCTCGTTCGGCCTGGTCCTTGGCATACGCCACGGCCACACTCGGCTCGACCGAACGGAAGTCCTTGGCGTCCAGTTGCATTCCCAGGCGCGGTCCTGCCCAACGGGCATACGACTCGGGCCCGAACATCGGATCGCAGTACTGATCGACATTGGATTGAATCTGGCGTTGAAGCTGTTCCATGACCAACTCGCGACAGCTCGTTCCTTCCAGAACCTGCTGGCGGTAGCTGTAGACCCGTTTTCGTTGATGGTCCATGACCTCGTCGTACTCGAGGAGGCTTTTGCGCGCTTCGAAGTTGCGTTCTTCGACTTTCTTCTGGGCTCCCGAGATCTTTTTGGAGACGTAGGGGCTCTCGATCGCTTCGCCATCCCCCATGCCCATGCGGCGCATCATTTCGCGCACCCAATCCCCAGCAAAGATCCGCATCAAGTCATCTTCGAGGGACAGATAAAAACGGCTCGAACCTGGATCGCCCTGGCGACCGCAGCGGCCTCGAAGCTGCAAGTCGATGCGCCGGGACTCGTGGCGTTCGGTGCCGATGACATACAGGCCTCCGAAGTCGCGGACCCGCTCCCCCTCTTCCTTCATCTTTTCCGACTCGTCGATTTGCTTGACGAGCGATTCCCATTCTTCCTTCGGGACGTCCAGGCGCGTCTCGTACTTGTGTTGCAGCTGGGCCCAGGCCATGGTTTCCGGATTGCCGCCCAGGATGATGTCGGTACCGCGTCCGGCCATGTTGGTGGCGATCGTAACCGACCCGATCCGGCCCGCCTGAGCGATGATATCCGCTTCGCGCTTGTGGGCTTTCGCGTTGAGGACTTGATGCTCGACCCCTCGCTGCTCAAGGAGTCGCGATAGCTTTTCACTCTTCTCGATGCTGACGGTACCGACCAGAATCGGTCGCCCTTCCCGCTCGATCTGGGCAATCTCCTCCCGAGGAATCTCGACGATCTCGCGCGAATCGGCCTTCCGCAGGACAACCCGTTGATCGTTCTCCGATTCGACGTGGCCGACGAGCGAGCCGCGTTTGCGGTCCTTGAACTCGATCGTGTCGTGCTTGTGGACGCGATCGATCTCATCGGCGACCGCATCGTACTTCTCTTTTTCCGTCAAGTAGATCGCATCGGGATATTCGATCCGTTTCAAGCCTCGGTTGGGTGGGACCGCGATCACCCCCAAGTTGTAGATCTTGCTGAATTCCTGGGCTTCGGTCATCGCAGTTCCCGTCATCCCGGATAGCTTCTTGTAGAGCTTAAAGAAGTTCTGCAGGGTGATCGTCGCGAGAGTCTGGGTCTCCTCCTTGATCGTGACCTTTTCCTTGGCCTCGACCGCCTGGTGCAAACCGTCGCTCCACTGCCGGCCCTCCATGAGACGGCCGGTGAATTCGTCGACGATAATGATCTGACCTTCCTTGACTACGTAGTTCACATCGCGCTTGTAGAGCTGATGTGCCTTGAGAGCGTTGTCCAGGAGGTGGGGCCACTCCATGTTGCCCACCGTGTAGAAACTCTCAACGCCCGCCAGTCGCTCCGCTTCGCGCACTCCAGCATCGGTCAAGTTGACGGTGTGGTCTTTCTCGTTGACGACGAAATGCTCTTCGCGCTTCAGCTGCTGGGCAATCCGGTCAGCGTCCACATACTTGCCCGCATCGCGCATCGATGGACCCGAGATGATCAACGGTGTTCGAGCCTCGTCGATCAAGATATTGTCGACTTCGTCGATAATCGCATAGTGCAAAGGTCCCTGGACCTGCTGCATATGGCTCGGGAATCGATCATCCCCCCGAGACGCCATCCGCATGTTGTCGCGCAAATAGTCGAAGCCCAACTCATTGTTGGTCGCATAGGTGATGTCCGCCGCGTACGATTTTTGACGCTGGCTGTTCTCCATCCCGCTTTGAATGTTTCCGATCGTCAGCCCCAAACCCATGTACAGCGGAGCCATCCACTCCATATCGCGCCGGGCCAGGTAG
Organism: Planctomycetota bacterium; assembly: GCA_046342615.1. Lineage (GTDB taxonomy): Bacteria > Planctomycetota > Planctomycetia > Pirellulales > Pirellulaceae > JBKCUI01. Next base: position 19,207 of record JBKDPB010000182.1, on the reverse strand, counting down.
TCGTTCACCGTCACCACGTGAACGCCCTTCCCCTCGAGCGCGTTGAGATAGGCCGGCAGCGTCGCCACCAGCGTCTTTCCTTCCCCCGTGATCATTTCCGCGATATTGCCATGATGCAGCACCATCCCCCCGAGAAGCTGCACATCGTAATGACGCATCCGCATGAAGCGTCGACCCGCCTCGCGGCACGTCGCAAAAGCTTCCACCAACAAATCCTCGAGCGTCTCCCCATCCGCCACACGCCGCCGGAACTTCACCGTTTGTTCCTTGAGCTCGGCGTCCGATAAAGCCATCATCCTGGGCTCAAGCTCGCCAATAAGAGCCGCTAATTCTCCAAAGCGTCGCAGCTGTCTGGAGTTCGCGGAGCCGAACAGGACGGTCAACCCTCGATCGATGCCGCTGAGGACACCATTGACCGCACTGGTGGTCCCTTCCCAAATTTTTTCGATGATTTCCATGGCAGGGTGACCCCGGGGTGGCTGTACAAGAAGCCCCAATCGTTACGTAATTCCCCAATGGGAATGATCTTGGAGCGTATCGATTCCCCCTAAATGCGTCAATCGTCAAGGACGTCCGGAACGGGAATCTCCAGCGTTTCGGCACTGCCATCGTCGACGACGATCACCTCGGATGCCCCCTCCCCAACCATTTGGGGATCGCTGAAAACCGAGCCTACGCGTCCCGTCCGCATATCGGATCGCGGCGTTTTCGTGACGAATCCACCGTAATCGTCGTCGTAAGGGGATGGGCAAATCGCGCATCCCGAGGTGACCAGCAACAGGCCCAGGAACGGAACAATCCCTCGAATTCGGCGGTTGGGAACCGGGGTCCTCAAGATCTGCATGGTGTAGGGATCCAGGGCGGAACAGGTGGGTGGATAGCAAAACATCGGTTAAGCTATTCGGCTGACTGGGGATAGGCAGTTCAGTCAAAGTTTGACGAAAGGGAGAGTTGGCGTGAGCGAGACGATTTTTTCGAGGATTGTGCGCAAGGAGATCCCCGCGGCGATTTTGTACGAAGACGATCGCGCCATGGCTTTCCGAGACATCCATCCCCAGGCCCCGGTTCATTTCTTGGTGATTCCCAAGCAACCCATTCCTTCCTTGGCAGCGATCGGCGAGGACCACAAGGAGCTGGTTGGCCATTTGCAATGGATTGCGAGCAAGGTGGCGTTCGAGCAAGGGCTGGCCGAGGGGGGGTATCGCGTCGTCACCAACATCGGATCCGACGGGGGCCAGTCGGTTCCGCACCTCCATTACCACGTGCTCGGCGGCCGACCGCTTCTCTGGCCACCCGGATAAATAGGCGATCTAGTCAAAAGAGGCGAATTGATCCGCAAGGGTCAAGTCTTTCCTCGAACCGAACCTGCATGATGCGGCCCCACCGGAACATCCGATGCTAACCGCGTTGTCGATTTCAGTGACTTGACCCGCAAGGCTGGCACGGGATCGAACGACCGGTGATGAGATGATTTCCCGTGCACGACTCCGGGCCCAGAATGAAATTGCATCGTGTCCCTGCAAGCCAGACCCTGCTTCGCCTTGCGTCGCTAGCATTCGGTCTGAGTCTTCCCTTGGCTCCGACCAGTGTCGTTGGTGCGGATCCGACCCTTCGCGTGTCGCCGATCGTGCGCGCCATCCAGCGCGCAGAAGCAGCGGTCGTCAACATTCAGGGGAGCAAGACGATATCCAGCGCGTCCTCCAGCACCTCGACGACCAAGCAGGAAGTCAACGGGATGGGAACTGGGGTCATCATCGATCCGCGGGGGTACATCATCACCAACCTGCACGTCGTGGAAGACGTCAACCGTATTGAGGTGAGCTTGGCGGATGGAACCACGGCCATCGCCAAGCTCCTCAACTACGATTCGAAGACGGATCTGGCGTTGATCAAGATCCCGACGAGCAAGGATTTGGAGACGATTGAGTTTGGAACCAGTTCGGATTTGATGCGAGGGGAGACGGTGATCGCGATCGGCAATCCCTTCGGATACCAGAACACGGTCACTCAGGGGATCATCAGCGCCCTTCATCGGAATATTCCAGTGAACGGGTCGCAGGAGTACCGAAATCTCATCCAGACCAATGCGGACATCAATCCCGGGAACTCGGGGGGACCGCTCTTGAACCTCGACGGCGAGGTCATTGGAATCAATGTCGCCGTTCGAGTGGGTGCCCAGGGAATCGGATTTGCCATTCCTATCGACGACGCCTTGGACGTGATGGCCGACCTTGTGGCGGCATCGCATCCGGAGCCCGTGCACCACGGCTTGGAATTGGTTCGCAGCTACGAAAATGGGGTCTCGAAGCTGATGGTCCGTTCGGAACTCGAAGAGAGTTTGTCGAGTCGGAACATTCGGACGTGCGATGTCGTCGAAACGGTGAACGGTGTTCCCATCACGAACCGACTCGAGCTGGAATTGCTTCTGCTCAATGAGCGTGCCGGGACATCGGTGGAGTTGGGGATTGCACGCGGTGAGAACCATCTTTCCGAAGCGATCGCGCTCCGGTCGGCGCCTCCGATTGCGGACCACAACCTCGGGAAAACGGTCTGGGAGCAACTCGGGGTGCGCGTCGTGGCCGTATCGGCACAAGCGGTTTCAGGGACGGGAGAGGATTACCAGGGTGGGCTTCGCATCACGGAAATCCGGGCTGGGAGCCCTGCGGCCAAGCAGCGTCTTCAGGTGGGGGACATTATCGTTGGCGTGATGGAATGGCAGACCGCAACCACGGCGGATCTCCAGTGGATCTTGTCCAGCAACCAATTTCGATCCTCCGCCTCTGCCAAATATTATGTGGTGCGAAAACGGCAGCAGCTGATGGTGGCGATGACTCCGGAGACGGTTCGCCGTTAGGGTTCCTGACCGTTGGCTGGATCGACGACGAATCGGTAGCCGGCATCGCGAATCGTCAGCAAGTGCCGAGGTTTGGCGGGATCGATTTCGAATGTCTTTCGAAGCCGCATCACGAATTGGTCGACGCTTCGGGTTTGCATTTCTCCGGAGATGCCCCAGACTTCGCTGAGCAGCTCCTGGCGGCTGATGACGCGGCCTTCGTTTTCGACGAAGTAGCGGAGGAGCTGGAGCTCCATATGCGTCAGCTTGACCTCCTTGCCGTCGACGAAAACCTCATAGGTATCGAAGTTGATTCGGGCATTGCCGAACACCACCTCGGTGATTTTAGCGCTCAAGTTCACCGGCGCGGCCTTGGCTTGCTTGGGATAGAGTTTCAGCAGGTTTTTGACCCTGGCGAGCAGTTCGTCGAGATCGAACGGCTTGGTCAAGTACTGGTTGGCCCCGACATCGAAACCGCGAGCTCGGTCCTCGGCCAAGCTGCGGGCGCTCAAGATCAGAATCGGGATGAGGATTTCCTGCTGACGGATCCGATCGCAAACCGCATAGCCGCTCATGCCTGGCAGCATCAGGTCGAGGATCATCAGGTCGAAGGCGAAGTGATCGGCTTCGATCAACCGCAGTGCGGTCGGCCCATCGGGTACGAGGGTGACCTTGTAGCCCTCTGCCTCAAGGTTGTACTTCAGACCGTTGGCGAGGTGGGTTTCGTCTTCGACGATCAGGATTCTCGGCTTCATGATGGAGCGTGCATCGCTGCTCGAAAGTGGTCCGGCAGATCGGGTTGTTGCCAAGCGCTCATGCCGCCGTCGATGTAGATCGTTTGACCATGGATATGTTGTGCCAGATCGCTCAGCAAGAACGCCGCCATCGGTCCGCAGACCTCCGCGACCGGAACCGTCTGGTTGGGTGTGTGCATTTCCATCCACTTCAGGATCGCCGGATCCTTTGCCAAAACCTCGTCGGTCAGGGGCGTGCGAACCAGTCCCGGCGCAATGGCGTTGACCCGGATCCCGAGAGGGGCGAGGCTGACGCACAGCGAGCGGACCAACCCTGCGACCGCTCCTTTGGATGCGTCGTAGGCGGTGTGGGTGGGTTCGGCCAATAATCCGTTGATCGAGCCGGTGAACAGGACCCGTCCTGGAATCGATCGGTCGACCCAGTACCGCGCGAAGGCCTGGGTCAGGAAATAGGGGACTCGGACGTTGAGGTGAAATGTTCGATCGAAGGTCGCGCAGTCCATCGATAGAAAGGGACGGTCGATAAAGATCCCCGCGTTGTTGACCAGCAGATCGATCTCGGGATGCTGCTGCAGCATCCTCGCCGCGAACTCCTGCTGCACGGTCTCGATCGAGTGGTCGAGATCGAAGCAAACCAGCTCGGTGTCCATTTGGAGCTGGCGGCAGTGCGCGAGCGTGGACTGGGCCGATGCGTCGTTATCGCGCCCGTGCAGGATCACCTTCGCCCCCGCGCGGCACAGGGATGCGGCGATGGCTGCACCGACCCCTTGCGTGGAGCCTGTGACCAGTGCGGTATGTCCCGTCAGATCGATCATGGAGGCGTCAACGCGGTCGTTTCAGCGGATTCATCGCTGTTGGGTGAAGACGATCGTTGCTGTTTGCGCCCGGTTCGCCGCTTCATGGCCGCGTTGACAAACGCCGCGAACAGCGGATGAGCACGCGTCGGTTTGCTCTTGAACTCCGGATGGAACTGAACCGCGACGAAATGCGGGTGGTTGGGCAGTTCCAGAATCTCGACCAATCCGCCGTCGGGGCTGAGACCGGAGAATCGCATGCCATGCGCTTCGTATTGGTGCCGGTAAAGATTGTTGAATTCGTACCGGTGGCGGTGCCGTTCGGAGATGACATCGGTTTGGTACGCTCGTTGCGCTACCGAATCCTTCAGGAGATGGCATGGCTGTGCGCCCAGTCGCATCGTTCCACCCAACTGCGTCACGTTGCGCTGTTCATCGAGCAAGCAGATCACGGGATGCGGTGTGTCCTTGTCGAACTCCGTGGAGTGGGCCCGCTGGAGACCGATGACATTGCGTCCAAACTCGATCGCGGCGCACTGCATTCCGAGGCAAATACCGAAGAAAGGGATATCCCGCTCGCGGGCGTAACGGATCGCTTGCACTTTCCCTTCGACCCCGCGTTCCCCGAATCCGCCCGGGATCAGGATGCCATCATAACCCGACAGCAGACGCTCCGGCCCCTCTTCCTCGACATCGCTGCTCTGGATGCGCGAGATTCGAATTTGGCATTGATGATGGATACCCGCGTGATCGAGCGATTCGTAAATCGACTTGTAGGCATCCTTGTGCTCGGCGTACTTGCCGACGACGGCGATACTGATTTCGTGCTTGGGGTTGCGGAGCGAGTACATCAGGTTGTCCCAAGCCTCCAGCCGGGGAGGCTGGGCGCTCAAGCCGAACTTCTTGATGATGAACTCGTCCAGTTTGTGATCCCGCAGGGAAAGCGGCACCTCGTAGATGGAGAAGTCCTTGTCCTTCTCCTCGATGACGGCTTCCACCGGGACATTGCAAAAGAGCGCGATCTTCTCGCGTTCCTCGCGGGAGATGCTCTGTTCGCAACGGCAAATCAACACGTCGGGTTGGATGCCGATCTGTCGCAATTGGCCGACCGAGTGTTGAGTCGGTTTGGTTTTGATTTCGGCCGCTGCTTTGAGATAGGGAACCAACGTCAGATGGATGAACATGCAGTTTTCGCGCCCCACATCCTGCGGGAACTGGCGAATGGCCTCCAGGAAGGGAAGCCCTTCAATGTCGCCCACCGTTCCGCCGATTTCGGTGATCACGATGTCCGTGTTGGGGTCGGCCAAACGCAGAATCGCTTCTTTGATCTCGTTGGTGATGTGAGGGATCACCTGCACGGTCTTGCCCAGAAACTGGCCCCGCCGCTCCTTCTCGATGACCCGGAGGTAAATCTGCCCCGTCGTGTAGTTGGAGTCGCGGGTCAACGCGCCGCTGGTGAATCGCTCGTAATGCCCCAAGTCGAGATCGGTCTCACTCCCGTCATCCAGGACATAGACCTCACCGTGCTGGTAGGGACTCATCGTCCCGGGGTCGACGTTGATGTACGGATCGAGCTTCTGCATTCGCACCCGCAATCCGCGGGCTTCCAACAGCATGCCGATCGAGGCGCTGGTCAGCCCCTTGCCGATCGAACTGACCACTCCTCCGGTCACAAATATATGCTTGGTCATGGCACCCTTCACCCGTCCGCGTTTCGGAACCGAAAACCGACTCTCTCTCGATCTTACCCTCGTAGGTACCCTATGACAAACGGGCCACTTGGTCCTCGATCCCCGAAAGCGCTTGCAAGACAGATCGTTCCCCGTTAGCTTACAGCAACGTGATTAACCTCTTCGATCTCCTTCAGGATGCTTCATGCCGGACTCGGCGCGGTCGAGTGCTCACTATGCCCACAGAAATTCCCTCGGCTCCAAAGCGTACTGGTTCGGAATTCATTCGGTCGGTGCGACCCTTTGCAGCGTGGTTCGTCGGCGGATTTGCGTTGTTAACCCTCTTTCTCCGTTTTGCACCCCTGCCTGAGAACTTTGCAACGTTCGGTGCCCTCGCTCTCTTTTGTGGCCTGTTTTTGCAAGGTCCCGCCCGCTGGATCGCTCCCGTGGCCCTTCTTTTCATCGCCGATTGCATCGGCCAAGCCCTTCAAATCCCCGGCATGGGCTTCTACCACCTACCAGCCATGCTCCTGAATTATCTCGCCTTCGCCCTTGTGGCCTCCCTGGGTGCTGGCTTGAGCCGCTGGTGGAACCTCACCTCGGCCCCCCTCGCGATGTCGATGGCATCGCTTCCGCTCGGCGCCATCGCAGGCTCCGCCCTGTTTTTCCTGGTCAGCAACTTCGGCGCCTGGATCGATCCCCGCATGGGTTACGAGACTTCCTTGGCCGGCCTGGGCCAATGCTACTGGATGGGGCTTCCGTTCTGGCGTTCCACCCTGGCCAGCGACCTGTGCTTCGGCGTCGGCTTCCCCGCCGCGGCATGGACCATCGCCAACGCCCTCGGCGCCCGTCCCCGCGCGGCGGCCCACTGAAAACATCTCCCCGCATCTCCGGGTTTCCCTCATGTGACGCTCGTTTTCTGCCGAGCATCTCATGCAGGAAGCTGTAGCGGTTGCACCGATTGCACCGCGACTGGATTGCTATCAAACGTTGAGTCGGGGATCGATCGATGGTTGGATTTCAGAAACGTACACAACCCGTGTCACAGGTTGCCGTATCCTTCCTGGTCTTCTGTGCGTGCCTGAGTGGCTGCGTGTCCAAGCCTGGGATCCGTCCCTCCATTTGGCCCAGCGAGACGCTGAACGGGTCGAGCCAAACGATGAGCCAGACTTTATCGAAGACAGCCACCTCGATGAAAAGTCAGTTCGCCTCGGTAGGTGCCGCCATGTCTTCGGCGTACAGCAAGACCAAGACCGCGATCGCCAGCCCCTTCTCGACGGCATCGAACGTCACTCCCGCGGAACCCTCGACCTCCCCGAACAAGGGAGTCAGTGTCGCTCCGGAAATCCTCGTTGCCCAAGGGAGTTATTTCGAGTCGCAGGGCAACTATACCAAAGCGATGGACAGTTACAGCCGCGCTCTCGAAATCGAAGCCAAGAACCCGCCCGCCTTGTTGGCGATGGCTCGCCTGTACGACCAGCAAAAGGATTCGGTCAAGGCAACGGAGTTCTATCGCAAAGCCATCCAGGTAGCTCCGAACAACTCGGACGCCTACGCAGAACTCGGTCGCCTGCATGCCCGATCCGGCGACTTGAAAGAGGCGCGCGGGGAGCTTCAGAAAGCGGTCAATTTGCAGCCCAAGAACCGTTCGCACCGCGCGACGCTCGCGGGAATCCTGCTCGATTCCGGGGAAGTGGACGCCGCCTTGGAAGAACTTCGTCAGGTGGAGACTCCCGCCATGGCTCACTACCAGATGGCCTACCTGCACTTCAATCGCAAGAACGTTCCGGCCACCCAACAACACTTGAACGCCGCTTTGCAAATCGATCCTACGCTCAAGCCCGCCCGCGATTTGCTCAACAGCATGGGGGGCGCCCAGAATGTCACCAACATGATCCAGCAAGGGCAGCAGATTTACCAAACCGCCGGCAACTTGGTCGGCGACGTGTCGCGGAGCGTTCAGGGGACTGCACCAGCACCTGCCGGCCCCCTGCCCACTGCGTCCCTGCCCACTGCGTCCCTGCCTAATGTGCCACGGCCCGCCGGCGTTGTCCCTTCGGCAACTTTGCCCGCGGCACCTTTGCCGACGGCATCAGGACATTGAGTCGGAACGATCGGCGCGGTTATGGCTTCGGGATCTGCGAGACCAGGTCCCGCTTCTTGGCGATGAATTGCAGGTGATGGTCGAGGTGTTGGATATAGCTCTCGAGCATCTCTCCGAGGGTCACCTTGCCTCGTTCGTTGTGGATGCCGAAACGGTCCCAAGCCGTGTTGGGGAGCTTGCGAAGCATGGTACCTGTCATCTGTCGATTCTTGTGAAACAGGTCGCAGGCCGTAAAGGCGCTCAGGTCTTCGACTCCGGGCAGATGGACAAACGCCGTTTCGTCGTAGCCGATCAACAGCGGCTTATCCATGCAGGCGATGCGTTTCATTCGGTCGGACGCGATCAAGTCGCTGTCGAGCATATGGATAACGATTTGGTGGATGGTCCACGAGCCGTCGGCAGGCTTGGCGTGGAGTTGATCTGCGGTCAGTCCCCAGATGGCCTGAGCGAGCTTGCCTCCACCGGCGACGTATAAATCGATTCGATCCGATTTCATGAGTTTTCCCTTGCGCTCGAGACGTGAAAGCCTCCGAGCATAAACCTTGCATCGACTCTGTCAATTTGGAATACCGCTTCAAGTCCGGGCAACTTTGACTTTATCGTACCAACCGAGCAGGCAGACTTCTTGGATATCGGCCCAGTGGCAGGCTTCATCCCACAGCGACAACCCGCACTCGGGACAGCTGGCCGTGTAGGAGCTGTCTTTCTCGACCGATCGTTGATTCATTTCCGGATCGGTCCAAACCGATTCGCATTCATCGCAGATCACGCATCCGACGAGCTGGTGCGAGGCAGTGCACACTCGCACTCGGCACAGACCTTCTCCGCACACCGGACAGGTTCGTACGTAGATCAGATAGGGTAGAGCCATGGTGCCTTGTTTGCGTGCCGTTTGCGTTAGGGGATGGGAAAAGCGGTGATCAGGTTTTTGCCCCGGACGACGATTCTCATCCGTTTCAGCGCGGGATTCCTTTGTTCGCGCCCGGAGGCTCCGCCCAGGTAACCGATCGCTTGATCGAACGGAGCTTCGTAAATGGTTTCGGCTTCTTCGTTGCGCGTGCGGGTCCCTTTGGCATGTCCTCGGGCCCGTCGGTAGGTATCGTCGATCGCGACGAGAAACTCCTCCATCGTCCCTCGAAAGACACCGTGCGAACCCGGGCGATTGGGATCATCATTCAAATGCCGTTCGATATGCTGCAAGCGATGTCCTTCCTCGCTGCCGGGCGCGTAGACCAAGCCTGCTGGTGACTCGTACCGGTCCCTCCCGAGCGATTTCAGGATTCCGTATTTCAACGTCCCCGAGCTCGATTTGCTTTTTTCCGGGGCGGGTAGCTGGCCCTGGCTCTCCCTCGCATCGCGCTGCGGTTTGCTGGCGGGTGCTCGCTTGTCTGCGGCGGTCTCCTGGCCGAGCAGGGCGGGAATGCTGGGGAGATTCCATCCGAGCCAGGCGTTCAGTCGAGGCTGCAGCAAAACGTAGGCGATCAAGGCTACGAGAATAGCGATCGCCCACCGCGCGGGGAGCAGTCGAAGGACGTTCGCCATCGATTCGGGCGTGGGTCGCTTGGAGGACGGCATAGGCAACCCGTTCTGGAAAGTTGGCTTGCGTGATGGTTTTGGGGAAACTACGTTCTCTGGAGGGGACCAGCAAATATACGTCGACAAGGCGATGGAATCCATGAGTATCGAATCGATGGACTTGGCCAATCTTCCCGACCAACTGCGCCGGAAGCTCGAATCGCGCCAACCGGACTACCGAGCGCATCGGGCGTTCGCTCCGCAGTACGCTTTTGGCCGCCATCGCGGCCCGGCTCCCCGATCCGCTCATCAAGCTTCTGTCATGATCGCGCTGATTCCCGGCCGTGCCGGCGAATGGTCGATCCCTCTGACCTTGCGACCCTCGCAAATGTCTGACCATGGGGGCCAGATCTCGCTCCCGGGCGGACGGGCGGAGCCGGACGAAACGACCTGGAGAACCGCATGCCGCGAATTTGGGGAGGAACTCGGCTGCACGACGGAATACCTTCAACCCATCGGGGTACTGACCCCGTTGTACGTCTTCGCGAGCCACCATTTCGTCACTCCGAACCTCAGCATCAGCTCCCACCGCCCCCCGATGAAACCCAACCCCAAGGAAGTCGCGCAGGTCATCCATCTCTCGGTCTCGGAGCTGATCTCGGATACAATCGCCAGTATTGGGACCATGCGTCGGGGGACCGCCGACTTCGAAGCCGCCGGCTTCCGAATCGGTGAGCACTTCGTCTGGGGCGCTACGGCGATGATTCTGGGGGAACTCAAACAACTCGTTTTGGAAATCCAAAACGACAACCGATTTGAACCCTGGCTGCAATAAGTAACACCCTGTGTTTGAACCTTAACACGGAAGGAAGAACGATGATTCGAGTGGCAATCGTCGGTGCATCGGGCTACACGGCGATCGAAGCGATCCAGTGGCTGCTGAACCACCCGCAAGCCCAGATCGTGGCCGCGACCAGCCGCCAGGCGGACGGCAGCATGATCGCCGACATGCATCCGTCCCTCGTGCGGCGGTTGCGTCTCCCGGTCGAGGACCTGACACCCGCTCAAATCGCGGAACGCTCGGATGTGGCGATGACCTGCCTGCCCCACGGTGCTTCGGTCGCCATCTGCGAAGAGTTGCTGCGGGCCGGCTGCCGCGTCATCGATTTGTCCGCCGACTATCGACTCGGTACTCCGGAGTTGTATGAAAAATGGTACGGCGAAAAACACCCCGACCCATCTCGCCTGGGTTCGACGCCGTACGGTCTGCCTGAACTTTTCGCCGACCAGCTTCGCGATGCGGCTCTGGTTGCCAATCCCGGATGCTATCCCTCCTCGGCGATTTTGCCCTTGGCTCCCCTGCTCAAAGAAGGGCTCATCAGCCCCAAAGATATTGTCGTCGACAGCAAGTCCGGAGTCAGCGGTGCGGGGCGCACCCCCAAGCTCGGGAACTTGTACTGCGAAGTCAACGAGAGCATCTCCGCTTACTCGGTAGGCAACCACCGCCATCAACCCGAGATCGTCGATATCTGCAAACGGTTCTCGGGGGTCGAACCCGAGATCATCTTCACACCCCATTTGGTGCCGATGGAGCGGGGGATTCTCTCCACGATCTACGTCCATCCCGCTTCGGGCGCCACGCCCAATCAAATTCGCGAGTGCCTCAATAGCTACTACCCACTCCACGGCTTCGTGCGAGTCGTTTCGCATCTTCCCGCCACGCGGTATGTCGCTCGCTCCAATTTTGTCGACATCACGGCGCGTGAAAATGGACCGCGCGTTATTTTGGTCAGCGCCCTCGACAACCTGGTCAAAGGGGCCAGCGGCGCTGCGGTCCAGAACATGAACCATATGTTCGGGCTGGATCCTCATTTGGGACTGCATCCCGCGTGACGATTCGCATGTGAAGTGCAACTGTCCGACAACGAGGGAAATCCGTAATGAGCGAGAGTGAGTCAGCCGTCGATGATCCGCTCTCAAAGCCGAATTCCGAATTTTCGTCGCGACGGTCTTTGCATCGCTGGTTTCCTCGTTGGGTCCGAATCGCGATCGCGGGTGTGTTGATCGCGACCCCCTCTCTGATTCTCCTCTTCGAGGGTGTCGGCGATCGCTTGGCCTTGAGTATCGTTGCATGGAGCGGTTGGAGCACGATCGCGTTTGTCGCCATGCAAGGACCAGGGCAATGGCGAAACGCCGTTGGAGGAATCCTTTACGGCATCGCCTTGGCCTGCATCACCGTATTGCTGTACCGTTGGTTTCGTCCGATCACTTTCGCTTCCTGGGAAACTTTTTGGAACATCGATTTCCCCCTCTATGCGATGGACTTAATGGTGGGTTGGTGTTTGCTGAGGATACTCAGCATGATCAGCGGCATTGAGATCATCGACCCACGTGTCCGAATGCGCCCCCGATGGACGCTCGCTCGCTGGATGGTACTGATGGCGGTGCTGGCGGTTTTCATCCAAGTCTGGCTCATCCGGTTGAATTGGACAGCGAAGATGTCGATGGGAAGCATCCATGAATCGATGGTCGGTCCCTTGCAAGAGAGTCCTATCGTCACCTCTCGGCGCTTATGGCTTGGCATTCAAATGGCGGAGATCTTGTTTATTCCCTTCGTCCCCATCCTGGCTGCCGGATGGATACTGGCGGGACGGTCATGGCGCTGGCTCATCTTCCCGTTTCTTGCGGCCGTGACCATCGCGGAGTACGCGTTGGCGGAAATCCTTGTTCTCGAAGCCACCAAGAGCCTATACCCTTCGGTCATCGAAAAAGAATGGGCGTTGTGGGGTACCTTTTGCTGGTTCGCTTACGGTTTCGCGGCAATGCTGGTACCATGGATGGGCTTCCGATGGACCGACTATTGGACACGTATTCCCCATCCCCCAATTCCCAATCGCTCCGAATCTACAACCAAGGCATGAACGCACAATTTCTCGATTGCATCGCCGCTGCCAACCAATCGATGCGCGACGCAGGCACCTTCAAGACCGAACGCGTGATCGATTCGCCCCAAGGAACGATGGTTACCCTGGCCGACGGGCGACAGTATCTGAACCTGTGCGCCAATAATTATCTCGGACTCGCTCAGCATCCGAGCGTTCGCCAAGCGGCCTCCGATGCGCTCACCCGCTGGGGATACGGACTGGCTTCGGTGCGATTCATCTGCGGCACTCAAACCATTCACAAGGACCTCGAAGCCAAGATCAGCCAGTTCGTCGGCAAGGAGGACACGATCCTCTACAACTCGTGCTGGGATGCCAACGGCGGCCTGTTCGAAACCATCCTCACCGCCGAAGACGCCATCATCTCCGATGAACTCAACCACGCCAGCATCATCGATGGCATTCGTCTCTGCAAAGCCCAGCGCCTTCGCTACAAGAATAACTCCATGGACGATCTGCGCAGCAAACTCGAGGAAGCCAAGGGATCGCGGTTCCGCTTGATCGCTACCGATGGTGTTTTCTCCATGGACGGAACCATCGCCGACCTTGCGACCGTCTGCCAACTGGCGGACGAATACGATGCACTGGTCATGGTCGATGACTCACATGCCGTTGGCTTTGTTGGCCCGCATGGACGCGGCACGCACGAGCTGTGCGGTGTCCTCGACCGCGTCGACATCATGACCGGCACCCTAGGTAAAGCCCTCGGCGGAGCCAGCGGCGGATACACTTCAGGACCTTCGCCGATGGTGGAGTTGCTCCGCCAACGATCCCGAACGTACCTGTTCTCCAATACCATCGCCCCGCCAGTCGTAGCCGGTGCGATCCGAGCTCTCGACCTGGTCATGGCTTCCACCGAGCTTCGAGATCGGCTCGAGTCCAACACACGTTTCTTCCGCGAAGCCATGACGCAGCGCGGCCTGAATATTCTTCCTGGCACGCACCCGATTGTCCCCGTCATGGTCGGCGATGCCGCCCTGGCGGGTCGAGTGGCCAAGGCCATGCTCGACGAGGGTGTCTATGTGATCGGTTTCTCGTACCCCGTCGTACCGCAAGGCAAAGCTCGCATTCGAACCCAAGTCTCAGCCGCTCATTCCGAGGAGCAACTGCTCCACGCGGCCAATGCCTTTGCACGAGCCATCCAAACAGCAGGTTGATCGGGAGTCGCGATTGATGGAAGGAATCGACTGGTCAAATGCAGCCGAACAATTGCTTCGCCATTGGCAGCGGTCGGGGATCACGCATCTCCCCGTAGCTCGCAATCCGCTTCCCGAGGAGATCGCAGCCTGGACCCTCCCGACACCACCCATCGCCACCACACCACCCATCGCCGCACCGCCAACACCTGCGACCACTTCCAAACCTGCGATCGCGCCAGCGTCTGCCGCGCCGAAGCCAGCGGTTGGTCCACCAGCAGTTCACGCCCAACTGATGTTGACTCCGTGGGAATCCGCGCCGCTCGCCGACAATGCGAGGTCCGAAGCGCTCAAAGAGCTCAACGAGGAGGTGAAAGCATGTCGCAAATGCACCGACATCGTCTGCCGCAGAATACAAACGGTGTTTGGTATCGGCCCCTTGCGCCCTCGGTTGGTCATGGTCGGCGAAGCTCCCGGGGCTGACGAAGATCGAGCGGGTGAACCCTTCGTCGGAGCCGCAGGCCAACTGCTCGACAAGATCTTGGTCGCCTCGGGCTTGGCACGCGAACAGGTCTACATCATGAACACTCTCAAGTGCCGTCCGCCTGGAAACCGAACTCCGGTCGACACCGAAATCGACAATTGTCGCCCGTTCTTTGAGCGCCAGCTGGAAGTCCTGCAGCCCGAATACATCATCTGCTGGGGGTCGATCGCCGCACGGGCTATTCTACGATGCACCGATAGCGTCGGGCGGCTTCGAGGACGCTTTCATTCCTACAAGAACGCCAAGGTCATGGTCACCTACCATCCGTCTTACTTGCTGCGCACCCCCGAAGCAAAACATCAGACGTGGGACGACATGAAAATGCTGATGCGGGAATTAGGGATCACTCCCCCTCCCCGCTGATGATGGGAATGCGACCGATCTACGACGCTTGCTGGGCGCTCGGTTTCTCGTAGCGTGCCGACAATCGGTTGAATAGCACGGCCGCTGCTGCCGATGCGCCTGCATAAACCAGTGGCAGATACGAATAATCCTCTCCCTTGGGATTGATGTACACCAGGAAGAACAGGGCCGTCGCCATGATCGAGGTCAACGACAGCCCAAGGAATGCGACTTGCTTGGCCTGGTTCGCGGTGCACGGAAGAAAGGTATTCGAGGAATCGGATGATTCGGTCATGGTTAGCTCCTTGAAAGGAAATGGCATACGATTCATGGCGCTCCGCAGCGTCATGACAAGATTGGTCTTCATCGCGGACAGCAACGCTCTCGCGGAAACCCAAGCCAAACGCCGCTTGCTGATCACGGTTCGCCCGTGCATCACCGAACACGCGTTTCGCTGAATCTCTCGACCGATTTCTCGGTACACCTCGAGGGCGACCCGGATCGCCGTCCGGCATCTCCACGGCAGATAGGGGAGGCCTTGCAGCGCGACGTTGTAACGCTCTTCGGCGAGGGAAAGGATGTCGGCGACCGATTGTGAAATTCGATCGGGTTCCGCCTCCAAAACGTTCGCGATACCCGGCAAATAGGATCGACCCCGTACGGCATCCTCGAGGACGTCGCGGGCGATGTTCGTCATCTGCATCGCGACTCCCAAGGAAACCGCATGCCGATACGCGGATCGGTCCGTGACCCCCATCAGCGAGGTCATCATCAACCCCACCGTCCCAGCGGCATGGTAACAGTACCGTTCTAAGTCCTCGTTGGTATTGACCTTGAATCCCTCCAGGTCCATCCGCATCCCTTCGATCAACTCCCTCGCGTGGCGGACCTCGATTTGACGTTCGGCGATGAACGGTCGGATCCATTCCGAGGCGGGATGCAAAGGCGGCTCTCCGGCCTGGCATCGCACGAGATCGTCTTCGAATCCTCGAAGCGCCTTCGCAGCTTCGGTCGAGCTCGTCGCATGATCGACGGCATCATCGACACTGCGGCACCAGGCGTAGAGAGCCCACACCTTGGTCCGAATCGAGAAGGGGAGAAACGACGCAGCGATCGAAAAGGACCGGCTGGACCGCTGGATCACGGCTGCGGCGTCCTCCGAGGGACCGACGAGGCCTTGACCCTCGATGTGATTCTCGGTTCGCTCGCTCATCTCAGCACCTTGGCGAAATCCCGAGCGATGATGCCGATGGTAGCCTTGGCGGTGTTCACCACGCCCGGGACACCTGCCCCGGGATGGGTTCCGCCACCGACGATGTACAAGTTCGGGATATGCTCCGATTTGTTGTGCGGTCGGAAGTAGGCGCTCTGCGTCAATTTCGGCGCAACCGAAAAGGCAGAGCCGTGGTAGGCGTTGAGCTGATCGCGGAAATCGTCCGGAGTAAAGTGCCGGCGCGTGACGATCGACTCTCGCAATCCCGGCAAATGCTGTTCGAGCGATTCCAAAATCGCGTCGCCATAACGCCCGGCGGTCTCCTCCCAATCGACATGGGCGCGTCCCAGGTGCGGCACAGGACTCAAGACGTAAAACGCCTCTCCTCCCGGCGGTGCCATCCCTGGATCCGATACGGTGGGGGCGTGCAAATACAGACTGAAATCGTCGGGAAGCGAGCGACCGTGAAAAATGTCCTTCAGCAAACCTTGATACCGCTGACCGAACAGGATCGTATGGTGGGCCAGGTCGGGGTAACGCCGCTTGGTGCCAAAATACATGACGAACAAAGACATCGACCAATCCATGCGTTCGAGCCGGCGACGCATGGTATTCCCACCGACGCTATCGCGATAGAGTTTTGCATAGGTGTGATGGATATCGGCGTTGGAAACGACGAGGTCGAACCGTTCCTTCTCGCCGCGAGCGTCGTAGACATCATGAACGGTTCTTCCGCGTGCATCGGATTGAACAGCGATTCGATCGACGGGGTTCGACAGCTTCAACTCCCCTCCGAGCCGCTGAAACAGAGCGACCAAGGCCTCGACCAAGGCTCCCGTGCCCCCTCGCGGAAAGAAGACACCCCATTGCCGTTCGATCCAGTGAATAAGGGTGTAGATCGCGCTGGTTTCCATCGGATTCCCGCCGACCAGCAGCGGATGAAAACTAAAGGCTTGCCGCAACTGCTCGTTCTTAATGAAGCGGGAGACGGTCGCATAGACGCTGCGATCAGCTCGCAGCCGCATCAGATCAGGAGCGCAGCGAATCATGTCGCGAAAGTTCAGGAAGGGAGTGGCACCGAGTTGGAGGTACCCCTTCTCAAACACGCGCCGCGTGTAGTCGGCGAAACGGTAGTATCCTTCGACATCGCTGGGAGAGCATTTCCGTATTTGTTCGACCAGACGGGATTCATTGCTGCTGTAGTCGAACTGCATGCCATCGGGCCACTGCAGTCGGTACATCGGATCCACCGAGATTAAATCGACGTGGTCGGACATCGACTCGCCCGAGAGCTCGAACAACTCCTCCAGGCAATGCGGCGCCGTGATGACCGTCGGCCCAGCATCGAACGTGTAGCCTCCGTCTTGATACACATATGCACGGCCGCCAGCCCGATCGCGCGACTCGTAACAGACCGTCTCAAAACCCATCGCCTGCAATCGAATGGCCGCGGCGAGACCTCCAAATCCGCTTCCGATCACCGCAGCCCGACCGCAGCGCGATCCTCCTGGAGATTGTCCCAGCGATGCGGAGTCGAACACAGGGGTTTCCTCTTTCAGGTCGATATCAGAATCTGAATCCGGCAAGGTCGCATGGATCATCGGGCAACCCTTGACGCAGGGTCTGCATGGATCCCTTCGAGGATGGAGATCGGCCAACTCGGTCGCTCAATCGTCTGCAGGATCTCTCCGACGCCATCGAGCAATCGTCGATCGATGACGTGCTCGGCGAGCAACCTCACTTGCTCGGAAACCACCGCACCGATGATCTGATCGCCATGTTGACCCACGAGCCGAAACAACTCCCACGCAACATCCCACCGATCCTGGATCGATCGGTCGAGTCGCATCGCCCATTCCCGACATCGCGCATGCCCGGTGCGCTGGCTGGCCCAGACCCAGGGCCAAGTCATCCTCGCATTTCGAAGATCGTCATCCCGAATCGAATCCTCCGCATGGTCGTCATCGCGCCGCTGTGCGATCGATGCCAACTCATCGAGATCATTGCGCATCTGGAGAGCGATCCCGATCCGGCGACCGAGCGCTGGCAAGACCGACAGGAGTCGATCGGGCGCGTTGGCCGCGATGCAACCCATCCGTACCGCCAATTCGACGAGGGAGCCGGTCTTCATGAGACTGATCGCGCTGGTGGTCTCTTCCCAATGCTCGACGGGAACCTGATCGACGCGCGCGTGGATATCGATCGCTTGCCCCTCGTGGCATCGCCGCGCGGTGTGGATCATGGCTTCCATCAGTCGCGAACGAGTTTCGGCAGGCAACGAGGAATCGCTCAGGCATTCCAACGCTTGAAAGTACATCCAGTTTCCCGCGTTGATGGCGAGCGGAACGCCGATGCTGTGATGCAGCGTGATGTGGCCGCGGCGAGACCGGGAATCGTCCTGAACATCGTCGATGACCAGAGAGCCAGCATGCAGACTTTCAATCGCATCGCTGACGGAAGCGGGCACGTTTCCGTTGCCACCCGCCATCTCATAGCTGATTTGGAGCAGCGAACTGCGAATGCGTTTTCCCTGTCGACACTTGAAATCGCGCACGGGCTCGAACAACGAACGGTCCAAGAGTTCTTTGACGTGTGGGTTCATCCGGGCACCTTGAGCGGTTGAGTGGATGGTGGGAGGACAGCCCGACGGGCGGGGAGTCGCGTGTAGGATCGAAGGAATTGAAAGGGACGGAGCCCCATGGGAGGAATTCCGACCACCATGCGAAAGGCATCGAACGCGGTGAATCGATGGCCGTAGAAGCGGGCGATGGCCGGTTCATCGAGCACCCGATAAAACCGCCGAAAGATTTGATAGCGCGTTTGCGGCTTGACGAGTTCAAACAGCAAACGATTCAGGAATCGAGCAAACCGCGCCCTCCCTGCATGTTGCTGGCTTAACTGTCCCAAAAACTGAGGCAGTGCATCGGCCGAATGTGTCGCAACACATTCGGCCACCTGCAGCGCCATGGAAAATGAGTAGCCGGTCGCCGCGTGGAACCAGCCACCTCGGTATCCGCCCGCGAGCATCGGAAGACCGCTGCCGGGCAACGCACCTCGCGTCGGCATCGGCAATACACCCTGTTCCTCGCGAACGATGCGCCAATCATGGCATCCTCGCGAAACCACATAGGCACGAACCTTTTCCCAACATTCTTCGCGGTCGATGGTTGGCGTGTTCGAGAATCGCGTGTCCTCGACCAACACGCGTCGGCGAGCCATCGGCAAGCTGTAGATGAAGCGAAAGCCATCCTGCTGATCGATTTGGTCATCCATAATGATCGGATTCGCATGAGGCCAGTCGGTGTTGAGCTCCAACTCGTGGCGGGGGCGGTGGGGAGCGGCCGGCGGGGGGGTCGCTG
>JBKDPB010000181.1:0-7935 GCA_046342615.1 Planctomycetota bacterium | reverse complement strand
AGGTGGAACCGATCAAGTAATCGACAAGGAATCGCTCACCATCCACATGCAATCCACGAAAACGTCCCCAGCTTTTCGGGAGAGGTCCGTAACGCCGCCCATCCCGGCCAAGCGTTCGCGAGCGATCCTCCAGCGAACCCGTCGCCGGCTCACTCCACCCCGGTCCCACCGAGTTCGCGAAAACGGTGTCTCCTGCGATGCGAGGATGAATGCCATGCTCGCCGTTGAATTGAATATCGCGCCAATCGATGAATCTTTCCTTGGAACGCTCCTCGGAATGGCTCCAACCCGCGGCCCACCGAAGCGTGTCGGTATCAAACAGCATCCATTGGTGGCCCCGGGCAATTCCGCCCGGTCCCGAGTCGACGCGAAAAGCGATTCCTTTGTAGGCGATATTGAGTCGCGGTCCGGGAACTTCATAGCAATGCGCGAGCGCATTTCCGTAGTCCATCGCATTCCAAGCTTCGATGGAGGAAGGTTCGGGGCCGAGGCTGGTTCCCTGGGGCAACGAAGCCAGGTAATTCTCGTTGATCTCCGCAATCGATACCTGCGGATTGCTCCGTAGGTAGGCCTCCTGGATGTAGTGAATCACGTCGTATTTTTGCGTTGGAACCATCCAAGTTTGCGCAGGCATGAAACCAACCCCGTGCGTCAGGGTTCGGTACATCGACCAAGGATCGCTCCCGTTCTTGAACTTGCCCTCGGCGAATCGCACCGCCGTCGGCAATGAACCCGGCTGGGATTGCGTCCCGTGGCAGTTCGCACAGACCCGCTGATAGATCGCCTCCCCGCGATGGAAAGAATCCTGGTTCCAAGACCGCAGAATTCCTGCGTGGTCAATCGTGGACTCATAGTCGGGAACCGTCGCCGCGAGCATCGACAAGGCCGGAGCCAATTCCCGCGCGCGTTCGGTGCCGCCATCGCGAATATCGATCAAGTATCGAATCAAATCGACAAACGAACGCTCGTCGGGCAAGTTTTGTGTCAGCCCCTCGGGCATCAACGAGGTCTTTGACAGTTCCATCGATTCGATGTCAGAGAGCCGCAACGTCCTCGATTCACCGTTGGCTGCCACCAAACGCAGTTCGACCTCCGAGCGATCGCGAACCATTCCAGTGAGGATCTCGCCTTCCTCGGTTCGCACGACGCTGCTGCGGTAAGGATCGAGGATGGATTTCGATGGATACAGAATCGATTCGACGATCTCATGATCCGAGACGGTCGTTCCATCGTCGCGCGATGATCGCGCCAGCATCGGGCCGATGTCGGGCGTCGGCTCGTGCGTCGAATGGCATCTCGCGCACAGCAACGAAGGTTGGTGAAAGAGTGCCGCCCCTCGAATCGAATCCCCTTCCCCCTTCGCTCGCGCAATCCATTCGGCGACCGGAGTCTTCGCGAAACGATCCGTCGAATTGGAACCCGCCGGTTGGGATAGGCCAACGACCTGAGCCGGACTCGGGGATGCACCGCCGCTCGCCATGGCGAGCAGAATCGCAATCCCCGTCCGAACCGCTCTCGAAATCCGTAACCTAGTTGCTGGAAACGACCTGAACTTTGCCGTGATGATCGCAGTGTCCTTGATGTGGATGATGAAGATGCCCATCCACAAGATAATCGATATGGTCGCCGTGCGGGACGGCAAGGTGTCCACACCCTGGGCCATGAACATGGTCCTTGGCATGCCCGGTGCACTCGTGCCCTCCCGTGCAGGTCGCCGGATTGGACGATGTCACCTCCAACGCGTGCTCCTCCACCTCACCCGCAGTCGTGGGGTGATGCAAATGGCCATCGTGGAGGTAATCGACATGGTCGCCATGCTGGATTGCGGTGTGGCCGCAATGCTCGCCATGGACGTGATCGTGATGTTCGTGCTTGTGTGTCATGTTCTTTCTCCTGTTTTTCAACCGTGTTACGTAATCGGAACTTGCCGTCAGACCGACTTCTCTTTCTCACAGCCATGGGCCAAACCATTAGCGATCAGTTGGGCGATATGGTCATCCGCGAGCGAGTAAAAGACATGCTTCCCATGGCGTCGCGCCACCACAATGCGCTCGGACCGCAACAGTTTCAGCCGCTGCGAAATCGCGGGCAGGTTGTCCTTGAGCCGCTCCGTCAATTCCGAGACACACATCTCCCGATGCGCCAACAGTGCGAGCAGGCACAAACGCCGCTTGTCCCCCAGCGCCCGAAAGATGGCGGCGGTTCGCGAGCAGACATCCACGCTCGGGATAGGAAGCGGGTGGAACACGCCGCCGTGATCCTCTCCTGAACAGTCCGCCTCGGTTTCGCCAGCCATCGGTTCCTCGATGCATGCCTGAATTGCTGCCCTTCCCAATCCTCGATCCAACAATCAATCAATCAATCGATTGGTTGATTGATTGATCAATGTGATCATAGGTTGTGCCGAGTTCGAGTCAAGAGGAGTTCGGGAGGGATTTCCCTCCGGATCGTGCACGCCGAGGAGGGACAAGGGCGATATTCCCGGGGAAACTCGCCGGCAGCGATAGCGACGTTGCTGGTTTACTTTGCCGACCCGGTCCCGGTGGCGGCGTAGCGGGTCGACTCTTCCTTGAGCAAATCGTCTTCGCTTCCCTGGCAGCGAACTGCAGCCCGAAAGCGGTGGGAACCGGGCCGGGACGCCTCGGCGGTGATGACGAGGGTCAAGTCTTGCCCGGGTTCGATCTTGGGAATGTTGTCGAAGAGAACTTGGCCTGGAACGAGTTGTCCGGAGTGACCTTCGATGCGAATCGGTTCGATCCCGTCCGAGAATTGGGCGATGACGAAGACGTCTTCCGCCGTTTTCTTTCCTCGGTTGGTGATGGTGATCTGGTACACCACCGGTTTTCCGACAGGGGCGGGGGAGATGGGATCGGTTACGGCCAGGGACAGGTCGGCCACGGCATCCACTTTGGTTTGCATGGTGGATTTGGCGGGCTCGCCCGTGGAGGATGCGGATTCGAACGCGAGTTCTTGATCCCCCGCTTGATTCATGATGAACTGGAATTTCCAGTTCGAGGATTCACCGACCGCGATGCGGGGAATCGTCCACTGCAATTGACTGCCCTGGCGAGAGACGCGTGGAGGTAGAGACACCACGTCGAATCCGGTTGGAAGTTCGACTCGGCATTCGTTGTCGAGGGCATCGATGTTGCCTCGGTTTTCGAGGGTGAGCGTGTATTCTGCGGTATTGCCTTGGTAGAACTCCGCGGGCCCATCCCAGGTCGGAATCAAAAGCGAGCGGCGCACCTCGACATCGATGCTTCGGGTGGCTTCGAGGTTCGAGGTTTTGCTGACCGCTTTTGCGAAGACAGGGACCTTTCCGACTTGTTCAAACGTCAACTCGATTTCGATGACTCGTTCGCTGCCGGGAGCCAGATCGCCGACAACCTGTTCGTTGCTCCCATTGGGCTGGGTTTCCAGTTGGACAACGACTCCTTCCGCCGTTGCATTACCTGGGTTTCGAACGCGCAAGCGGTAGGATTGCGGTTTTCTGAAATCGGCTTCGGACGGACCTTCGAGGGCCAAGATCAACTGGGGCTGTTGGACGCGTATCGGTATTTCGATGGCTGGATTTTCAATTTTCCAATCCAGGCTCATCGCGAAGTGTTGCGGTTGATCGGTCTGAATCATGACTTTGAGAGAGTGGCTTGATCCCGCTGGGAGCTGTTTGACTTCCCAGAGGACGCCGCGACTTTCATCGGCCGATGTTTCTTGGAGATTGCCTTCACTGACCTTCGACTCTGCGATGACGACCTTGGCGGGAACCATCAGGCGGATGGTGAGTCCGTTGAGAGACGTTTGTCCTTCGTTGGTCGCGAGGAGTTCATACGGGACGGGTTTCCCGATCAAGATCGAGTCGGGGCCCACGAGTTTCAGATTCAATCCCGGCGCATGGAGATCGATCCCCAGGTTGGATGGAGTCGTCGGTTCCGGCCGATTCGATTTGCTGTTCTTGACGAATTTCCCGGACGCGTTGGTGGAGCTCGGGATGGCTTTCGGGCTTGGGGGATCGCTTCGCGTTGGCTTGGTCCGTGCTGCAGGTGTCGCGAGGACGGACTTCCCCTCCTCCGGAGCGGACTCGCTGGGCCGGCGTTCGGTCGTCCTGCTGACCGTCGTGGTCTTCACCCTTCGCGAAGTACCTTTGGAATCAAACGTATCGATCTTTGGATTGGCAGCGTAGGTTTTTTTCTCCGGTGGTACAACCTCGGACTTCGGCCCCTCGGCGACCGACGTCGGTTCCTCGACCGCAGCGGCGGCGTTGAGAGCCCGTGTTATTTTCTCTTGAGGTTGTGATGGCGAGGCCGCGACGGCAGGTTTGGTGATGAATTCGTTCGACGCATCCTGGAAGGGTTCTCGATACGGCTTGGGGGTGACTTCGGGCACGAAATCGTTTTCGATCCTTTTCGAACTGGGCCGAAACGGGTTCGAGATGGACTTCAAAGGCATGAAGAAGCTTCCCAGTCCGCTGCTTTCCTGGTTGGGGCTGGAGGGAGCGGGATCCGGTTCCGCCGGCCGTGAGGGTGCGGGCGTCTTGATGAACTTGCCAAAAGGATTGGAAAAGGGGGTCTGCGAACGAGGTTCGGTGTCGTCTTCCTGAGCGATTGCCATCGAATGCATCGCGAATGCCAGGAATAAAGTGGCAAGCCAGTGATGGCTTGAGAGGTTGTTGTGCCGTACCATACTTGGATCCTTTTCCATCGGATCGGCGACGAGCCTTGCTCGTAGGGCGCACCCGATTTCAGATTGATCGGACGGGAAATCCCGAAGGGATAAGCGGAATTTGCTGCATTGTCCGACTTTGCGGATTCTCCCGGCAGCGCCGCTGCCGGCGAAGATGTTCGAAATTGCAACCCCTGGAGGTCGACGTGTTCGAAATTGCTTGGTTTTTTGGCAGAGGAACGTGAGCGACGCGAGATCGATTCCGAGATGGTTCTACCCTCGAACGCCCGGAATCGTCGCACTTTCCCATCCCCTTGTCGGGCTGCGTCGCGAATTGGCCCACCGTTTGCTCAATAGAAATAGGATTGGGAGACGGATCGAGGTTCTTTTGCTCGCCCATGCGGGAACGTATGGGGGTTCGGGGCAATGGAGCCGTTAGTTTTCTCGGTCATTTGCGAGTTTTTTGATGGCAACGAAAAAGGTCGAGAAATAGGATTAGGAAGATGCGTGTGGACCGAGTATCCGTACCTATGTACCCCCCTGGAAAGACTCTTCGAGCCCCTTCGGAGCGAATCGCTATGCTGATTCAACGTGTGATGCGCGGAAAAAAAGTGGTATTGCCTTCCCTTGCTGTCGGTTTTGCCCTGTGCCTTGGAGTACCGATGAGCCAAGCCTCCCAAGAGGCGCAGGCTCAAGCCAGTCGATTGGCGACGTATGACGAAGCGGGCAAGACGCTTTTCGCTTTGAGCATTCTGCCAGGCGAAATGGTCTCCGAGCCATCGGTTCCGAGCGTCGCGATCATTGTCGACACATCGGCTTCTCAGAATGGGGAGTACCGACGCGAGTCGATCGACTTGGCGAAGGCGGTGGTGGAGTCGTTGCCTGAGGGGGCTAAGGTTTCGTTGTTCGCTTGCGATGTCAAACCGACGCAGCTGCTTCCTGCAGGGGATCCAAGTGCTTCGCGTACGGAGATCGGTTTTCAGCAACTGGAAAAGCGGCTGCCTTTGGGAACATCCGACATCGCGGCTTCGTTGCGAGCTGCTGCCGCATCGCTTCCAACGGATGGCGACCGCAATTTGATTTATATCGGCGACGGCATCCATTTGACCAACTTGATGAACACGGAGGAATTCGGCGCTCTGGTGTCGGAGTTGGTTGACGGACGATGCGTGGTACATTCGATGGCGATCGGTTCGCGAACGGATTGCGAGTTTCTCTCGACGCTGGCCAATCACACGGGCGGACGGGTTTTCGTCCGGCAGAACATTCAAGGGCTGACGCTGCAACAGATCGGCGACGCGTTGTCGAAAATGGCTTCGCGGCCCGTATTCTGGCCCAAGGATTCTCGTTGGCCCGCTGGCATTGCGGCACGTTATCCCGAGCGACTTCCTCCTTTGCGTTCAGACCGCGATACGATCGTCGTGGGTTCGCTGGGCGCCCCGTCGATTCAAGGTTCGTTGACGATCGACGGCACGGTGCTCGGCCAGCCGAAGCGCGTCGAGTGGAACATCCAAAGCGAGGCGAGCAATCCGGATTTGGCTTTCTTGGGCGTGTTGGTTTCGAAGTCGTCTTCCAACGGCGGCCTGCTCCTTCCGACGGCGGGTTCCGATGCCCTGCGCGAGCTCGGCGACAGTTTGATGAACTCCTCCGATCACTTGATCAAGGAAGCGAAATTTGCACTGCACATCGGCGACCATGCAGCGGCTACCACGATTGCTGAAGAAGCGCTTCGTCGATCTCCCAACAATCTCGCCGCTCCGGCGGTTCGCGACGCGGCTCGCGAAATGGCGAACCATCCGAGCAAGGCTGCCATCGATCCGTCCGGCAAAGGCAAGCCGGTTTCTGAAACGGTCAAGCCGTTGAAGGAAAAAGGAGCTGCTCCACGGATTGCGAAGTTCATTTCGGCTCGCGTCCAGGACGATCCGTTCGGCCAACCTCCCACCGAAGGCAATCCTCCTGCAAGCAACGATCCCTTCGGCGACGCGCCCGCTGCGGACGCGCCTGCCGATCCGGCCATGGACGACTTGGCAACCAATGATCCGGTCGAACTCCAAGCTGCTCCGGCACCCCAAGCACCATCGCAACCTCAGAGCGCGCCGCGATCGTTTGATCCCTACAGCGAATTGGCCTCTGCGGGCGATCTCCTGGCCCGCGACGCCGAAATGCGACGCGTATCGGCTCAAGCCCTGGAACGCCAGGTCATGGCGGAGTTGAGCCGAGCCCGCACCTCGGATGATCCCTACTCATCGAAGATTGCTCTCAAGGCGATGTTGGATCAAGTGCGACGCTCGCCCGAGCTGGATCCTTCGAGTCGGGTGCAGTTGGAGGGACGATTGACCGCGGGCATTCAAGCAGCGGATCGGTCCTCGACGGAAGCCAGAGAACGCGTCGCGCGATCGGAAGCAGTCCAAGCCAGCGCATCGGCTTCTCGCCGGCTCTTGGCAGATCGCGATCGCCGCGAAGCGACCATTCAGCAGCTGGTCGAACGATTCAATTCGTTGATGGAGCAACAACTCTACTCCGCTGCCAACAATGAAATCGCTCCCGAAATCCACGATCTCAAACCCGACTCGGTCATCGACGTTGTCGTCAACACGGAATCCAATAGCTTGGCCAATCACCGATTGATCATGGATGCCGTGAATCAGCGCAACCGCGGATTCGTCGACAGCCTTTACCTCTGCGAATTGGCCTGCATTCCGTTCGTCGACGAGCCACCGATCCGATACCCACCCGCTGACGTTTGGCAAGCGTTGAGCGCTCGCCGTTTGGAGCGTTACGGGACAATCGACCTGTCGGGCGGCAACGAGTCAGAACGCCGTATTTTCCGCGCTCTGCGCGAACGAGGTGAAATGGCATTCAACAACCAGCCTCTGAGCGGAGTGATTTCAACCCTGGCGGACACCTACCGCATCCCGATCGTGATTGACGAAAAAGGGTTGGAAGAAGAAACCGTCACGCCTGAACAACCCGTGAACCTGAATGTGCCCGAACTGTCGCTCCGATCGGCGCTCAAGCTGATTCTCGAGCCTCTGAACTTGACCTACGTCATCCAAGACGAAGTCATGAAAATCACCAACAAGAAGAATTCTGCAAACGTCGTGCGAGTCTATCCTGTAGGCGACCTGGTCGTACCTGTCATCAACCTGGGTGGCGGCGGCATGGGTGGCATGGGCGGCGGCATGGGTGGCGGCATGGGCGGCGGCATGGGTGGCATGGGCGGCGGCATGGGTGGCATGGGCGGCGGCATGGGTGGCATGGGCGGCGGCATGGGTG
>JBKDPB010000180.1:0-8213 GCA_046342615.1 Planctomycetota bacterium | reverse complement strand
GTTTGGAAATCGGCGGTGGGATCGAGTTGCAGTTGTCCGATCGTCCGCTCGAGCATTTGTTCTTTTTTCCAGTGAAGCTCGGGAGCGTCGAATTCCGTTGGAAAACCTTGCGCGATAACCTGCTCGATCGTGCCGTGGATCCCCTCCGGGACGTCCTGCGGCACGAGGGCGATGCGTGTTCCCGGCGCCAATTCCACGGTGCCTGACTCCAGGGTTTCCAAGCCCGCGAGGAGCCGCAGGAGGGTGGTTTTGCCTGCCCCGTTACGTCCCAGGAGTCCGATTTTGTCCCCCACCTCGATGCGCAGCGTCGCCTCATCGAGCAACGGGGGCCCTCGAAACCGAAGGGTTCCGTTGAGAATCGTGATCTGGGCCATGAATGTTGGTGAGCTACGGGGTTTTCGAAGACGAGGAGTGATCGTGAATGATTCTCCAGGTTCCATCGACTTTCCGCCAGACCAACGAGAAATTCCCGCGAGCCGGCTCCTGGCGTTTCAACTCCCATCGCCCGAGCGTGAGCGCCGCGTCACGACCCAGCATCTGGGTCTCGAGAGCGGAAAACGCCAGCTTGCCCATCGCAGCCGTGTCGGGATAGCGTTTGCGATACCTGGCTAGCGTGTCATCCCATCCGCGCGTGGTCTCGCCCCCGGAACTGAAGGTCAGCTCGGGGCTTTTCCAGTAAGCGCCCATGAACGCTTCAATATCCCCGCGATTCCACGCCTCGGCTTGCCGGTTCAGTATCGCATGCATCGTCTCCGAATCGTCGGTATCCTCCGCGCGAAGGAATCTCTCCGATGCGCCCAACGCCATCGCCAGGCAAGCCATGATGAACGCATAGCGAACACTGCTGCAGAAAACCGCCCCCTGGATCGAACGCATCGAGCACCCCGCCGAAAATTAACAACTTGTTGCACCGAAGTTACCTGTGGCTTGGAAAGCCGACGAGTACCACGACGGCATTGTAACTCAAGATGCGGGTGGGGGATGGGCTCGCACGCTGGCTTGCTAAAACAACCCTGGCAACAGCCGAAAGCGGACTTTGTCCATGTATTGCCGATACTCGGGATCGCGAGCGAGGAGCCGTTCTTCGATCAGGATGCGAGGGATTTTGATCGAGTAGAGCGTTCCAAAGATAGCCAAGTTCCAAAGGCTCGGGTTGAGCAGGAAAAAGCCGACGTGCAACAGGACATATCCGAAATAGATCGGGTGACGCACGAACTTGTAGGGGCCCGAGCAGCAGATACCTCGATTGGCTGCGACCAAGCCAAAGCTTCGGCCGAGCGTGAGTTTGGCGACCAGTTGCATGCAGAGCCCGGAGATCGTCAGAACAACACCCAGGGTGTCGAACCACTGGGGTGGATGCGGGTACGGACGAGCCAGGAGGGAAAGGCAGGTTGCCGAGAGCGCGATGGCCCAATCGCTAGGCCTCAACGTCATCTCCTTGGCGCCGCGTCGGAGCAGCACCATGAAGACCATGATCGTTTCCGTGGTCAGCAGCATCGCATCGCCGATCACTACCCCTTGCCCGCGCAGCAGCCCATCGGCGATGGATTTCGAGAGCGCGTTCATGAAAAACAGGTACAGTGCGAGAATCAGGCACTTCTCAAAAGTGTCCAAGATCCGTGCGCGGAGGGAGGTGGATGTCCACCATGCACTCCATTCGGGGGAACAAGCGAACAGCGGATCGGGATCGGTGGCTTGTGTGCTCGAGCTGGACATGTGCAGCACGGAATCCTTGTTCGGGACGCGAACCCTGGAGTACGTCAACTTCTCGGACGGGTCGCTCCGGCAGGAGGAGAAACCCGATCAACTCTACCCGATCCTTAAAGTCCGCCACCGACTTGCTACCGAAATCCTCGGTTTTTCGGAGGGCGCGTAGGGACTGTAGCTTTGTTTCGGACGGTGACGAAGGTTCCAATTCGGCTTTCCCGGTTCGCAAATAGGATTACACTGGTGGTCTAGTTTCGGAGGCGCGCCTGGTCCTCGGGGCGGTTCGCGCTGAGAGTTCCTCTTTATATCCATGGTCCCTTGCGGGAGGTTGAAACGGTGGCATCAGGCAAGTACGTCTTCACAAGTGAATCAGTATCGATGGGTCATCCGGACAAGTTGGCTGACCAAATCTCGGACAGCGTCTTGGATGCGCTTCTGGCACAAGATCCACTGAGCCGAGTGGCTTGCGAGACGGTCGTCACCACCGGTCTGGCCCTCATCGTTGGCGAGATCACCACCAAGGCGATCGTGAATTACGCGGATGTCGTGCGTCAGGCGATCGTCGACGTCGGGTATACCGATGACGAATGGGGGATCAACGGCAGGACCTGCAACGTCATGGTGGCGTTGGATGGACAAAGCCCGGATATCGCCATGGGGGTCAATGAAGACTCCTCTGCAGGAAAAGATATCGGAGCCGGCGACCAAGGCCTGATGTTCGGCTATGCCTGCAACGATACGCCTGAACTGATGCCGCTGCCCATCGCCCTGGCGCACCGCATCACCAACCGATTGACAGAAGCCCGCTTCAACAAAGAAGTCAATTGGCTGCGTCCCGACTCGAAGAGTCAGGTTTCGGTCAAGTACGACGGCTTCACTCCGATCGGGATCCACAACGTTGTGGTCTCTACGCAACACGCTCCCGATGTCAGCCAGGATGAGATTCGCAAATTTGTGATTGAGAAGATCGTCAAACCCTGCCTGCCACCGAAACTTCTGAGCCCGGACATTATCTATCACATTAATCCGACGGGCCAATTCATTGTCGGCGGCCCACACGGTGACAGCGGCTTGACCGGTCGCAAGATCATCGTCGATACCTATGGAGGTTGGGGGCGCCACGGTGGCGGAGCCTTCAGCGGCAAAGATCCGACCAAGGTCGATCGCAGTGCGGCATATATGGCACGGCACGTTGCCAAAAACATTGTCGCGGCAGGCTTAGCCGATCGTTGCGAAGTGCAATTGGCCTACGCGATCGGTGTGAGCAAGCCGGTCAGCGTCCGGGTCGATACGCAAGATTCCGGCAAGGTTTCCGACGAACGCATTTGCGAAGTGGTCCAGGAATTCTTCGACTTGACCCCGCGCGGGATCATCGAATACCTCAATCTCCGCCGTCCGATCTACCGCAAGACGGCCGCCGGCGGACACTTCGGACGCAACGAGCCTGAGTTCACTTGGGAGAGCACGGCTCGCGCTCGTGAATTAGCGCAAGCGATCAAAGGAAATGCTCTGGCCGGCGCGTAGTGTCGCGATCCGAGCAGCGAACGCAATGACTGGATGACGGATCTCGAATCATGGAAATTCTCCGTCATCGATCGCGATGGATGATCCCGTTGATCAAGCTGGGATTGCTCGGCGCCATCCTGGCTTGGATCGTGACCAGCTTTCCCAAGAGCGACTGGGACCGCCTCGTCAGCCAAGACAAGCACTGGGGGCTCCTGGGATGCGCGTTCTTGGGAGTCTTGACAGCGCACCTCATCACCTTTTGGCGATGGCAAACGCTCGTCGCCGCATTGGATGTCCCTCTCAAGCTCACCGATGCGATCCGGCTCGGGTTCTTGGGGACGATGCTCAACATGGTCAGCGTGGGAGCCATCGGGGGAGATTTGTTCAAGGCGATCGCAGCCGCACGCTTGACACACAAGCGACGCACCGAAGTCGTCACCTCCGTGCTCGTCGACCGAGCGATTGGATTGCTGGGCTTGGTCATCGTTGCGGCTGCCAGCCTGCAGTTCGCCAATGAACTTTCCCCGAACTTCCAATGGATTCGGCGAGGAGCAACGTTCTTGTCGCTGATCGGCGTGGTTGGGCTCGCGGCCATCGTTATGGCGGGGCACCGGTTGCCGCTCGATTGGCTCAAAAAAGTGCCCTGGGTCGGCGTTTCACTCTTTCGGGTTGCGAACGCATGCCTTGTCTTTCAGGGCAAGCCGAAATTGGTCCTGCAGTTGCTCGCCTCGACCCTTTGCGTCCATTTGCTGCTGACCAGTTCGACCTGGCTGATCTCCAATGCCTTGTACGAGCAGCCCCCGAGTCTATCCCAGCACTTTCAGGCGATTCCTCCCGCCTTTGCCGCTGCGGCCTTGCCGCTCACCCCTGGCGGATTAGGGGTCCAGGAAGTCGCCATCGATCAACTGTTCCGAGAAGTGAAGAATATCCCGGACGACTTCTCGGGTTTGATCGTCGCTACCACCTATCGGGTTATTTTGATCGCGATCGCGATCATCGGCGCTGTGGTTTATTTCACCGGGAGCGAACGGCGTCTCGTCCGCGAAGTCGACTTGAACAGGGAAGCCAACGGGATGCAGAACTCGAACCAAGGTGTCGAGCAATAACAGGACGGCGACCTGGACCGCTATTCAGACAGCTTGAGTCGCGGGGCATCCGGGCGGGCGTCTGCTCATGGGCAATTCGCCACAGAGGAGGATGAGCGAGGGCAGCGACAAACATCGCTCTGGTCAGCCCACAGTCCGCAGCGCCGCCCTAACGACGGATCACTCGCGCCCACAGCCTCGCTCGCCCCCTTCGTTGCACTGAATTTGCATAAACAAAAACACGCCAACAAGCATATGCGTGTTTCTGCATTCGCATTTGCGATTTGATCATTGAACCATGGTTTCGCCGATCTTTTTGGAAAAAATCTGGCTGACACAATTGACGAAGTTTTTCTTTTGCATAACAATTGCACATACACATTTTGGATCAAAAGCATTTTTTCATGGAGACGTGTTGGCATGCGTAGATCGGCTTTTACGTTGGTGGAACTCCTGGTGGTGATCGCGATCATCGGGATTCTTGTCGGGTTGTTGCTCCCGGCGGTTCAGGCGGCCCGGGAAGCCGCGCGGCGGATGTCCTGCTCGAACAACATGAGACAGATATCGCTTGCCACGATGAATTACGAGTCCGCCTTCAAGCGGTTTCCGGGGTTGATGGGGAGCAGCACATATTCGGCCCAGGCTCGGATTCTGCCCTTCATGGAGCAGACGAATCTTCACTCGCTGATCGACTATGGTCGGCCTTTATTGATTGGCCCTGTTTTCGCCGCGCGGTTTGATCCCGCCCTCGCAGGGGTGATCAGCCAACGAATTCCAACCTTCCTGTGCCCGAGCGATGCGGAGGATCCGATGTTTCCGACCATGCTCGCCAACGGAAACGCAGGCCAAACGGCTGGATTGAATTACATGTTCAGTATCGGCAGCGGGCGCGATGTGTTCTATGACGATCGCTACGAGACCGACGGCATGTTCTGGACAGGTGCTTTCGCCAAACTCGCCAAGTGTGTCGATGGAACGAGCAATACCGTGATGGTGGCTGAAACGATCCTGGGAGACAAGCAGGTGAGTCCAACGCCTCCCCAGCGTCAACCCATTCGCCGAATCGGAAACTGGGCAGGAACAACGGCAAACCCGAGCGGTCCAGGGTTCTCGGCTGGCGGAAACATCATCGCCAATCCCGATCTGATGTCGCTGTTTCCCGGCATCGTCAACAGCTTTCGCGGAAATCGAGGAGAGACATGGATCCGCGGAGTTCCGTCCGCAACCACGATCAACGGATACTTGACCCCCAACCACCGCATCCCAGACATCGGGTTTCACGGCCGAGGCTTTTATTCCTCGCGGTCCCTTCACGGCAGTGGCGTCCATCTCGGCTTCCTCGACGGCTCGGTTCGATTTACCGCGAACAACGTCAACGAAGTCCCCTATCGAAACTCGTTTTCCGCCAACGGTGCAGAAGTCCAGGTTCTGGATGACTAAATGCTACGGCGAATCAAACGTGTAAAGACTCGCATTCATCCAGGAAACTCAACATGCATCTCACTGTTCGCATCACGACCTTTTTCTGTTCGCTGTCCTTCGGCCTTCTTGTCGGACATGCCGTTGCGCAACAACAGGGCTCAAATTCCGCCGACAAGCCTCGAACCATCGCACGCCTAGTTTGGCAAGACACGGCAGACCAAACGCTGAGGTGGGGGGATTTGCAACGAATTGGCAATGAGTGGAGGTTGAACGCGTTGACCGTCGACAGCATACCCAAGCTGGATGGGGAAACCCAAAACTACGTGCAGATGGAATCGATCGGCAATGCTTTGGTCGCTGGCATCCACGATTCGGAGCGAGGCGCAATCGGAAGCGGTTGGATCGCCGTGGATACCGGGGTCGAATTGGAGGCTCATGGCGACCACTTCCACGCCAGATACTCCCGATCTCCAAAAGTCGTTCATTCCCAGATCGATGCAGATCAAGGAAACCCAGCGCATGTCTACAGCTACAACCAACGCATCTACATCGCAAACGACGCGAAAAATGGATTCACGATCGTAACGCCGCCGAAAGACTCCCGTTCACCCTGGGGCTGGAAGTTCTTCTCAGGCGGCGGCAATCACATCACCCTTGCGGGGGTTGCCAATTCATGGTGCTATGCGACGTGGGCGGATCGTGAAGGGGATCATGCGGGACAAGTCGATGTGGTTTCTACCGACCCGAGTTCGAATCAACCCAATCGATCCTTCAAACTTCCATCGGGTGGGCTGCACGGTGCAACAACCAACTCCGGCAAGGTTTTCTTCGCGCCTGCCGATGGCATCTGCGTCGTTGAAGGTGATGGGCGCGATACCACCCCCGAACATGTCCAGCATATCCCGCTAGGAACGGATTCCAAAAGCGATCGCCCTAACCGAACCGGCGCCTTTGCAAATTTGAGATCCTGGGTGCTCTTTCACTATGGAACCGGCGACCAGTCCATGGTCGGACTGATCGATGCATCCAAGCCCAAAGCCCATCTGGTCGAATTATCCGTCCCGGCAGGTGACGGGTTGTCGCTGAGCACTCCCAAATGCTTTGCAGCGGCAAACGGTAAAGAATACGCATGGATCATCCACCATCGTCGCAACTCCGAACAGATCGAAAAACTGACCGCCGTCGACCTGGATCCCAACGGTGACAAAGATTTGAGCGACGCAGCCATCGTCAAGACCATCGAAATCGGAACGAGCAAGATCGAGGGACACTCGGGTTATCACGAAATCGCCGTCTTTCCGAATCGCCGCGCGGCTTGTATCACCAATCCAGGTGACGGCACGCTGTGGATCGTCTCGATCGCCAATCTCGAGATCCTTGCCAAAGTCACGGTGGGGGGTAGCCCGACGAGGATCGCTGCATTCGGGGGCTGATCGCTTCGCAAAAAGCAGCGTCGCACCCGCTTCGATTCATGGTATCCTAGTGGGTTCGCGAGGCGATCCCGATGAACGAATCCAAGCCAAGACCCACCTCTCTCGACTACGTACTAGCCGGGCTCGCTCCGGCTTTCATCATTCTGATGATCGGATCGCTGGTCGCGTTTCTCATGACGGCCCTGTACCAAGGAGAGTTCCCCATCCGCCTGATGTGGGTCTTGGGATTGTACACCTTCGCTTCGGTCCTCATCTCTCGCATCGCCATCGAACAATCGCGATCTCAAGCCTTTGTCTATCTCCTGCTTCTCGCTGGCGCAACGTTGTTCGTCGCCCCTCGCCATTTTGTGATCGAAGGTTCCTTGGCTTCTCTGAGCTTTCCTATTCTCGTTGTTTTCCTGATCTTGATCACCTACCTGGCCGATCGCATCACCTTTGACTGCACGAATATCGACGACGCGGGAGAAGCCCACGGCGAAGGATTGATGCAATCCCTCGGCTTGCTCAAAAAAAGTAGAAACGTCACTAAAGCAAACGCACCGAAACGCAAACATAATCCCGGTGTGTGGATTTTGTATTTCGCGATCCTGGCGGTTCCTGTCTTCGGTCTCGGACAACTGGTCATCGCATCGAGTGCAGGACGGCGACTCGCTTGGATCTACATGATCGTCTACATGACTTCGGCTCTGTTGCTCCTGGTCATGATTTCGTTGCTGAGTGTCCGTCGCTACACGCGGCAACGCAATCTTGAGATGGACGCCGGACTGTCCATGAAATGGCTTGCCGCGGGTGGAACGGCAATCGTGCTTCTGATGATGGTCATGTCAATCCTACCCCTGCCCGCACTCGACGGTGGATTGTGGGAGCCACCTTTTAAACTCACAAGTCGCGATAATCTGCAATCACATCGCTGGGGATGGGGTAACGAAGCAACCGGCGACGGAAACGTCGGACAACAACAGGGCGGGCAACAACAGGGCGGCCAACAACAGGGCGGGCAACAACAGGGCGGGCAACAACAGGGCGGAAACCAACAGGGCGGGCAGCAACGGGGCGGGCC
>JBKDPB010000179.1:0-9267 GCA_046342615.1 Planctomycetota bacterium | reverse complement strand
CCCATTCGTGGATCCGTTCATATCGCTGCAGGCCAGCAGATAACCATCTCTACTTCTTCCCTCTCACCCGATCAATCGCCTTGCTCGCCAGCAGGAGCGGACGCATAATCCCTACCATGCTCATCCGAGTTTCGATGGTCGTAATCCCCATCGACGGACGAAAAGTCCGTCGTACCGGTAATTTGCTTTTTGTCAGATTCGGCAAAGGGACGTCATCTCCAGCGATCACCCCGTTGCGATCGCGTTAAGGTCCGTCAATTCCGCGCGGTCCTTGGATTCCTCGACCAGTCGACAAATCAAATCGAGCGTCTTGAATTCGGGATCCATCACCCCCAGGCATGAGGGGTGCGCCAGGAAATCGAAAGCCGCTGCGCGGTCGATCGCCCAGCGTACGCTGCGCTCGACCGAACGCAGAAACCACTCCAACTTCCAACGCCCCGTGCGAAACGCGCCGATGTCGCTGATCGGACTCATGGGTATTTCGATCAATCCATCAGGATAGGTGAACGGCTGCGATGCTTTCTGTGCGGACGCGATGGCATCGAGGATGGAATCGGATGGTTCCTGACGCGGATCGGTGTTGGGATGCGCAGGGTACAGACTGCTCGCCCAGCGATACCCGAGGTCTTTCAGCAGCGACCGTACCTCGGGATGATTGCGAAGCCCATCATGAAATCCACCGGGAGTGCGAAACCCCTGCGGCAGGATCCCAATCCGACTTTGCATCGCCTTGCTTGTCCGTTCAATGTTCTCGCGTATCAAGTCGATGATCGCATGATCCGGTAGCAGCCAAGGTGCGCGCTGGAATCGGAACTGCAAATCCTCCCTTCGAGTCGCCAGTACGTTGATGTGATCGTAGGTGTGATTTCCAATCGGGTGTCCTGCCTCAGCGATGTCACGCAACCAATCGACGTTAGCTTGTTCGAACACTTGGCCGACGACAAAGAAATGGATGACGCCACCGCGCTCGCGGACCCGCTTGGCTGCTTCACTCGCGTAGCGTTTGGTTGGCTCGTCGAGGTTCCCCTTTTCGTAATCCCAATGCGTCGTTTCCCACGTTGGGAAATTGCGGGACATCTCCAGATCGAGCGTGATCGCGATGCGGGCTCCCTTTTTCTCAGATGCCTGCGCATAGCACGCTTCCAACACGCCTGATGCTGCAACCCCTGTCGCCAAGGATCCCGCCAACCATTGCCTCCGAGTCGTTAGGGGTGATGTCTTTCGATCCATCATGCGTTATTGGCTCCCATCTCGTTCGATCGGCCGTACCCAGGACACCTGCGTAATCAGTTGGTTCAGCGCCGCATAGGAGATCGCTGCATTGACGGCAAAGCGTGGACTCGTATTCGACGGAAAGGTAGCCAATGAGGCATCGGCGACCAGAAAGACATTGAAATCTTTCGACAGGTTCTCATAGCCAGCGGTTGTACGGCAGTAACACATGTCGGTTGCATAGCCGGTCAGCAGCACATGTCGGATGCCGTTCTCGTTCAGAAATTCCCTGAGCGCCGGGTAACCTTCGCCATCGAAGATGAGAACGTCGTTTGGCTCGACATCAATCGCAGTACTAACCGGGATCGGAAGCGACCAGAACCCTTTGCCGTTAAAACGATCCGACGCATCGAGACCTGGAAAGTTACGGAAGTAATCGGCCACCGGACTGGTGTTGCTCAAGGGGATTGTTTCCGGCAGAGTCTCTCCCCGGTAGTCAAAGTCCGCGAGGACTTTTCGCAATTGCTTCGTTCCCTCTGCACGCTCCTGAGCATCGGGGTTCTTTTGAAAGGTTCGGTAGACCCGCGTTCGAATCGGATCGGCGTTGCCTGGGACGCTGTACATCACCAGCCCAACGCTCGTCCGAAACCGCTTCAGAAACGGATTGATGACTTCGCGTGAATGCTTTGATGCAAGCTCGTTTTTCCGGGGCGTGCAGAAATCGGCCACGCCGTTCGGTTCAGGGGTCACCCAGCCCCAGGTATCGTCGATCGCCCATGGATGGACCATGATGATGGCGGTATCCCGACCACGAAGATAGTTCGGCATCTCGATGATGCCGCGTGCGTTGTAGCTGAATCGCCAAGCCCGCACAGCCAAGTCCGCCATCGGATCGTCGATGATAGCGGGGGCTTCAAAATGACTTTCTTCCACGATCGGTTCGAAGAACTCCGGATAATCCGCCAAGAGTGGTTTAGGTGATTCGATCCGGTGCAACTGGTTGCGATAATTTCGGTGGTCGGAGGATTGCTGCCCCTGGCAACACTTACTTTGGCACGCAAAAACGAAGACAACGCCGACGTACAGCAAGGCATTGCGAAGCATACCCAGGCATGCCCATCGATCGACGTTGTTGTTCCAGGAATTCAAAAGTTTCATTTCTGTGCAATTTCAGCCGAAGGGGTTGGGCTACTGGGGGAGAGGTGCGTCGGATTGCAAGTAGGCGAACAAATCGCGCAAGGCTTGCGGCGACCATGAACGGTAAAGGCCCTCAGGCATCACGGAGACCTCGGACTCCTTCATTTCTTCGATTTCATCGAGCGACAATTCGACCGGCTCCCCGCGCGCGACGTGGACGAGGACTTTCCCATTGCCTGCATCGCGAACTAAGCCACTTAGGGTGCGACCATCCTGGGTTCGAATCGCCGTCGACACATACTCGCGTCGAATCACGCTGCTCGGGTCGACGATCGAGACCAGCAGAAAATCGCGGTCAAGGCGGTTGGCACTGGTCAACTCCGGGCCGACTTCTTTCCCCTGTCCGAACAGCTTGTGGCAGGATGCACAATGCTCTTCAAACAACAGCTTGCCTAGCTGGCGATCCCCGTTCGTAGCTCGAAGATCATTGTTCAGTCGTCGAACTTCGGCCAGCTTTTCCTCCGGCGTCGCACTTGCCAGCCGCCCCCAATGCTTGCGCACCAACGCATCGATCGAGGCATCACGAAATCCCGCGAGCGCTCGGACTTGATCCATCGACACGATGTCGATCGGCAGCTGCTGAATATCGATACGTTCCAACAATCGCAGCGCGGTCGACGGGCGAGACAGGAGGATCGCGATGAGCCGCTCGCGAATCTTCGGCATGCTTTCCTTGGCGAGTCGATCAAGAAACCATTCGCACCGAGCGTCCGACTCAAGTTTGCCGAGATAGTTGAGGCAAGCGATCGCGACCGAGGAATCCTCGGTAACCTGTAGGGTTCCTTCAATTAGCTCGGCGTGGGATTCGCGTGGACGTAGGGAAATCGCATCGACCAGTTCGGCCGCGTTGCTCTCGGAGGACTTGATCCGTGCGACACACGTGTTTTCTCCGATCGGATCTCCCATCCGGATCGCAACTCGAACCAGCGACACGCTCGATGGTTGCTGCGCCAAATCGTCGCGAAGCAAGACCAGCAACGGTTCTAACAAAGTTGTGTCGATTTCGCTCGATGGGATGGAACCTCCGGGCGAAAGAGCGATCGTGGATTTAAGCGCGAGACCGAGGTCGATTTCGCGCCATAGGGCAAGTCGATCCTGCAGCGTCGGACAGGCACGCAATAGCCGCGTGAGGGAAGCGAACCCAAGGCTCGTGAGCTCGGCGGCATATCGACGAACCAGCAGGGGCAACAGTTTGTCCCGACCGAGTTGCGATTTCCACAGTGTCGGACGGATGAACCGTTTGAGGACCTCTTCATTGCCGGCGACGCAATGCCTTTCCACCGCCCACCACCATAACTGTGGAACGAACAGATCGTCCAAGTCGATGTTCCGATTGATGTTGGCATTGATGATGGGCATCGCGATGTGGGCTGGCAACCGAGCCGCGGTACAGGCCAACTGCTGCCGCACATGGATATCCGTTTCGGTCTCTGCCAACGCGTCTAAATGATGGGCCAGGTCTGTGGATATCGGGGATTGCGTCGTGACCTGAAGATCCCCCAAAGTACGAATCGCCCATCGCCGTACGGCCGGATGCGGACTGTCGAGCAGGGCTTGCCAATCCGATTCGGAGACGTTGGCCAAGCAAATCCATGTCCAAAGCGCCTGCAGGGCTGTATCAGCATCGTTGCTTCCTATCGCAACCTCGCGCAAGAAGTCGATCAAGGCATCGGGAGCTTGGGCTCCGTTGGGTTCCAGGCTTGCATATCGGCGAATCAGTTCTGCCCGAGCGCGGCGCGTGTGCCATGCGTCGCCCGTCGCAGCCTTCGATTCCCCGGCCTTTGCCCGAGGAAGAATTCCTCCGAGAAGTTCGTTATCCGAAAGCGTTGCGAGGTCTGGCATCTTCACAACGCGTGTGGCATCCGCTGCTGTGATTCGATAGATGCGGCCGTTGGAGCGGTCCCACTGTGCATCGGGATCAGGGTGAGCCATTCGGGCATCATGCCAATCCGCGATGTAGATCGCGCCATCGGGGCCAACGGTCAGATCCGATGGAGCGAACCATGGATCGTTGGCGCTGAGAAATGTTCCGCCATGTGCGGTCGATACCGTGGAGCCACGAGGTTCGATGTGATGCCAGTGAGCGGCATGCCCCAGGAGATCCGCAGCCAGGTACTTGCCCCGGTACATCGCAGGCAACCGATCGCTTTGATAGACCATCCCTCCGACGGTCACATGGCCGCCGGTGAAGTTGGCGTGCGAGGCATGCTCGAAGTAACCGAACGTGAACGGATTGTGGAGAGCCCCGTGCTTGGCGAATGTTTTCGCATAGTACCCGCCTTGGACTCCATGCAGCAGCACATAGCCTCCGTAGTTGGTGCTGTAGAGCAACTGACCGGTCGCATCAAAGTCGAGTCCCCAACTGTTGCCACCCCCTTCGCAAAACAATTCAAATGTTTTGGAGTTCGGATGATAGCGCCAGACCCCTTGTTGGAACTCGATCTCGCGGACCACCGACGTGACAGTGCTTCCTTGGCAACCGTAGAGCCAGCCGTCGGGGCCCCAGGTCAATGAGTTGGCGACGCTATGCGCATCCTCCATCCCGAACCCTTCGAGCAAGACGATCGGATCGCCATCAGGGGAATCATCGCGGTCTTGGTCTGGGTAGAAGAGAAGATACGGGACATTCAGAACGAACACACCGCCATGTCCAAACGCGAAGCCGGAGGCAAGATTCAGGCCGTCGACAAAGTCCTTGGCTTGGTCCATCCGACCGTCGTGGTCGGTATCGGAGAGAATCGTCAGACGATCCGCGCCTCGCGGACCGTGTGGCGGTGGTGGTGGGACGCGATCGTAGCGAGTGCGCGAATAGCGATCGACCGAAACTCGTTGCAGTCCTTCAGGATTCGGATACTGAAGATA
The DNA here is from genome assembly GCA_046342615.1 of Planctomycetota bacterium. Classification (GTDB taxonomy): domain Bacteria; phylum Planctomycetota; class Planctomycetia; order Pirellulales; family Pirellulaceae; genus JBKCUI01. The sequence continues at coordinate 3,996 of JBKDPB010000179.1, read as the reverse complement.
TTGGATCACCCACAATCGGCCGCGATCGTCCCAATCGATCGCGACCGGTTGCCGGACGAGCGGTTCGCTTGCGACCAGGTCAACGCGCAGTCCTGGAGCAACTTGCATTTTCGAGAGCGCTTCTTCGGGTGTGAGCCCTTGGGCATGAACACGATTGCAAACGAAGAGGGACAAGGCGATGCCACTTAGAGCTAGACAGCTGACAATCCTACGCAGCGATCGTCGTGCGTCGCGGATGGAATTATGTCGTAGACTATTTCGCATCGAAGTCACAGCAGTTGGGAGGGATAGGAAGCTGCGCGTTTACTGATGCAGTATACCCTGAGGGTGGACGTGTGTTTTCGACATCGTCCGAATGGGCATTAGCCCGCAGTATCACGGACTTCCAGTCCGTGATCTGCCTTGAGCCGACCGACTGGAAGTCCGTCGTACAGGTAAGCTGGTTCCGCTTCCAACCGAGACCAAGGCCTCTCGGCTGATGCTGAACCAAACCTTAAACCTGCTCTGGGATGACGAACGACTTGCGGCCGAGTCGTTTCAGATAGGTGTCCGCCTCCGAATCGTTCACAAACGCTTGCTTCCCTGCGTCGAAGGTGAGGGGCCTTTGCAAGCGATACGAGAGATTGCCAAGATGGGCGAGCAACGTGGATTTGTAACCCTCTTCAATGTCGCAGTTCAATTTTGCGCCGTCGGTGATGCTGCTCAAGAAGTTGTCGACATGCGGACCCTCGGAACGATCGGCTGGTTGGTCGACCACCACCTTGTTCCCCTTTTCAACCACCTTCCAACTGGAGCGACCGATGAGCATGTAAGCGGCGTTGCCATAGAACGCGACTCCGTTTTCGAAGCCCTCTTGATGGTACGGAGACCATAGCCGCTGTTCATAAATGAGCATCTTCTTGTCGGGAAACGTAAAGGTGACGTACTGGGTGTCGGGCGTTTGCTGGATGTCGTCGCCGAATTGCAGTGTGTCGCCGGTGCAGTGGGCGGAGATCTGGTAATCGACTCCTAATCCCCATCGGGCGATATCCAGATCGTGCACGCCGTCGTTTCCCATGTCCCCTGTGCCGTAATCCCACAGCCATCGCCAGCCGTAGGTGTAACGATTCTCGTTGAAGGGATGTTCAGGCGCGGGACCTTGCCAAATGTCCCAATCGATCCCCTTGGGAACGTCGGTGTTGGGGACAGCCGGGACGCGTCGACGAAGCTGGCTGTTCCAAGCCTTGGCCATGTGCACCCGGCCCAGCTTTCCGGAGCGGATGTACTCCATCGCCTCAATGTAATGCGGCATGCTCCGGCTCTGTGTGCCGACTTGAACGCGACGGTTGTACTTCCGCGAGGCCTGGATTTCCTGCCACCCTTCGAACACGGTGTTGGAGATCGGTTTCTCCACATACACGTGTTTTCCAGCCTGGCATCCCCAGATCGTCGCGAGCGCGTGCCAATGGTCGGGGGTCGCTACGACGATCGCATCGATCGATTGGTCGTCCATGACGCGCCGCAGGTCTTGGACAGGTTGCGGTGCAACCTTCTGGACGTCACTGAATCGTTTGATGGCGTCTCCGTACACGTTCTCATTGACGTCGCAAATGTGCGTCACGATCGCATTGGGGCGTGATGCAAAGCTTGCGCCCAGGCCTAGACCTCGGCCCCGCACGCCGATCACGCACACACGCACTTTGTCGGCAGGTGCGGCGGCGCGAAGCAACCGAGGACTCGCAACGGCGGCAGCGGTCCAACAAGAGGCAGCCACCGAACCGCGAAGAAAAGATCGCCGCGATGGAGAGTTCATCGATTGCATGTTGGGTGGGGCCTGCGACGGGGGTGAATGAGCCTGTTCTCACGAATCCAGCGGGATGCCGAGTCGGGCCCATTTTATAGCGCTGCTCCCCCTTTTTGGCTCAAACAGGCCAAGGAATTTTCAACGCGATTGCCCAGCCCTGAAATCTCGGATGCGCTTTCCTGCCCCGTTCCAACAAGCCTTGCCAGTCGTATCCATCGCGAACAGCGCGCCCTACACCGTTCCATCACCCTCGCCGGATTCTCGCGTACCACCGAGCCGACGCTTCGGTACGCAGTTTGCTCTATTGACCCTGCGCGTTGAACTCGGGAACATATCGGCAGAGCAGGAACTCTGTGCAGGAGAAGGGGATGCCCAACGAATTAAGTTTGAAAAACCCATGGTTTTTGGCCGTCTGGCCGGGTATGGGGCACGTCGCCGTCAGCGCCGGGTTCTATCTGATTTCCAAACTTGGCATGCACCTGCATCAGGAAGTCAGCCCCGAAGGACTTTTTGACATCGAACATGTTGAAGTCGTCGACGGAATCATTCATACCGCCTCGCTGCCAAGGAGCCGATACTTTATCTACCGCGACCCGAACGAAAAACGAGATGGAGTCGTGTTTATCGGCGAAGCGCAACCACCCCTCGGCAAGTACGCCTTTTGCAACCAGATCGTCGCTTACGCGAAAGAACTGGGAGTCAACGAAATCACCACTTTCGCGGCCATGGCCACCAACATGCGCCCCGAACACGATTCTCGCGTCTTCGTGGCCGCAACCGATCAAACGACACTTGACAGCTTCATTCAATTGGAAGCGGAGGTTCTCAAGGAAGGCAATATCGGTGGCTTGAACGGGATCTTGCTCGGAGCCGCAGCGGACAACAAGCTCCACGGCTCATGCTTCCTCGGCGAAATGCCGAGCATCTTTCACCAGTTCCCTTATCCGAAAGCATCGCTCAATGTGCTGCGGGTGTTCGCGCAGTCCATCGGGCTGAAACTCGACACCCAAGAACTGGAGGAGCAGGCCGCATCCATGGACGAACAACTCAGCAAATGGCTGCGGCGTTTAGAGCAATCGATTCAACAGCAACGCGAGGATGACCTGGGCCCAACCGACGAAGACCTCGAAGCGGAAGAGAACGGGGTCAGCGACCAGACCGAGCAAGAGGACTCCTTCGCAAGCGAAGAACCCGGTCTCGGCGAACCGGGCCTCGGCGAACCGGGCCTCGGCGAATCCGGCCTCGGCGAACCGGGTCTCGGCGAGTTGGGCCTCGGTGAACCGAACGAGCTATCCAGCCGCGACCTGAAACGGATCGAGACGCTCTTTGAAGCTGCAACCTCCGATCGTGCCAAGGCCTACGAACTGAAGCGGGAACTGGACCGACTCCAGGTCTTCAAGCAATACGAAAATCGATTTCTGGACCTGTTTCGACAACCCCCGTCGGATTCCGAGACCAACCGCATCGGATGAGCATTGGACAAGCATTGGATAAAGGGTCGGGGCGCGAGGCCTCCTCCCTGCGATGCCTTATCGCCTCTCTGCCCGACTTATGTTATGGTTTTCATCTCCGTGACCTGCGAGGTCGGGCACGAGACTGCGGTCGCGGGTCGGTACGGCTTTGATGCACACAACCGAGGATGGGATGGCTTACGTTTCCAACGAAGATTCTTGGCTGATTGAGGGTGGTAGGATCGTCGATCCATCGCAGCGGTTGGATCGAATCGGTCGCTTGCTGGTGGTCCACGGTCGCATCGCCGCACTCGATCCTTCCGATGGCGATCTGCCACCCGGTGTTCCTCGCATTGACGCCGCGGGCATGATCGTCGCTCCAGGACTATTCGACCTGGCGACCGAGTTCGGCGAACCTGGACGCGAAGAGGATGAGACCATCCTGACCGGTACGGCCGCCGCCGTCGCGGGCGGGTTCACTTCCGTCGCCCTCTCCCCGAGCACCGATCCTCCCATCGATACCGCCGCGAGTGTGGAATTCGTCTTCTCGAAAGGTCTTCGGGCCGATCGATGCCGGTTGCTGCCGCTGGGGTGCATGAGCAAGGAACGCAAAGGGGAGTCGCTCGCCGAGATCGGCTCGCTGGTCGAGGCGGGTGCCGTGGCGCTGAGCGACTCGCCGGCCCCAATCGAGAACACGGGCCTGCTCCGGCGAGCCCGTGAATACTGCCCCCTGGTCGATCGCTACTTGTTCTGTCTCGTATA
>JBKDPB010000178.1:0-7798 GCA_046342615.1 Planctomycetota bacterium | reverse complement strand
ACCGGACTCCGGCGTCGTAGAGGCCCGCAGCGACGACCCCGGGGTCGCTCACCATGAGCGACTTGGTCCCCCCAAGTTCCCTGGCCAGCGCTCCCAAGCGTTCGATCGCCCCTTCGCCTGCGACGATTCGGGTTCGTAATCGGTAATCAATCAATCGAGGCCTCGCCTTTCTGGACCGGACTTTTTTCTCAGGCGGTACATTTTACCAATTTCGGCAAATTCCTGGTTCTGGATGTGAGTTCCGGGAAAGATTGTCGTTAACTTCCAAGAAATCAAGCTCCGATACACAAGGTTGCAGGTCGTTCATGGATGAACCCCTTTCTTGCCGCAAGAGCCGTCATGGAGGACAGGTTCTCGTTCGAGCGTGAACGTTCTGCGATACGATTGGCCGTACTTGTTGAAGGCCGCATCCCACCATGGCAAGCGTTACCGATTTAGTTCAGGATAGGAGTTCCAGAACCATGAAAATTAGCCGACTCGCGCTCAGTGCAATGATTGCCAGCGCTTGTGTCTCGGGAACGGCCTTCGGTCAAACCAACCGAACAGCTCCCCGTTATGCCCCAGCGACCTACTATAGTTATTACGACGAAGGCAAGGACGCTGCTGCAACCGCGGCCGCTCCCGCCCCAGCCGCGACCGCGACCACCGCATCCGCCAACTGCGACAAAGGTGCTTGCGATCTGGGCAACGGCTGCGACAGCAATGGCTGCGACAGCCTTTGCGGTGGTGGCTCCGGTCACCTCGGTGGCGGTCTCCTCGGTGGCGGTCTGATCGGCAACGGTCTGTTCCACTCGAAGGGCTGCTTGGGCGATCCCTGGAAACTCGCTCCATGCCCCGTCGCCGGCTTCAACATCGGTGGTTGGACGGCGGTCGGGTATCATGCCTACGCGAACAACTTCAGCTTCAACACCTATCCCCGCAACGTCCAACTCCAACAGCAATGGTTCTATGCAGAACGCAAGGCGGATGGATCGGACGGACTCGGGTTGGGTGGACGCATCGACTACCTCTACGGTACCGACGGTCCCGACACGCAAGCCTTCGGTCTCACCACGCCGAACTGGGACAATACCTGGGACAACGGCGCCCAGTATGGACACGCGATTCCGCAGTTGTACGGCGAAGTTGCCATGGGTGACTTGAGCGTGAAGCTCGGCAAGTTCTTCACGATCATCGGTAACGAAGTGGTTGCTGCAACCGGTAACTTCTTCTACAGCCGCCAGTTCACCTTCTACAACGCCGAGCCCTTCACCCACACCGGTGCGTTGACCACCTACAAGGCGGATGACAACCTCGAGTTGTACAACGGTTATGTCACTGGTTGGGACAGCGGTTTCCGCGACAACGGCGATGCCTACCTCGGTGGCTTCAAGTATGGCCTGAACGACTCTTGGTCGGTGGTCTACGCCACGGTCCAAGGGCGGTTTGGTGAGGCCAATGCTCCGATCGCTCGCGAACGGGGTGGACTGCAAAGCTTTATCCTCTCGGGCAAGCTGTCGGACAAGCTGACCTACATCTCCCAGACCGACGTACTTTATACCCAGGACCAGAACCAGATCACTGCTCGAAACACCTTCGGCAACATCAACTACCTGATCTATCAGATCAACGATCGATGGGCCTTCGGTCAACGCTTTGAATGGTTCAACATCAGCGGAACGAACTTCCTCACTCAGGGCACGCTTCGGAACGCAGATGTGTACAACTACACGATGGGCGTAAACTACCGAGCCAGCGCCAACCTGATGTTCCGACCGGAATGCCGTTGGGTTTGGGACAAGGAAGGGGTCGGGTTCAACGAGCCGCAACACCGCTGGAGCCAAGCCGCTCTCGGTGGCGACATGATCTTCACGTTCTAGTGCGGATCGCCGACCCGGAAAAGATCTCGAAAACGCCTCGCGAGCACGCGGGGCGTTTTTTCGTTTCCCCGACAGCCCCTGCCGGTGGAAAACCGGTCGACAACGCGCGAGCGAACGGGTTGCGTCACCACCACGGGACCGCCCGCCGCCGATGATCCCGATCCCCCCGGCTTGGCGTGGGCCGGAAAAAAAGTTGCGTCTCCTTGCAGGATTGTTATCCTGCGAAAAACGGGGGATGCATCGTGATGAACACTTCTTCTTTTCACCGTCGTGTAGCCAGGGCCCGTCGATTGCGCGTTGCGCGTCGCCGGTTGTTGATCGAGCCGCTTGAGGCGCGACAAGCGTGTGGATCCTTGATTCCCATTCCGGTCGCCTGGTTGATGCGTGGGATCAGCGAATCCTTTGCCGCAGCGGGATCGCTTGGTGCCGAGCGCAGATCGGTTGCATCGGCGAATCGCTCGGCGTCGGTTTCCCCATGGCGTTCCGCGCTTGCGATGGACACGGTGCGAGATGGGGGAGAGCGATCGCCACCCTTATCGCGTCCGGTGTCGAGCTTCGTTTCGAACGTACCCTCACCTGCGTCTCGTCCGAATCTTTTTGAACAAGTCAATGCACCGAAGTTTCCATCGGATCAGGTGAATGTGCGTCCGGGGGATTGGATGCCAGCCCTCGCAGGCGGCGGTTCGGGCGGGGCGTCGACCTTGCCAGCCGACCATGAGCCTCGCTCGCGCGACGGCGGCGCATCCGCGGAGCTTCCGCGCTCCGGCTCAGGCGAAGGCTCGGGTGGCGGTGGAGCCGCAGATCGCGACGCTGCAGGCCACGGTGCTGCGGGCAATAGTGCCGCCGTCGCAACGGGGGGAGCGAGCGACGGTATCGGCAAGGGGGCGGCTGTTCTACAGGAAACTCGCGGTGGCAGCACGTCGGATGGTGCGAGTGGATGGGTCCAACTGCAGCAACCGCTTCGCACCGACACGGGGTCGACATTCGTGCTCAACAGCATCGCCAGCGATCGCTGGCGTTTTCGGGAATTCGGAGGGCGCGGCGAAGGAGCGGGAAGATTGAATGGCCCGCTTTGGATGGTGGAGGGTAACTCTTTCGTCAGCCAACTCGAACTCGATTGGGAGCGACCATCGGATGTTTCCCGCGTTCAGTTCCAATTTCGAGTGCGTTGGGACAGCGATGCGAAGTCCATCCGAGATGCGTTTGAAGCAGCCTGGTTGGACGAGAGCGAGAGGTCATTGCTACCCACGACAGCGACCGGTCGCGATTCCTTCATCAATGCAACCGAAGGGCGTGACCCGCTCTTGGGTCGAGGCACATCCATTGTATGGACTCCCTTGGGTACGACATGGGTCGGGACGGTGACCACCGATGTGACGGCGGTTCCTGCAGGCACCGAGGGGACATTCGTCTTTCGACTCATTAACAACGACAACGTTTTGGGGAACGACAACCAGTCCTATGCGCGTCTGGATCTGACCAACGCGGCACCGGTAGCGCGCGATGACGCGATCACTCTTCGGGAGGACGAAACCTTTGTATTGAATAGTCCTGGCATTCTGGCGAACGACACGGATCGCGACGACGATCCGATCCAGGCCACGCTGGTTGCTGGGCCTTCGCATGGCGTACTGGATTTACGGCCCGATGGCAGCTTGCGCTATACGCCTCATCCCAACTTTGCGGGGGTGGATCGTTTTGAATATCGGGCGATCGATGGTCGTTCCCAGTCCCTCGTCGCGACGGTCCTGTTGCAAGTATCTCCGGTGAACGATCCGCCGATCGCGCTCGATGACCATTACTCCCTGCGGGCTGGTCGAACGCTTGTTCGCGATTCGGAACAAGGTGTCTTGGCCAACGATTTTGATCGCGAGGGAGACTCGTTTGTGGCTGCGTTGGTGACGGGGAGTGGCAAAGGTCCGGCCCACGGGCAAATCGAATTGCGCCAGGACGGATCGTTTGTCTACACCCCCGATCCCGGCTGGACGGGGAACGACTACTTCACGTACACGGTCACTTCGGCGGGGATCGAATCGGAGCCGGCCCGCGTTTGGCTACGGACCACTCCGGGGATCGCCAATATCGTGGTCGACTCCACTCGCTGGCGAAACGGCTTTCCGTTCGCAAGTCCCGGCTTCGTCATCACCGATACTACGCGCAATCTTCCCTGGTTCAATATCAATCAGGTTCGAATTGAATTCACGGAACCCGTTGCACCCATCCAACCCTCCGACATCGTCTGGCGAGGCTCGCCTACCCTGGGGATCGACTATCAATCCTGGTTCCAGATTGCACAGCCGCACCCAAATCTTTTGGAATTGACCTTGGGAGACAATCAAATCATCGCAACCGATCGGATCCTGATCGGTTTGCAGGAAACCATACGGGATGCGGATGGCAATGCTCTGGATGGGAATGGCGATGGAATCGGCGGGGATCCGGCCAATTTGCGTTTCAACGTCGCTCGAGGGGACGTCAACAATAGCGGCTTGGTCCTCTCCAGCGATGTGACGTTGGTCCGCAACAGCCAATTGGGTCTGGGGGTATACGATCCGTTTCACGACGTGAACGGAACTGGATTGATCCTCTCCGACGATGTAACGTTGACTCGCAACAATCAGCTCGGGCTCCCAGGATCGGATCGGGCGCTGACTGCGTTGACTGCCCCCCTTGGGATCGTGGCCATATCGCAATCCGCAAAGTTTTTTGTGGCTGATACGTCGCGGCGAGCATACCGCTACCAACCTGATGGAGGGATCCTGCGAGCGATGGATTTGCCCGCGGCCTTACCTCCGAGCGGCATCGCGATGACGGCTGACGGTTCTAGGCTATGGACGGTATCTCCGGATCATCGTGTAACCGTCTACGAAGCTGCATCCGGTTTGGCGCTCGGCTCTTGGAACGCTGGGATTGGAACGGCAGCGGAGGGAGTCGCAGTCGACGGCGCGCATGTTTGGTTGATTGATGCTCAGAGCGACCGTCTCGAGTGGTATGCGTATGCCGCGCAGCGGACATCGGGAACACTCGCACCGGATCGGGTTTTTCCGTTATCCTCCGCGAACACCACGCCCACGGGGATCGCGACCAACGGTTCGGTAATCCTCGTAAGCGATTCCGAGGCGGATCGAGTATTTGTTTATTCCATGACGGGAGAGGCTCTCGGAAACTGGGCTCTCGATTCCAACAATCGGGATGCGGTCGGAATCACGCTCGATCCGCGAGGGGGGAGCGATGTGTGGGTTGTCGATCGATCCGAGCGCCGCGTGTTCACGTACCAAGGAGGGCTGCAATGGCGTACCGCTTCATCTCCCGCGTCCGGCTCTTTCCCTTTGGCGGATTCGCAGGGCGAGCCATCGGATATCGCGGATCCACCCCCGGTCGAGCCGCTGAGCCAATACCCCATCGAAACGATCTATGGGACCACTTCCTTTGATCAGGATTCGGACGTGTTGCATGTCGACTTGTCCCTGATTCATCAGGGAAACTACACGCTGCGAGGTCCGATCCGATTGGGGATGAGAAATCTGTCGCGGGCCGATGTTCGATGGATCGATAGCGACGGATTCGTAGACGGTTCGATTCCTTATGTGGATCTTGCTCGTTGGCTTGCCAATCCCGATTGGAAACCCGGGCAGGCATCGGAAACGATGACGCTTCGTTTTCACAATCCAAATCGAGCCCCCTTCGAGTACGAATTGGTTCTCTTTCCGTTGCTCAATGAGCCGCCTCGGATCACATCCGATCCGGTCCTCTACGTGCGACCTAATGAAGCCCATTATCGATACGATGTCCGAGCCGTTGATCCCAACCAAGACACTCCTCTTACCTACGCATTGATATCTCATCCCGAGGGGATGGAGATCGATCCGCTGACAGGTCGTATTCAATGGACCACAGGTCCGGGCAGCGTCTCGGTCGGAACACATCGAGTCGAAGTTCGCGTTTCCGATCCTGAAGGTTTGAGCGATATCCAAGGTTACAACATCACCGTCCTGCCTATCGACTACGGGAACCGACCTCCTGTGTGGGTGTCGGATCCGATCGTTTCGGCATTTGTGCAAACCGATTACGTTTACCCTTCACAGGGCTCGGATGTCGACGGGGATCGGGTGCATTACTCGATTCTTCGAGGGCCTCAAGGGATGGGCGTCGACGCCGAGACGGGCATGGTGCGTTGGCGTCCCTCCGATGCGGAGCTGGGTTGGCACGACGTCGTGCTTCGCGTGAGGGACGATGTGGTTCCAAGTTTATGGAGCGATCAGTCGTTTCAGATCCTGGTTGCCAGGCAACCAGGAAATCGCGATCCGCGGATCGTCTCGCAACCGCGTCCGATCCACAATGTGGTATCGCCCAATCCCGCCACGGGTCCGGTGGCCCCTGCGCAGCCGATCGTGGTGAACCTCAATGACGGCGAAACCTCAACGCATAACGTCACGTACACGCGGTCGACGATTCTGCCTCAGGCGGACGTCCTCTTTTTGCTCGATGATACGTCCAGCATGGACAATTGGGGCAGCTCGTCGCGTCCTGGCAGCATCGCCTTGCTGGATACGTTCATGCAAGCCATCCAGCAACTCGATGCCGCGTATCCGTCGACTGACTTTGCATTCGGGATGTCTCGCTTGGAGAACTTTGCCCTCTCGGATTCCAACAGCAGCCTCAATCGCCCCTTTGTCCTGAACCAGCCGTTGCTGCGGCGCGAGGATTCAGGCTTTGAACGGTTTCTGCAACAAGCTCTTTTGCGCCGCGCCCCGGGCGGAGGAGCAGGCACGGTCTCGATTTACGAAGCGCTCTATCAAGCCGCCACGGGAGTTGGCCTGGACTACGGGAGCAACACCGCGACGGGCAAAGTGGGACCGCTCAATAACTCCACGCTCGACTACGGGCACTCGTTGGATATCTCGGGTCAGACCTTTCGCGGGTCCAGCGGGGATGTGGCTGCCTTCAATACACCTCGTTCCTTTTCGTACCGTATCCTGAACATCGGTGACTATCCGCTTCTGTCGATCGATTCAACATCGGATCCGCATGAAGTCGTTGGCAACCTGAACGAGCCTCGTTCAGCAACCCTATGGCGATTTCGAACGACGGAATCGAATATGCGATTGCAATTGAAGACTCCGGAAGCCATCGCAAGTTCCGAGTGGATTCTCATGAATCCTTCGGGAGCAAAAATGTTTGCCAGCGATGCAAATGCCGACGTTGAGATTGCGCTTGCGGAGCCAGGCGAATACGTACTCGTTCTCAACTCCCAGTCTGATTCGCGCGTGTCCTATCGTGCTCAACTAAAATTGCGGAGGGACGAAACCGTATTGCCGATCGATCGCGACGTTGTCGGACAGTTGCAATTGGCCAACCAGGTGGATCGATATTCGTTTCAGGTGAACGAGTGGTCGACCGTGTATTTGGATCTGATGACGCGCTCGACAGGTTTGACGTGGAGATGGATTTCACCGGACGGTACGATTCGCGCGAGCCAGCGGTTTTACGATTCTAAGGGGGAAGCCGTTGCGAGTTCGAATGAGCCACTCCTGCGATTGGCTCCCGGCACCTATCGATTGGAGATCGTCGATTCCGATCCATTCAATCTCCTCGGAACGCGAGACTATCGGTTCGCTGTGCGCACGTTGCCCTCGGCAAACGCGATTGGAACGCTCTCAGCGGGCGACCCATTGAATTGGGAACATGCTCCAGAACGCCGATCGTCCGCGAGGGTTTACCAATTCCAATCTCCGATCGATCGGCACCGTATTGCGATCACCGTCCCCAATGCAGCCACCGATCCTGGCGTGCGGCAGTGGGTTTTGGACGGCGACGGGCATGTCCTTCATTTCGCATCCACGGTTCCAGGCGAGATCTCGTCCGACAGCGATTCATTCATTGCAGCTCGAACAGGTACCTATTTTGTGGTGGTCGACGGCGACGCGACTACCACTGCG
>JBKDPB010000177.1:0-5306 GCA_046342615.1 Planctomycetota bacterium | reverse complement strand
CATCTACACCGGTGTTTCGGTGGATGCAACCACGGAACCGTACCGACTCGCGACCACCCAAGACCACTTCGCGCTGGACGATCTCGGGATGGCGGAAACCGCCAAACGGGCCCCGCAATTGGTTCGCGAGGGAACGCTCTTCGAATACAAGGAAGACCCCAAGTTCACCGAAAAAATCGTCGAATTGCACTTCGAAAATGAATCGTTGTGGAAAGAGCCCAAAGTGGACCAGAACCACAAGTGGGGCATGGCCATCGATCTCAACAAGTGTACGGGCTGCAATGCCTGCGTGATCGCTTGCCAGGCGGAGAACAACGTCCCCATCGTCGGCAAGGAACAGGTGATTCGCGGCCGCGAAATGCATTGGCTCCGCATCGACCGGTATTACCAAGCGGATGTGAATCCCAAGACTTCCCGCGATTCCATCCACAACCCGACCGACACCAAGGTGGTGATGCAACCCATGGCGTGCGCCCACTGCGAAACCGCTCCGTGCGAGCAAGTTTGTCCCGTGGCAGCGACCGTCCACACCGAGGAAGGGATCAATGCGATGGCCTACAACCGTTGCATCGGCACTCGGTATTGCGCCAACAACTGTCCTTACAAAGTACGTCGGTTCAACTACCTGAACTACAACGACGAATACGGCTACTACTACGGTTGGCAGGACTACCGGGAAAAGGCTTCCAAGAAATTGCAGTCGTTGGTGCTGAACCCCGAAGTTTCCGTTCGAGGCCGCGGGGTGATGGAGAAGTGCACGTACTGCATTCAGCGCGTGCAGAATGGCAAGATCGCATCCCGCACCAAGGGGGATGGCAAAGTGCACGACGGCGATATCCGGTCAGCCTGCCAGGAAGCTTGCCCATCGCACGCGATCGTCTTTGGCGATCTGCTCGATGCATCGAGCCGAGTCAGCCAGATGCACCGGGACCCGCGGGCCTATGCGGTGCTTGAGGAACTGAACATCAAACCGCGAACCAAGTACTTGTCACGCATCCGAAACATTCCGAAACGCCTGGCGACCACCAGCCAGTTGCGCCCGGAACGATTCGCTCCACATCACTCGCACGACGATCACGGTCACGGATCAGGAAACCATGGCGACCATAGCTAGCTCCTACAACCCTCGCGAGATCGACAACACCGCCGATATTCCTGGCCGTCGCGCGCCGCTTATTACCGGCAACCAACCCTACACGTCGGTTACCGAGTTGGTATGCCGTGTCGCCGAGGACCCGCAGCCCAAGATCTGGTACATCTTGTTTGGCTTTTCGTCGCTCACCGCCCTGATGTTCGTGAGCCTCATCGCCTTCTTGATTTACAAAGGGGTTGGCATCTGGGGGAACATGAGTCCCGTTTTCTGGGCGTGGCCGATCGTCAACTTCGTTTTTTGGGTCGGTATCGGCCATGCGGGAACATTGATTTCGGCGATTTTGTTTCTGTTCCGCCAGAACTGGCGAACCAGCATCAACCGTGCGGCCGAAGCGATGACGATTTTCGCTGTTATCTGCGCGGCTATTTATCCTGGCATCCACGTAGGTCGCGCCTGGTTGGCGTTTTGGTTGTTGCCGTACCCGAGCTTGAATCTCTGGATGTGGCCGCAATTTCGAAGCCCGCTCCTTTGGGACGTGTTTGCGGTCGGCACATATGCATCGACCTCGCTCGTGTTCTGGTACATGGGGATGATTCCCGACCTGGCGACCTACCGGGATCGCAGCAAGACTCCGCTTCGAAGAATGATTTACGGTCTCTTGTGCTTGGGATGGTCGGGTTCCTCCCGCCACTGGCTGGTGTATGAGAAGGCGTACACCTTGCTGGCTGCGTTGGCGACTCCGCTGGTTCTTTCCGTGCACACGGTCGTCAGCTTTGACTTCGCTGTTTCGCAGTTGCCGGGCTGGCACACCACGATCTTCCCACCCTACTTCGTTGCCGGTGCAATTTTCTCCGGGTTCGGCATGGTGGTCACATTGTTGGTGCCGATGCGAGCCGTCTACAAGCTCGAGAATTTGATCACGCTTCGCCACTTGGACAACATGAACAAGATCATCCTCGCAACCGGCTCGTTGGTCGGTTTGGCGTACGCGACGGAGTTCTTCATGGCGTGGTACAGCCAGAACCAATACGAAAGCTTCACGTTCATCAACCGGGCTTTCGGGCCGTATTGGTGGGCGTATTGGATCATGGTCACCTGCAACGTGATTTCACCGCAGCTGTTTTGGTTCAAGTCGATGCGAACCAATGTCTGGGCCATGTGGATCATTTCGATTTTCGTGAATATCGGCATGTGGTTCGAACGCTTCGTGATCACGGTTACTTCGCTGAGTCGGGACTTCCTGCCCAGCTCCTGGGGTTATTACCGCCCCACGATGTACGACGGACTCATGTTCTTCGGCAGCTTTGGCGTCTTCATGACCCTGTACCTGTTGTTCTGCAAGTTCCTGCCCACGATCGCCATCTCCGAAGTCAAAGGGGTGATGTCCTCCGCGGCCCACTCCGAACATTTGCAAGCCGAATTGCTCGGGCACGGGCACTCGGACGATCATGCGACTGGACACCACCACTAGTTCCACAAAACCTATCGACCAACCATTGAGATAGAGCCCTAGGCGAACCGCATTATGAGTGAACCCAAGCCAAATAAATCAAGCGAGCCGAGAGCTCCGCGATCGTTCGGTTGGATGGCGGAGTTTTCCGATGAGCATGCCCTTTTGGAAGCGGCCCGCAAAGTGAGGGATTCGGGTTACACGCGAACCGATGCTTTCACTCCGTTCCCGGTGCACGGTATCGATGAAGCTCTCGGAATCAAACCGACGATCCTCCCGTTCATTGTGTTGTGCGCGGGCTTGACCGGCCTGTCGATCGCATTGCTGATGCAATGGTGGATGAATGGCATCGATTATCCCTACATCATTTCAGGCAAGCCGCTCGGCATCTCGCCAGCCGCCATCCCGGTCTCCTTCGAGTTGACCATTCTGTTCTCCGCGTTCACGTCCGTCTTCGGGATGATCTTCCTGAACGGGCTGCCCCGATTCAGCAATCCCGTCTTTACCAATCCCAAGTTCGATCGGGCAACCGACGACAAGTTTTTCCTGTTCGTCGATTCTCGAGATCGCTACTACAACCGGGAATCGGTTCGAGAACTTCTCGGTTCCACCGAGCCTGAGTCGCTCGACGAGGTCATCGAGGATAGCACCCCGGCCAGTATTCCCAAACCGATCCTGCTCGGAGCGTTGCTGCTCGTGTTGACAGGATTGATTCCCGCCATGATCGTCCTCAACATGCGAGCCGGCTTCAGTGATTTGCCCCGATGGCACGTCTGGTTCGATATGGACTTCCAGCCCAAGAAAAAGCCGCAGCAGCAAACCACGATCTTCCAAGACGGTCGATCCATGCGGCCACAGGTCGATGGCACCGTTGCTCGGGGCCAGTTGAGCGAGCAAGATCCTTTCTATCTCGGGTGGGATCCCTCCAAGGTCTCTGCGATCCAGGAACCGGCGAGCACACTCGTCTCCTTCCAACCGCCTGCAGACGGACAAGCGTCGTCGGGGGCTCCGCCTGCTCCCGCGGACGGAGGAGCGGCCCCAGCCATGAATTTGCCGTGGTTGACCCAGTTGCCGATCGATGCCAACGAAGAACACATGAAGCTGGGCAAAACCAAGTATGAGATCTACTGCTCGGCATGTCACGGATACTCGGGATTCGGCGATGGCTTGGTGCACAAGCGTGCGGTTTCTCTACTGCAAGATACCTGGCAACAGCCAACATCCCTGCATGCAGATCGAGTCCAAAAGCAACCGGTGGGGCAAATTTTCCACACCATCACGAACGGGCAAGGAAAGATGGCACCGTATGCGACATCCCTGACTCCCAAGGAGCGTTGGGCCGTCGTCCTATACGTCAAGGCATTGCAACGGTCCCGAAACGCGAACATCGAAGATGTTCCCGTTGAGGAACGGCCGAAGTTGACCCAAGCCCCCTGACTCCATCACCCCATCGGGCCCTGTGAGCACGAAACGCTATGACACTGAAATACGATAAAGAATCCATCGAACTTCCCGAATCTTGGAAGACCAAACCGGCGATCCTCGTCGCTGTGGGAATTGTGTTGTTGTTCATCAGCGGGCTTTTCAGCAATTTCGTTCAGGCCCCTGCCGCACCCACCCACTCCCTCTCGTTCAAGTTTTTCACCCATTCGTACCTGGCGAACTTCATGTTCGTGTTGACCATCGCTTTGGGTGCGCTGTTCTTTATCCTGGTTCAGTTCGCTGCCCGCGCTGGCTGGAGTTCCTCCGTCCGCCGCATCGCCGAATTGCTCATGTCCACCATTCCCTACCTGGCTATCTGTTTTCTGCCGATCATTGTTCTCCTATACACCAACAGCGACGCGTTGTACGAATGGAACAATCCGTCCAATGTTCAGAGCAGCGTGATCAAGGAGAAGATCAATGTCGGCTACCTGACGCGGAACTTCTTCACCCTTCGAGCCGTGATCTACTTCGGGTTGTGGTCCATGATGGCACTGTGGTTTTACGGATTGAGCCGGCAACAGGACGAGTCTGGAGACATCCAACCCTCGCTGACACGTCAAAAGTGGAGCGGTCCATGCATCATGCTGTTCGCGCTCTCGGTTAGCTTTGCAGCATTCGACTGGGTCATGGGGATCGACGCCGATTGGTACAGCACCATCTTCGGCGTCTACATGTTCGCCGCCGGGATGATGGCCTTCTTTGCCACGATGATCTTGATCGGACGCTCGCTGCAACGAGCGGGGAAACTCGGCGGATTGGTCAATACGGAACACTACCACGACATGGGCAAGTTCATGTTCGGTTTCATCATGTTCTGGTCCTACATCGCCTTCTCGCAACTCCTGCTTTACTGGTACGCCAACGTTCCTGAGGAAACGGAATGGTTCAAGGTGCGGCTCCAGGATGGTTGGCAGTACCTCTCCTACGGTCTGATTCCCCTCCACTTTGCCATCCCCTTCTTGGGAACCATGAGCCGCCATGTTCGGCGCCATCCCCTCGGACTGGTCTTCTGGGCAGGATGGGTGATCGTTGCCCACTGGCTCGACATGACCTTTTTGGTGATGCCCAACTCCGGTCCGTTCCAGTTTCTGCCGATGGTCGGACACCTTCTGGGCGGGATCGGTATGGGATGCCTGCTCATCGCGATTTTCCTAGTGCGAGCCTCCTCCGTACCCTTGGTTGCGGTCCGAGACCCTCGGCTGCCCGAAGCGTTAACCTACTCGAACCCCATCCTGTAAGGCGGTTTTACCTCGAGAGAAATCTATGGCCCGCTACGAC
>JBKDPB010000176.1:0-6683 GCA_046342615.1 Planctomycetota bacterium | reverse complement strand
GAGCACAGTGCTTCTGGTAGATCGCTTTCCCATGGACGGCATCCCCCGATTGCTGCGTTAGCTCCAGCCACGATTCCACCAGTTTTTGCCGGTCCGCATTGGGGATACCGCCGCTGGACTTCATGATGGCAGTGGCGCGTTCCCGAATCTTGGGATCCGGATGTTCGCGGAGCAATTGCCGCTGGTCGAGTTGCAAATCGTTGATCGTCAGTTTGCCTGCCGCGATCGCTTCGATCAGTTCCGCCGTTGATTCAGGCCGACTGAGCATCACGCGAACGCTGTCTTTGAGAAATTCAGGTGGCATCGACTGGGCTCGCTCCACGAGTTTATTGACAAGTGATTTCGATTTTGACATCCCCAAGGCTTGGACCAAGCCTCGCGTCAACTCAGGTGCTGCTTGAGGAGTCAACTGGTCCATCAACGCGTCGACCACTTCGCCGCGCTCTGGTTCGAGGACGACCATTTGTTTGGCAGCTGCGACACGAGCATCGGATTCGAGCGAAGCATTGCCGACGCGATCGAGCAATTCGCGGCGAATCGCTGCGACCGCACTCGCCAGTTTTTCAATCCCGAAAGCGCTTGCCAGTTGGACGACTTGGCTCTTGGTCTCCAGCGGCAGGTCGCCCGACAACCATACCCGCACCAGTTTGTTGCTGGCCGCATCCGACATGGTGACGCGGTGGTTGCGGTTCCATCCTTTGACCAAGCCAGCCACAACTGCCCCCGTCACTTTGGGGTCTGCGTTCTCGACGATGAGGGATTCCAAGCTTTGCGCATCCATTCGGTTGCGAGCGGCATGCTCGGCGACGATTGCGATACGTTGCAGGACGGCATCCGAGATCGCCTGACTGGTCATTAAGCCTGGAAGCACGCGTTGGGCATGTGAACTGGCGGCGCTGGTCCAGGCATCGAGCAGCCATCGATCTTCGCGCTTGCCATCGCCGGTCGCGATTTGCGCGAAGGAGGCGGGGGACATCAAGTCCGCAAGCTTGGGGGAACCCTGCGGGCAGTCGGCCAGGCACAGCATGGCGGAGAGGCGCACTTGGGGATCCGAATCCATGACCAATCGATTTTCCGCGATCCAGGCCGCCGTTTCGGCGCTGGGTGTTGCGGCGGCGATGGCATTGCGTCGGACGCCTGCGCTTGGATGCCGCATCGCATCCGCGACGCGTTTGCCTGTCCAATGCTCTTTCGCCGCCAGCACCCAAATCGCGTGCATCGCCCCCGCGTTCATGCCGATCTCATCCACAAATGGATCGCGCACCAAGGCTTCGAGGGCCTGGACGCCACTCGAGGACAGGTCCGATTTTTCGAGAAGCAATCGCTGCGCGGTTTTGCGCCAAAACATGTTCGGATGGGCAAGGGCTGCGATCAAGTTCGATTCATCGGCTCCCGCGAGACCGTTGCGAACAGCCGCATCGGCGGACGCGAGCGATTGCGCGTTCCTTCCATCGGTTCCTTCATAGAGGATGCGATAGATCCGTCCGTACTTTTTGTCGCGCAGCTTGGTCTCGTAGGCGTTCCCTTTGCCGGTCTCGAAACCGTGCGGGGTGGGATTGTGCTGGACGATAAAGTTGTACCAATCGAGCACCCACATGTTGCCGTCGGGCCCCACCTCGGCCATGATCGGAGAGGCCCATTCGTCGTCGCTGGCGAGCAGATTGAACGGGCTCGTGGAGCGGTACCCGGCTCCATCGCGCGACAGAACAAAGCTTCCGACCAGATGCCCCGTTGGTTCGCAAACAAAACCCAAGCGATTCCACCATGACTTGGGATAATTGCGTGCGGTGTACAAAGCGTGCCCTGCGGCCGCCGTGTAACCGCCGTGGTGATCCACTTGCCGAACATTCTCGGTAATCGCATCGAACTTCCATGTATCCGCGATGTTGCTGAGAACCTCCGGAGACCAGCCAGCCACGCGTTCGTAGTATCGGTTGGCGATCGGCATGAAGATACTGGGGTTGCCGTTGGCGGTTGAACCAAAGATCAATCCTTCTTCGCTGATCCCGAACCCCCAGGTGTTGTTGTTTGTGGAGCGGATGAATTCCAGCATGGTAACCCGCAGGGCGTGCGAGTCGAATTTGTTCGTTCGGGTGCTCGCAACGAGTCCGTTCTTGATTTCGAAGACGGGCGAGGATTCGGCCGATGGGGCCGCTTCCAGGGCGAAACGCCAGAATCCTTGGCGGAAGCCCTGCTGTTTCTGGCCGTTGATCACCGGATGGGAGTCGTTGTACCCCTGCATCGCCCAGACCCAGTTATCCAGGCCGAATTGGAAATTGCTGACTCCACCATGGGTATCTCCCATCGCCCAGTGGGTGATCAGTTCCTGTCTCAAGTCCGCGACGTCATCTCCGTCGACATCCTTCAGGTAGACCGTCTCGGTCCCGTCCTGGACGAGGGCACCGCCTCGATAGCATGCGATCGCGGTTGGGATACTGAGTTTTGTTGCGAAGACAACGAACTTGTCCGCGACTCCATCGCCATCGGTATCCTCGCAAATGCGAATGCGATCGCGACCGCTACCCGGGGGTTGCAGTTCGTTGGGATAGTCGACGGTTTCGCACAGCCACAATCGGCCTCGTTCATCCCAATTCATCGCGATCGGCTTGCCTGCGAGTCCCGCGCCGACGAACTTGGCTTCGGCCGAATCGGATTCACTGGCCCAGAGCGCGATGCGAAAATTTTCAGGAACGCTGTAGTGTTTGATCGACTCCGAGGGAGACAGCGGTTGTTGCATTTTGGTCATGGGATCTCCTTGAGCGCCCCATTTTCCGCCTGGAGTGTAATTGGGGATTTCCTTTCCGACTTCGACAAACTCAAACGGCTGCACATCGGTGCGCACGCTGGTCATTTTGGGCGTATCGAATCGCTTCGGATCGGAGAACTGGGGCAATTGCGCAGGATCGCGTCCGCAGGCCCACACGATTCCGCGGGCGACCAGGTTTTGAAAACCTTCTTGCCCCCACGTATTCATGTTGTGTCCCCACGCCGTGTAGAAGACACGTCCTTTCCCGTGGGTGCGAACCCACGTCCATGGTTCGGCCGTCGTGCCGGCGGCCAGTTGTCCTTGGTGTCGTTCCTCGAGAACGATTCGATCCTTGGGATTGTGAAGATGGTGGACGTAGGTTTCATCCCAGCTTTCAAATCCGCCGAACCCCTTCATGATCGGATGTTCGGGTGCCACGATCTGCGTGATGAAGCGTTGGCCGCCATGTTCCTTGAATTGGGCCCCTACCAGTTGCACGTAGGCATCCGAGTTTCGGAAACAATACGACGCGCAGTGCAACGGGATGAAACCATGACCTGCGGCCACATAGTCCAAGAGCGATTTCTCTTCGGATGCTCCTAGTTCGTCGATGTTTGCATAAACGAGCACTCCATCAAAGGCACTGAGCCTCGCGGCGTTGAGCGATCCCGGCACATCCTCCGAGTACGTCAACTCCACGCCGTACCGCTGCAATGCGGGTCCGAGCACTCGATAGAGGTCGGAGGGACGATGGTGGCCGGAATCGCCCAGGAACAGGATCCGGAGGGGATCGGCGGCGAGAGTCGACGTTGCAACCACATTCGCGACCATCGCTACCAGAGCAAGCCAAATCGAGAGGCGGACAAATCGAGAAACGGAGGTCATACCAAAACGCTTCATAGTGGTGGGATTACAAAAAGAGTGCGAAGGTGGGAGCGTCAGGCACTGTGGCGTGCCATGCCGCTGGGTTCATTGTTAACCGCGCGAGGGTGGAGGGTCGATCGGTGCGAGTTATCGCAGGGTAAATTCCGGGAGCGGGACGATCTTGCCCCCCTGAACGGCACTCTGGTGGGCGCAGATACCGACACAGGTCCAGTTTGCCGAGGTGACGGCGTTGGGCCAAGGGTCTCGGTTTTCAACCAGAGCACTGACAAACTCATGAACGAGGTGGGGGTGCGAGCCGCCATGCCCGCCTCCCTGGATAAAGGAGAGATGGTCCGCGTCTTGGATCGAGCGGGTGAAGGGCCGGATGGGCTCGGGCAACAGGTGAGCGTAGTCCGGGACTTCGATCTCTTGGGGGATTTCATGTTCCGGCTTCTTGGCGGTGTGGAGGATATGGGGCTTGCCTTCGACCAGCGACCATTCGAAACTCTTCTTCGTGCCGTAAACATCGAAGCTCTCTCGGTACTGGCGGGCGGTATCGAACAGGAAACGCCAGATATGGGCCGCGATATCGCTGTCCTTGATTTTGATATGGCATGATTCGACGGCAAAGCGATTTCCGGATTTCTTGGCCAAATCCTCCCGGATGGAGCCTGAACCGAAGCAGGAGACGTATTCCGCGCGACCGTTGACCAATCCCAGGACCGGGGAGACGACGTGCGTGGCGTAGTGCATGGGGATCATCCGTTCCCAGTATTCGGGCCAGCCGTCCATATCTTGCGGGTGCGATGCGGCCATGTATTGAATCTTGCCCAGTTCCCCTTTTTGGTAGAGCTCCTTGAGAAACAGAAACTCGCGGCTGTAGACGACCGTTTCGGCCATCATGTACTTGCGTCCCGTGGTTGCGACCGCTTCGCAGATTTCATCGCATTCCTCGATCGTGGTCGCCATCGGGACCGTACACATCACATGTTTGCCCGCTCGCAAGGCTTGCAGGCTCATCCACGCGTGGTCGGGGATGGGGGAATTGATATGCACGAAATCGATGCTCGGGTCTTCCAGGACTTTCTCAAACGCCGTGTAGCGAGAAGCGATACCGAAGCGATCCCCCACCTCGTTGAGCTCTTTTTCATTGCGCCGGCAGATGGCGACGACCTCCGCATGAGGATGACGCTGGTAAATCGGAATGAATTCGGCTCCGAAGCCCAGCCCGACCATGGCGACACTGACTTTTTTGCTCATACGACGAGGAAACTCCTGAGAGTTGAAAGGGACGGTACAAGTGGATGTTATGGTTTTACCAACCTGGGCGTCGACTGGGAATGCGTGCGAGGCTTGGATCCGACTCGATCAGCCGTCCCAGGACAGCCCATCCCATGCAACCACGCGTCGCAGCCAGTCGACCAGTGCGGCGGTGAAGAGGGACAGCAGGAGATGGCCCTTGGCCTCGGATGCCGCGTGCGGCGATCCAATATAGCCTTGGTGGCTCCGATCTGCTGTTTTCCAGGCCCGATATCCAGGTTTGAACGAGTTGCCGTGTTCGATGGGGCCGAGGTTTGCGTATTCGCCGACCAGATCGGGTCGGATCGCGAGGATCATCGAGGTCTCCCACTCGCAGGCATGCCCCATCTCGCGCTGCACGATGTCCGGTTTGGAACCCCAGGGCTCGACCTCGAACCCCCAGTAGGTTTGCATCAAGAGCAACAAGTCGTGCCGAGAGCTGTAGCGTTGCCTCGCCTCGAACGTCGCTTGTTTGAGCGGCACGTCATTGCCCCCGTGGCCGTTGATCAATACGATCCTACGGAATCCTTGCGATACCGAGTTGTCGATCAAATCGTTGATGAGATCGAGATAGGTCCGAGGAGAAGCCGACAACGTTCCGCCGAAATCGAGGTGATGATGGGAGTTGCCCAGCCACAACAGGGGAGCAAAGATCACGTTCTCGCCGATCACCTGCTGTGCTCGCTCGATGATCGTTCCGAGAATGAGGCTGTCGGTCCACACGGGCAAGTGCGGACCATGCTGCTCGATGGCAGCGACCGGGAATACAAGGGGCGTGCTGTGTGCGAGGGAACGCAGTTTCGATGCTGGTCATTCCGCGAAGTTCACGTTCGATCCTTTCCTGCTTGAAGGCGAGCGATCAGCATATCCGATCGATGCATCCGCGGGAGTCGCTCGGGCTGGAAGCAACCGATTATTCGGGCCGGTTTTCCCGGTCCGTTGCGGCAGGCAAGGGCCCCTGCGTCGTCCAAGCCAATCGCGGCCTCACCACCGGCCCTGTCCAGGACCCGAGATATTCCTTGCGCATGGCACCGGTGTCGTGCACGAGAAAACTGAGGACCGCGTCGAGAGCGATCGCTGGTTTGCCGATCTCCGTCCCGAGGTTGACACTGACCAAATACCTTGTGTCGTTCAAGAAATTGGGGGGAAACCGGCACAGCGTCCGGTAAACGCCCGGTTCGAGCGGCACTCCGTAGGTGGCATCGGAAGCGGAGTTCATCGAGGGAGCGTTGGCTGTTGTCAGAACATGAACTCCCGATTCGTCTTTGAGGAGGATCTGGACCGTGTTCTGCGTACCGGGGCTCAGGACCTCATATTCCACCACCACCCCAATCTCCGCATCGATATCGACTTGAGGGGTCGGCGTATCGGATGCCGTTCCGAGGACAGCGATGCTTCGCAATCGGATGTGGGAACTGCTCGGCGCCTGGTCGGCACTCCAACGGACGACACCTTCCATCGGGTTCATCGACGTCAAGTAACGCTCGATCACTTTGGCGGGCGCAGCATCCGCGACCAGCGATCCTTGATCGAGAAGCACCGCCCTTGAGCACATGTTCGCGATCGCCGCCAAGTTGTGGGATACGACCAGAACCGTGCGGCCTTGGGTTCCAAGCTCGGACGCCTTCCCCATGCACTTGCGCTGAAATGCTTGATCCCCCACGCTGAGCACCTCATCGATGATCAAGACATCTGGCTCCAGATGAGCCGCGACGGAAAAGCCGAGCCGCACCGTCATGCCGCTCGAATAGCGTTTGACGGGCGTGTCGAGAAA
>JBKDPB010000175.1:0-8318 GCA_046342615.1 Planctomycetota bacterium | reverse complement strand
CCCCCCAGAGGTCATCGAAGACGCGCGGATGCAGGCGGATCGCTTCAATGAAGACGTCGTCCCATCCAACCGAAAAGACTTGACCGCCATTCCCACTCTCACGATCGATCCGGTCGATGCTCGCGATTTCGACGATGCAATCTCGCTGAGCCGCAATGAAAAAGGAAATTGGGAACTGCTGGTTCACATCGCTGACGTCGCCTTTTTCGTCCCCACAGGAACCAAACTCGACGAGGAAGCCAAGCAGCGCGGCAACAGCGTTTACCTACCCGATCGCGTCATCCCGATGCTGCCCGAGACGATCAGCAATCACTTGGCTTCTCTACAACCCGATCGCCGCCGACTCGCCAAGACCGTTCACATGGAGTATTCGCCCGATGGCGTTCTACTCCACAACGAAGTGTATAACAGCGTCATTCGCAATGCGTACCGTTTCAACTATGAACAGATCGACCAGTATCTGGAGGATCGCGAACCCTGGCGCGAGCGACTGAGCCCCGCAATCTTCGATTTGGTCGCGAATATGCACGCCCTGGCCATGGTCCTCCGCGGCAACCGCAAACGAGACGGCAGCATCGAACTGACACTCCCCGAAGTAAAAATCGATTTGGATCGCGCCGGAAAGGTGAAGGGGGCTCACGTCGTCCTGTACACCGAGAGCCATCAGATCATCGAAGAGTTCATGCTGGCTGCTAACCAGGCCGTCGCTCGATGGCTCGACACCCTGCAGTTGCCGTTCCTGCGTCGCGCCCACGCCCCCCCGGATCGGCTCAAGATCCGGCGTCTGACGGAATTCATGCGAGCCTTGGGACTCAACGTCGAGGACATGCAGGATCGATTCGAAATCCAGCGCGTCGTCGATAGCGTCAAAGGCCAGACCACCGAGTATGCCGTTAACTTCGCGATCCTCAAAAGTATGAGCAAAGCGGTCTACCAATGCGAGTTCGAGCGGCATTATGCGCTCAACATGTCGCACTACTGCCATTTCACGAGCCCGATTCGGCGCTATCCCGACTTGATCGTCCACCGGATCGTCGAGAAGCTTATCGAGGGGCAACCCGCCAAAGAGAACCCCGAAGTGCTTGAAAAGCTGGGGCAACACTGCAGCAACACCGAACAAACGGCCGAAAACGCTGAACGCGAATTGGTGCGAGTCAAGCTGCTCCATTACCTGGACAAGAAGGTCGGCGAACTGATCACAGGGATCGTCGCGGGAGTCCGAGCCACCGGATTGACGGTGCGAGGCGTTGAAATCCCAGTGGACGGAGTCATCCCCGTCGAGCGGTTGCCCCAGGATCGCTACCACTTCGATCGTGAAACCCATACACTCGAAGGGCATCGATCAGGGAACCGGTTCCGATTGGGGGACGAGTTGATCGTCCGCATCGAGAAGGTGGACCTGGCTCGCCGACAATTGCTTTTCCGGCTCGAGAAAGTCACCCATCACTCCGAACCTCGACTGTCGCAACGCATCGCTTCGAAGAAACGACCGCACGAGAAGAAACCGTTGCGGAAAAAACGCCGTCGATCCTGAGTCAGGCCGCCGGCCGCCAGGAGACCAGTCGGTCCATTTCTTCAAACGCTTCGGTCGTGAGCTTGTGCTCGAACAAGTCGAGAACCTTGGCCGCCAAGGCTCCGTCGATAACGCGATGGTCGCACAGCAAAACCACTTCGCAGCATCCATCGGACTGAAGGGGCCCCATGGAGAGCCCCGTGCCGGTCACCAAAGGATAGTGGGCATTGAGGGCTCCCCACCCTCCGAGATTGGAGAGACTGAAGGTACCCAGGTGCTTGGCCCTCCGCCTCCCGGACCATCGCATTAAGATTCGCCATGTCAACTTGCGGAGCAACCAAGGTCGCTTCTCCATCTTGATCCCATCCCGAAAGAACGAATCGATCGGCGAAGTCGTAAAGCCCGATATTTGGCTTTGGATCTGATCCAGGGAGGACAGATGGGCATCATTCAGCCGTCCCCAAACCAGCCGCTCTACGCCGTGCGCATCCGTCCGATGGACGGTAATCGAAGCAACGGGGTGTGGATGGCGATAGAGGTAGGGAACAGGACGCGGAACATAGACGTCACGGAGCTCGGGGATGGCCTGCGAGATCCGAGAGTAGACCGAAGCCATCAGAGCAGCCCACCCCATCCGCGATGGGAGTTGCCGCCTGGCGCTCTCGACTCCCCCCAACTGCATCGTGCGATGCACGGGGAAGCTGGGCACGTGCGCGGCAGCTTCAGCGATGTCAATCGCCATGCGCCGTTGCTTGGGAACGGTGCGACGAGTTCCTCGATCGCGAATCACGGGTGAAATAGCCATCCGTTGGAAATCATTTCCTTCCACTGCTACTTCGTAACGTTCTTGAATTCGTCGAGGGTCGCTTGTCGCTCAGCGGCACCCAAACGGCTCTTTCTGGGGGTCAGAAAATTCGTGATTTGAGCATCGGCGAGAAGCTGGGACATGGTTTTATCCATCTCGAGACGCGTCTTATTCTCGCGAATCTCAGCCTGCAGCTCATTTCGGACCGCACTGATATCTTGAACGACTGGATCGGTGAATCCTTGGCAGCGGAGGATCACAAATTGCCCGTTGACCTCGACGATCGCCGACATTTCTCCGGGCTTGAGCCCGAACGCCGCCTTCTCGAGATTGGGTTGCCCGCCATGCCGACGCAAGGGTGGCACCTTGCCGAAGTTGCTCCGGGAACTGGGCTCGACGGAATACTGGTTTGCGAGTTCGCCGAAGAATTGTTCGGTGGGACGATTGCGAGCCATTTCCCAAACTTCTTGCGCCGTGCGTTGGTTGCTCAAGACGATCGCTAACACCTCGGCTCGCATCCCGAAGTTTGCTTCGAAGCCCTTTTGAACATCGTCGTCGGTTACTTGAACCCGATTTGCCACAAGCTTTTTGAGGCCTACGGTCGGTTGCACCACGTCGTGGATATACATATCGACCGTCTTGCCTTCATCGCTCAAAACATCAGCGATCCATCGCGGAATGTCCGGCGTCCCGTCGCCATTTATGTAGCCGTAGAATTCCGCGGATTGGCGGATCTCCGCATCGATATCGGCCTGCGTTACTTGCATGTTGGCGGCTGTGAGCGCTTGCTCCACCAATTTCAAGTTGATTTCGTTGTCAAGAATCTTGGGCCCGAAACGCTTCACGCATTCCTTTTCCAAAACTTCCATGGTCAGCGCTTGACCATTGATCATCGCAGCGACCCCTGGATACTGTTGCTGGAGTTCCGGTTTTCCCAGAACCGACACGACCTGAGCGGAACTTCGCAACTGCGTGTAGGTTTGTTCGGCCGATTGACGAAGCTTGCCTTCCTCGAGATCCGACCGAATCCGGTTCTGAATCTCCGTCATTTGGGCTGCCGGCGGATTCGCGGGTGGGAAATGCCGGACGCATTGCAAGGTGATGTACAGTTCTCCAATCGAGAACACCTTGGAGATTTCTCCCGGCTGAAGCGAAAACGAAACCTTTTCAATCTCGTCGTCCCCCATATTCTTTCGGATCGGAGGGAGCAAGCCTTCCACACTTGCGCTCGCGGGATCCTCGCTGTGATCTCGAGCCAGCGTCTTGAACGATTCCGGGTTCGCAACGGCTTGTCCGTGCAGTTGCGTCAGTTTTTGGAGATCCTTGCATGCGATCATACGCACCTGTACTTTGGGTCCAAATTCGCGTTGAAAGGCTAGATCGATTTCCTGCGGAGAGACCTTGATCGTATCCTTGCTGAGCGCTCGCAGCGACAACATGTGCCAGACGATATCCGTGGCATAGAATTCCGGCGTGATGTTCCGCTCATCCTGGAGCAATTTCAGGAACGCGGGAACGCTCAAGCCGAACTTCGAGGCGGTTCGAGCAATTTCGTCGTCGACATCCTTTTTGGTGATTTCGATGTTTCGGGCCTGGCATGCCTGGAGCAACAAGGTGCGGTTGACCATGTTCTCGAGGAGTTCCTCGCCGTGCCTTGCTATACAATGCTGAGCCAGTTCCGCGAGAGATATCGGTTGCCCATTGACGGTCGCCACGACAGCCGGACCCGTGTCGGCCTGCTGCACATTTCGAGTTGCGGACGCGGGAGTCGCTTGAACTTTTCCACCCTGCGTTCGAGCGGAACCGGCCTTGTCCTGTGACCATCCTGGCGACGCGTTGCCGAGAAGGGATGCGATCGAGCCGAGGATCGAAAGTTGCCAAGAAAAGGTTCGATACCGGGTAGGGAAAAATCGCATGGGTTTCCTCGTAAAGAATGCGAAGGGGAGCCTGGGTCCATCGGCTGTGAGTGTACGAGAGCGGAAAAAATCGGGTCAATATGGATTTGCCCGCCATCGAACTCTCCTCCGCCATCCCAAAACCGACCAAACCCTTGTAAAATCGTCCAGCACCCAGCCCCGGCTTGGAAATTCACCATGAGGACTTCGAATGCCAGCAATACCTTCGAACAGTTCGACCCACGAACTCGCCGAGAATGCAAAGTCCAAGGCGTTTCGATCGCAGGATGGCCGATGGGTATTCGAGTTGTCGTACGATGCGTGGTCGCATCTTCAAATGGTCGACGCGGATGGGCACATCTACCAAGATATTGTGGTCCTCCCGCTGTTTCCCGTGGCAACCCCCAAGGAATGGATTTCGATTGTCAGCGCCGAAGGGGAAGAGCTTGTTTGCCTGCGCGATGTGTCCGAATTATCCCCTCTTAACCGTGAGCGGGTGGAGCAGGAATTGGCGTACCGCGAGTTTGTCCCGCAGATCCTTCGCGTCTTGTGGGTGTCCGGCACGCAGGAACCCTGCGAATGGGAAGTCGAAACCAACTTCGGAATCACCCGTTTCGTCCTGAATTCGGAGGAGGATGTGCGGCGAGTCAGCGCTTGGACCGTACATTTTGTGGATGCCAGCGGAGGTCGTTTCCGCGTGGACGATCTTCGCAAATTGGACAGCCGTTCCCGCGCCTTCGTGGAGTGGTATGTCTAGACAAGAAGCTGCGTTCGGCCCTATCTCGGGCCGGGACATTCGAGGACGAATGGTTCTGCTGGGGACGGGGACAAGCGTCGGCGTACCCTGTTTGGGTTGCGGGTGCGATGTTTGCACAGGCGGGCATCCGCGAAATCAGCGCACCCGAACCAGCGCGATTCTGGGGCTGCCGGAAGGGAATCTGCTGATCGACACTTCTCCCGATCTTCGAACTCAGTTGCTGAGGGAAAAGATCGGTCTGGTTCACGCGGTCGTTTACACGCACGAGCACGCGGATCATTTGCACGGCTTGGACGATGTGCGACTGTTTCCCTTTATTCTTGGGCATCCCATCCCACTCTACGCGACGACGACCGTGCAGGAACGCATTCGGCGTGTTTTCGATTACGCGTTCACCGATCGGGAGCCTACCCATGCGGGTGCGGTACCGCAACTTGAACTCCGAAGCATCGACCACGAACTATTCCAAGTCCTCGGTTCCAACGTGATACCGATCCCTTTGATCCACGGCCCTCATTGCAGAGTGCTCGGATTCCGATTTGGGAATATCGCTTACTGTACGGATACCAATCGCATTGAACCGTCGAGTCTGGGGCTTCTGCGTGGGCTGGACATCTTGATCTTGGATGCCTTGCGGGTGCGACCTCACGCCACTCATTTTTCGGTGGAGGAAGCGTTGGAGGTGATCGAGGAACTTCGGCCCAAACAGGCCTATTTGATCCATTTGTCTCACGAACTCGACTACACCACGTTCTATCGCCATTTGCCCGAAAATGTTCATCTAGCCTACGACGGACTCGAACTGGAACTCAGCTAACCTCGTTGAAACATCGCCTGGACAAATCCGTGCCTGACCCAATTGCCTCCAATCCTCCAGACCGCGATGCTCCTGCATTCCTCGAGCGTTTGATCAGCCTCTTCTATCGAGAACCGCAACAGCTCGGGATCTTCGCACTCGTCGATTCGAATCGCTTGGCTGAGCCCTACCGCGGGCTGCTTGCACACGACCGGCATATGACCGTGACGGTCGAATCATTTTGCCGAGATACGGTCGATGTCCAAGTACTGCGATCGCGAACGCATGGCGAGGACTACAGCCGGGAGATCTTGCTTCGAACGCAGCAGGTTGGTCAGGTCGTGCAGTACGGGATCGTGCGTTTGCATCTGCATCGGATCGCGGACGGCCCCAAACGAGAAATCCTGCAAGAGAAGAAACCGCTGGGGCGCGTATTGATCGAGCATCAAGTCTTGCGAGAAGTCGAATTGCTCGAACTCTGGCAGGTATTTTGTGGTCCCGTGCTCTCCGAATTGTTTTCTGTATCGCAAGACACGGTAACGTATGGGCGCACCGCGATGATCCATTGCAACGGCGAGCCCGCAATCGAGCTTCTGGAAATCGTGCGCCCCGCCCCTTCGATTTCCTATCCATGATCATGATCAATAGCGAGGAATCGCAGGATCGACGATCTGGCTCCAAAGATCGATCCCTCCCGCCATACTCAGCGAGTCGGGGAATCCGTTTTGACGAAGCCAGTGGGCGGCGCGGAGCGATCGACCGCCATGGTGGCAGTAGACGACCACTTGTTTTCCGCGCATGGCTTCGATGATGTCGGCTTCGGGCGGCCAGGAACTGAGCGGCACGAGATGCGAGTCCGGGATGTGGGCGATCCTGTATTCCTCCCCCTCTCGGCAATCGAGAAGGTAGATCGGCACCCCGCGGTGGTCGAACCCTGAATCGATCCAACTTCGGACCGTCGCGACATCAATTTCCATTTGCAGACTCCGTGAAAACAAAAAAGTCGAAGGGAAGTGTCCCCTTCGACTTTCTATGGTGAGACTTTTGTCGTGAACCGACGAGACGCTATTCCAAGCTGCTGGCGTCCCAGTTATCGCCCGCGTCCTTGGTTCCCATGGCACCCCATGCACCGTAGGGGCTGGCGAGATTGGATCGAGCGCCGTCCATGCCTTCTGGAGCGAGGGCGCTCAGGCTACCGGTATCCACCGAGTTGGGAATGAAACGCGTGTTGTTGTCAGCGAACACCACGTGGGCACCCGCGCCGTGATAGCTCGATGCGGACGAGATACCCCATGCCCACAACGATTCGTTGCACGATGGGGAGTTGGGGGCCAAAATCGTTTGAATTGACGCGTGGTTGTAGTCACCGTCTTGCCAACGCATCCCTTGCGAGTGCCAAAGATCACCCGTCGCGGCAACCGATGGATTGTACTTGTCGCCCAACTGAGCTTGCTTGCATCCGATCGGCTGTTGGCAGCGGGTGCTGCCCGCGGCTTGCCAACGAGCGCCCTGGATTCGGAGCTTACCTTGGCCTGTTCCGAGATTAAACGATGGGGTCGTTCCGATTTCGCCCAACAGCACGGTGTATGCCGTGCCGTCGGTGATTTCGCCCAATCGACGGGCATAGCGACCTTGGAAAGCACCTCGCGAAGCAGCGGGGTGCCAAGCGTGGCTGACGTTCAATACCGTGTCACCGTAGCATGGAACGTAGTTTGTACGGCCCGTGCCATCATAATCCCAGTTTGCATCTGGGTTCATCTTGCCAGGATCCGATGGGCAACGAATCGTTGCCAACTGGGTTCGCCATGGCAAAAAGTTGCCCGACATATCCCAAGTCGATCGGAAGTAGGGGCGCTGGTTTTGGATTTCCGAGTACAGAGCGTTTTGCTCCATGTGGGGAAGAACCGCGACGATGAGGCTGTAGCGGTTGATCGCGACCCGGCCTACGTTCATGTCGACGTCATGAACACTCCAAGGATTGTACGAACATGGGCCGATGGCGCCCGACGGCAATTTCTTGTATGCCGACTCGTAGTTGAGTACCGCCAACCCGATTTGGCGAATGTTGTTGGAGCAAGACATCCGCCTTGCCGCCTCTCGGGCTGATTGCACGGCTGGCAATAGCAACCCGACAAGAATACCGATGATCGCAATGACCACCAGCAGTTCCACCAACGTGAAACCCGTCCTTCTGCGACTGACCATAATACCCTCAAACAATAACAAGTAACCTTTGTGCGCGCAGTTTCACTCTCTGCGCCAAAATGAATACTGAATGAAAATAAAACATTGCGCACGAAAAGTCAAGTTTTTCGTATTGCGGGGTCCTAACGGACGTTAGGGATCCCTACCAGCTCCACTTGGATCCGGGCCCACTTGCCCTCCCGGAGCACCAACAAGTCGATCGGCGCCCCGACCGGGGAAAGCCCGACCAGTTGCACGAGATGCTCGTCATTTTCAACGAGATTGCCGTCGAATTCGAGGATAACGTCCCCATATTTCAGTCCAGCCAACTCGGCGGGGCTGTTGGGTTTGATCACTTTGACAAAGGC
>JBKDPB010000174.1:0-16960 GCA_046342615.1 Planctomycetota bacterium | reverse complement strand
TCTCCGAGGGTGCTATCTCCGCCGCCATTCTGACGGATGTCGACGATGAGCCCTGCGGCCCCGCAAGCGTTCGCCGAAGCGATCGCCTCGTCAAGGAACGTGTCCCACTGACCGCCGAGCGTGCCGTCCATCGTGGGGAAGTCGATGAGTGCGATGGGCGCCGCGTCCGACGGCTCGCTTGGGAGCAGCAGGCATCGGAACGGCGGACTGTCGACGAGCGTTTCGCCCCGCGGGGCAGCGGGGCTCGTCGGCGGAGCGTTGCCCGCAGCCGTCCGCTCGGTGTTGCGCGCGCCATCACCGACGCCCTCGACCGTCACGACATGCCGCGAACCGTCGGGCCGGATCAGTTCGACCTCGGTCGGGAGCGTGATTCCCACGACCCAGCTGTTGACCGGGAAGTACTCGCGAACGCAGACATCGCGATAGCGCTCGGACTCGCCCGGTTGGAGCGCCCGCAGCCTCGCGAGATGCTCGGCGGTGGGCACGTTCCCGATCCGCACGATCCTGTCACCGGGCTCAATCGCCCGCTCGCTCTCCGCGACGGCGACGACCACCAGTCCGTCGCCCTCGGGCGCAGCGCGGAAGGGAAGCAGTCGCTCGGCCCGCGCGAAGGCAGCGTCGAGTTCCTCGTTGGGCACGCCTTGCCCGTAGTGATCGGATCGGTACCCCGCCTGCATCTCCATCACCAGCGGCAGGAACTCGCGGCGCGTCATCGGTCGGTGGATCGAAGCCTTCAGCTGCTCGGCGAACGCGAGGATCGACTCCTTCGAGACACGAAGGTAGGGGTTCGGGTTGGTCCGCTCATGCAGCGCCACGATCGCGTCGAGATCGGCGCGCAGCGCTTCGGGCTCGTGCAGCTTCGCGATCTGCTCGGGAGTTGCCTTGGGGATGGCATTCCAAGGACTCTGCATGAATATCGATCGAGGCCAGACTCCAAGAAATATGCTCGCCACCAGAATCGCGATCGCGGATGCGGCAATTAAGCCGATCCAACGCCGGTAACGCCGTCGGGGTTTCACTTTGGAGCGAGTGAATTCTAAGGGCTCTGTCATTTGGCTCTTACCTGCTTGGCAGTGGCGACAGCACCAGAAAGGAGGTCACACCCCTGCAACAACAAGTAA
Source organism: Planctomycetota bacterium (assembly GCA_046342615.1). GTDB lineage: Bacteria > Planctomycetota > Planctomycetia > Pirellulales > Pirellulaceae > JBKCUI01. Next base: position 15,839 of record JBKDPB010000174.1, on the reverse strand, counting down.
TCCTGCGGGGAAGCACTCTGGCTAGGTCAATTCGAAGCTATTCGTATCTCGAAGCGAAAGCTTGTAAGAAATCCAACTAGCGAGGTGAGGTATTAATATGTTTTTTTATGTCGATGGTTACGCTCAATCCATTCCATCACCTCAGTGCGTTCGAAATCAAGGAGGGTATGCTCGGAAAAATGGATGACAAAACGCCTCCCCTCTCGGCAAGACTTATCGCCGATGCCGGCTAGTGCCTCAGGCTCATGAAAACGAAAATTGACTTTTGTCGGCTGTGTCAGATTATGATCCTAGGCAGATGTTGGTTACCGCATGCACCAAGGCAAGCCGTGGAACGTTCTTTCCTTTGCGCATGGCAGCTGCGTAACACCAGCCCCAAATGAAGAGCAGCAGGAGGCTGAAGGTGATTTCGCTCGCCGAATAACCGCTTGCCAATTGATTCGGTAGGTGGAAGACCGAGAAGATGGCGGCAGACCATCCCTCCGCCGAGACGCGTTGCAATCGCTTTGAGAGGCTACTGAGCAGTAGCCCACGGAAGATCAATTCCTCGCTGGCCCCGACACCCAGCATGGCCACAAGCACCCACCAGGTACCTTGAGAAGACCAGAACTCTGTAGACACCCGTCCCAGCATCAGGATGCAGGCAAGCGAAACGCATGCTCCGATGGCGAGGGACCGAAGGAAATCTTCTTTTGAGAGCCCAAGTGCGGCAGCACCTCTGCGACGCCAGATCACCCAGCCGACGAATGGCGAGACAAGCAAGGTGTTGGTCGCCACTTGGATCAACGCGTTCTTCGCGCCATAGGAAGCGTTGGGAACCTCGTCTTGCGGTAGAGGTTTTGCAGGAAAGAACAGCACGATGGTCGCGATCACGATCAACCCGATGACGGCGGGTACCGCGAACCTCCAAGCTCCCGATCGCGGGTCTGGGCTGCATTCTGCGTTGCGCAAATCGCGCCATGCACCGTCCGCTGCATACGCGGCGAGCGTGACAACCATACACGCCATGGATGGCACTTCGGCGATCACTTCCGAAATGGTGATTTTTTTCGCTCCTTATCTATCGTTCGAATCTCTTCGATCGCGCGCTCGAGCGCGGCGTCGCGCCCTGCGATGGGCGCGACCTCGATGTGAGGTCGGACGGGGCCGAGATCGGATGTGTCGCCGTTGGCGCGGATGTAGAGCTTCTGGCTGATGCTGACGGGAATCCGCGAGTTCGGCAGCGGCATGGGGCCGATGCCGGCCATCTCGTTCGGCACGCCGCCAGTCGGTTCGCCGATCGTCAGCATGAGGTCGTAGGTGCGCGCTCCAACAGCGAGCATCATCGCCGCGGAAAACGTGTGCTCGCTGACCAGGAGGCCTTCAGCCGCTCCGCAAGCTCGGCGATTGACTCCTTCGAGACGCGCAGGTACGGATTCGGGCAGGTCCGCTCGTGGAGCGCCACGATCGCGTCGAGATCGGCGCGCAGCGCATCGGGTGGGTGAAGCTGCACGATTTGCTCCGATGTCGCCTTGGGGATCGCGTCCCACGGGGCCTGAATGAATAGCGAAAGCGGCCAGAATCCCGAAAAAAATACTCGCCACTAGAATCGCGATCGCGGATGCGGCAATGAAGGCGATCCGAGGTCGGTAGCGAAGTCGGGGTGTCGTCGGGGGGAGTGTCGATTCGGTTTTGTCAGTCATCTGGTTATCCTGCGACCATGAGAAGTCCTTCTGAGAGGCTCACTCGCGTCATCACGAAAGCAATTCGACGCATCTCGGTAGCTGCGTGAAGCAAGGCCCGCAACGAGCACTACGATTGCGGCGATGAGGTAGGCGATCCGAGTGACTGTCGGGTGCAGATCATTTTTATGCATACTAACGAGCGAATATCGTCTGATTCGGCGCGGACGACCTCCGGGATTTGAGTCAAACCTAGCGAATGAGCGGATTGGCGGACACAAGCTTGTTGCACCCGGCTGCCACTTCGAAAGATACCTCAGAAATCACCTCGGCTACGTTAGCTTCCGTTCTCGAATCCAATCAAATTGGAAATCGACTTGTTGGGCAGGGTTCTTCCTCGAAAGTGTCGTCGAAAGGTCGCATGCGGACCAATCCAGCGTTGGGCTTGGTGTATCATTCGATGTCCGAGCACTGTTCCCTCAGCATAGAAACAATTCGAAGGTCATCGGCGGAAAGATGGTATTGCCAGCGTTGCGTCTTCTCCCCAGGGCTATGCTATTTGCATGGGTGATATGGAGCCCATGGACCTCCGAAGGGATCGCGGAAGGCAGAGGAGCGATTGTTCTGCCTGGATTGTCCAGTCGACATCCATTGACCGAATCGCAAGTGGGGCTGCTTCTTCGAACGGAACTGCGCTGCGCCGCCTGCCACCTCCAATCCGAGGCAGGCGCGGAGTCAAAGAACTCAGCGCCAGATCTGGCTGGAGTCGGAGCGCGAATCGCCCCGGATTACCTGCAACGGTTTATCGCGTCGCCAAGCGCTATCCATCCAGGGACGACCATGCCCGATATGCTGGTTTCCCGTTCGCCGGAGGAGCGAGAGGCGATTGCAAACGCATTGACCCATTTTCTGGTCGCTCAGTCGGACGATGGGTTTCAGGAGGAGCCGGTATCGGTCGAACGTATGGCTCAAGGCAACTCGCTGTTTCATTCCGTAGGTTGTGTTGCATGCCACGAGCCCAAGGTCACCTTGCGTCAGGCGGTCGAGGAGGACGGCGACGAAGACATTCAAAAACGCGATTCAACGAGGGCGGAACCGACGCGAGGCATTTCTCTAGAACATTTGCCCGCGAAATACAGCAAGGATTCCCTGAGTGCGTTCCTCTACCGACCTCTTACGGTGCGAGCATCCGGGCGAATGCCCGATATGAAGCTGACGCCCGCTGAATCCGAGGCAATCGCGTCGTACTTGATCGGCGAGAATCGTGGTACGGCTCTCGGGAGCAGATCGCTGGTGTTGCAGCCAGAGCTCGTCGAACGCGGAAGAAAACACTTTGAGGAACTCAACTGCGCAGCGTGTCACGCGTTGCCGGGAATCGCCCCAGCGACAAAACTGGCCGCTTTCGAACGAAACAGTCTCTCGCGAGGCTGCGTTTCCAACCAACCTGGCACGGGCCCTCGTTTCGCGTTGGACGAAAAACAATTCGCCGCTATCCGCGCGTCCCTGCCAATGGACGGTAAAGTCAATTACAAAATAGAATCGCTCAACGATCGTGATCAAATCGCGATCACGCTGACAACCTTTAACTGCATCGCTTGCCATGTTCGCGATTCGTACGGAGGCGTTCCCGAGGACAGGGATCTCTATTTCCGTGGTACGGAGATGAATCTCGGGGATGATGGCAGGATACCACCGCCATTGACATTGCTGGGAGCCAAGCTCCAGCCAGCCTGGCTCAAACGCGTTTTGTATGACGGCGAGAGCGTTCGACCGTACATCACGACCCGTATGCCTCAGTACGGAAGCCAGAACCTTCATCATTTTACGGAGTTGGTTGCCAAGACCGATACGCTTGAGGATGTGGTTCTGAGAACACCGAGCCCCGAAAGCCAATCGGAGGAGGAGCGGGCGCTGGAGCGTCGCCTTCGCCCAGCAGCTCAGGAATTGCTTGGCGATAAAGGGCTCAACTGCATCGCCTGCCACAACTTCAATGGGAAACCTTCACCGCTTAACAAGGGAATTGATTTGATGACCACGCGCGAGCGCCTGCAACCCGCGTGGTTCGCTCGCTTTATGAGGAACCCGGGTGCCTATCGCCCTCGGATCATCATGCCGTATTCATGGCCCGACGGAGTTGCCGCTTACAAAAATATTCTCGATGGAGATACCAACCTTCAAATCGAAGCCATCTGGTATTACCTGTCACTCGGAACATCCGCTGCCGATCCATCCGGGATTCGACGGCCGGAAATGAAATTGAGTGTTGAGGACACGGTACGAACCTACCGCGGTCGCAGCAGCATTGCTGGGTTCCGAGGGATCGCGGTCGGTTTTCCCGAGCGACTCAACTATTCCTTCAGCGCGGAAACAGGGACGCTCACGGGCATCTGGAAAGGAGAGTACATCCGGGTGGATCGTGGCGGGCAAGGATCCGGGAATTTCAATCCTGCCGCGAACCCCGTGACGTTTGCTCAGGACGTTTCGTTCATCGCGGACTTGGATCCGACGGAACCGTGGCCGACACGCCCCGTGATGACAAAAGAATCGCCCGCAAACCCGAACCCTCTCTATCCCAAAAATCTCGGCTATCAATTCCGCGGATACTATTTGGGTGCATCGCGCAATCCCACCTTCATGTACCGTTCAGGCGATATCCAGATCGAGGACCGGTCCGCAGTGGTGGTTGAGGATCAACGCGTCATGCTCCAACGCAGAATCGCTTTCCAATCCCCGTCGGATCAATCTCGTTGGTTTCGTGCGTTGACCGGAGACATCCGCCCAAGCTCTACGCCGGTATTCCAGAACAAGAATGTTTCGCTCACCGTACCCGAGGCGCAGACGCTGCTTCGCGTGGACCCAAGTGCCACCGAATCCAAAGAGTTGCTCTTGAAGCTTGCGATTCCTCAAGGTACCTCTCAGATAGAATTAACTTATGAATTGCGTTAATCGGCTTGTCTTTTGGTTCTTGGGTTGCTGCTTCGCGTGTATCCCGACGGGTTCCCCGCGCGCCGAGGAAGTCGGGCAACGTTGGGGTACGGAGCTGCGAGAGCGCGAATTCTATCCGATCGTGAACATCCCGATCCCCAAGGAATTGGTCATCGAAGCTGGCGCGTTCGAGGTGCTGCCTGACAAAAGAGTGGCGGTCGCTACTCGGCACGGGGAGATCTACCTGATCTCTGGCGTGGATGAGCCCAAGCCGAATCCGACCTATCATTTATTCGCCACAGGGCTCGATGAGATTTTCGGACTGTCGTATCGCGATGGTGTTTTCTATGTCACGCAGAGCTGCGAGGTGACGCGAGTCATCGACAGCGATCGCGACGGCACCGCCGATCGCTTTGAAACGCTATCCGATGGATGGGGGTATGCGAATTATCACGAATATGCATTCGGATCCAAATTGGATGCGGCGGGAAATCTATTCGTCACCTTGGGATTGTCCAATTCATACGACTCCTTCGCGTTATTTCGCGGGTTCGTGATGCATGTTGCGCCGGATGGAACCACCACTGCGTTTGCCAGTGGATTGCGCAGCCCAGCGGGGATTGGGACCGACGAACATGGCGCACTTTTCTACATCGAAAGCCAGGGGCCATGGAACTGCTCCTGCAGTCTCAAGGCCGTATCGCAGGGAAGTTTTCATGGTCATCCAGCGAGTTTTCATTGGTATCCCTTTGCGCCCGAACTGGGGCCGACGCCGGAGCAACCGAAATCCGGGTCGCGAACGATGGTGGAGCGAGAGCGCGTCAAGCAACTCGTCCCCTACGCGGTGATTTTTCCTTACGTCCGCATGGGACGTTCCATCACCGGTTTTACCGTCGACCATACCGGCGGGAAATTCGGCCCCTTCGAGAATCAGCTTTTCCTCGGAGACTACACCCAGTCGATTTTGATGCGAGCGACCACGGAGCAGATCAACGGCGTGTGGCAAGGTGCGTGCTATCCCTTTCGCGAAGGCTTGTCAACTGGGATCCTCAACGTCGAATTCACTCCGGAAGGAAATCTTCTGTGCGGCGGTACCAATCGAGGCTGGCCGGTGCGGGGAATCAAGCCCTTCGCCTTGGAACGGGTGGAATGGAACGGCAAAATGCCTTTTGAGATCGAACGGGTTACGGTGCAACCCGACGGTTTCAAGATCGCATTCACGAAATCAGTCGAGCGAGCATTCGCGAGCAAGCCTGACAACTACCGCGTCTCGAACTTTACGCATCCGTATCATGCAGGCTATGGCGGGCCTGAGATTCAGCGATCGACGCCCGAGGTCCGCTCGGTGGAAATCGCGGACGATGGCATGTCAGCAACGATAGCTCTCGACTCCATGAAACGCGGCTTTGTTTACGAGTTTGATTTAGGACGGCTCCGTTCGCAGGATGGCGAGGAGTTGCTTCACAAAAATGCGTACTACACCTTGAATGAGATTCCCACTCGCTCAACGAATTGAGCTGATGAGATGATCGCGAGATGGCATACTCCCCGCCATGCGTTGGAGGCTCTTTCATGCCGAAGAACCATTTTGCGATATCGGCTCCGCCTCCGGATTAGTTGATATACTTACGCTTCATGAGGATAGTCTGTTAGGGATGGTTTCGAGGATCGATCTGATGAAGTCGACGGTTTGGTGGCGCGTTGCGGCGATGGGACTCATTGCATGCTGTTCAGTTGGATTTCCGACCGGTCGGTTGCGAGCAGACGACTGGCCTCAATGGAGAGGGCCGGATCGGGATGGGGTTTGGAAGGAAACCGGCATCGTCCGCGAGCTTCCACCAGGGCAATTGCCCCACGCCTGGTCGGTAGAGATCGGCCCCGGTTACTCCGGACCAACCGTGGCCGACGGCCGCGTCTATGTGATGGATCGCCAACCCAACGACCGCGACGCGACCGAACGCATCCACTGCTTTGACTCCCGGAATGGAAAGTCGCTGTGGGTCGTGGAATACCCCGCTGAGTATCGCATCAGCTACACTGCAGGGCCTCGCGCCAGCGTCACCATCGACCAAGGCAAAGCGTACTGCGTCGGGGCAATGGGCCACTTTCACTGCCTGGACGCCGAGACCGGCGCAATCGTTTGGAAACGGGACCTGCAAACAGACTACGAGATCCAAATGCCGATTTGGGGCATCGCGGCATCCCCGTTGATCTACGAGAACACGGTCATCCTGCAAGTATGTGGTTCCGGGAGTGCTTGCATGGTCGCCTTTGAGAAGGAAACCGGCAAAGAAGCATGGCGCTCGCTCAACGATCGTGGGGGTTATTCCTCTCCGATCCTGATTCAACAAGCGTCGAGGGATGTCCTGGTATGCTGGACGGGTGACAGCTTGTCGGGACTTGATCCGAAAACGGGAGAAGTGCTGTGGGGCCATCCGTTTCCGCCGTCGCGCATGCCCATCGGCATTGGCGATCCCGTCCTTTCAGGCGAGCAGTTGTTTGTCTCGTCGTTCTACGATGGATCGCTGATGGTGCGTGTGCCGAAGGATCAACTATTCTCGGAGGTACTCTGGCGCGCCGTGGGGCCAGACGAGCAGCACACCCAATCCCTCCATGCGATGATCGGCACGTGCATCGTCCAGGACAATATGGTCTTTGGGACGGACAGTTACGGTGAATTTCGTTGCCTGAACGCGACCACCGGTGAACGGATCTGGGAGGACAACACCGCAGTACCGAGAGCTCGCTGGGCGACCATCCATATGGTTCGCGAGGCCGATCGCGTTTGGATGTTCAATGAGCGCGGAGAATTGATGATTACCAAACTCTCTCGCGATGGACTCCAAATCCTATCCCGAAGCCAACTGATCGAGCCGACCCGCGAACAGTTAGGTCAACGGGGCGGTGTTTGCTGGTCTCATCCCGCATTCGCTGAAAAGAGCATCTTCGCCCGTAACGATCGGAGATTAGTTCGCGTATCTCTCGATGCCAACCCGTAGCAGGTGGAGGTATCTGGCAAGATGCCTCGGCGAATCGGTCGATCCTGTCGCGACTTGATCCTGTCGCGACATCTTGCACCTGGAAATGGACCGATACCCCCAAGGTTCGTAACTGCGCCGAACTGGATGAGATTCATTCTTTCCCGCCGGTGTTTGCATTTTTGTCTCTTCGACGGAAAAATGCTAAAATGGAAGCTCAAAAGCGTCCGGGGCCATTGGTCTCGGCGCTCTGTATCGGACAACCACACGAGCGGAGAAAAGTAGGCCATGAACAAAGCCCATGCAGAAATCAAAGCCCAACTTGAGCGGAAGCTGCAGGAACTCGAAGAACGTTCTCAGCAAATCGAGAACCGACTCAGCCAACCGGGCGAAGCCGATTCCGAGGAAAACGCGATCCTGCTCGAGAACAATGAGGTCCTGCAAGGACTGAGCAATCTAACCTCCCACGACATGCATGAAATTCGCCTGGCTCTCGATCGGATTGAACACGGCACCTACGGCGTCTGCGCGACCTGCGGTCGCGGAATCGCCAAAGCGCGCTTGAATGCACTGCCGTTCACCAGCACCTGTGTCGAGTGCGCTCAGTAAGATCCCGGCAGGCGACCACCAGACCGCTTGTGATGCGGACAGGGAACAGGGGTGTGGATGCGTTCGCGACCGCATTCGCAGCGGCTGCACCGATCGGCGCTCCGGCAATCGCGGACGTTGTGGCACCAAGGAATCGACGACGATTGGATCTCATCAGCAGGCATTTCCTTTCAGGATGCTCATGTTATCGAAGGATTTGTTGGATGAGCCACCCCTCGCCAAACACGCAGGCAGCGCAGCACACGATCCAAAACAGGAATCGAATCTCGGCCCACCAATCCTCTTCCCATTCCCCTCGCAACATCGAGATGATGTCGGGCGTAATCCAGAAGCGGAGCGATTCCAAGAATTCATCCCAATCGCCGAAGAACAACCGACCGAGTCCGAAATAGATCGGGAGATTGGCGACGACCAAAGCGATCCAACCGATTTCATTCATGAGTTTCTTTCCGAGGAACCATTCGCAACGGTCTAAGGATCTTTCCCGAGGCTCATTTTGCTACACTCTCTGGCGCGAAGGAATCGACCAGAGCTCCATTTTGGCAAAAATCAGGTCCAGCGAGGAGTATCGGGCGGGCGACAGAACATCGCGGAAGGGAGCCTCGCGTCGACGACCTCGGATCGATCGAAAACCAGGAAAGCCATCCCCATGATGATTTACCGCGACACCCTTCTCGAGGATGTCATCCCGTTCTGGCTTCGGCATGGACTGGACCGGCAGCATGGCGGCTACCTCACGGCGTTGGATCGCGATGGAGCGGTCGTTGACACCGACAAATCGATCTGGTTTCAAGGGCGCGGCGCGTGGATGTTCGCGACCCTTTACAACACCGTCGAGGAGCGAACCGAATGGCTCGATGCCGCTCGCAGCGGAATCGATTTCCTGCGACGCTACGGGCGCGGCCCGGAGGGCAAGCTGTACTTTACCGTCACGCGGGATGGACAGCCGCTCAGAATGAGGCGTTATGTGTATAGTGAATCGTTTGCGTCGATCGCCAACGCGGCTTATGCACGTGCATCGGATGACGCCCGCGCCGCCGATGATGCTGTGGACTTTTTCGAAACGTATCTGCGTTACTCCTTCGACGGGGAACGGAACCCCGCCAAGGTCGACGCTTCGACTCGTCCCATGATCGGGATCGGCCCGCTGATGATCGCAATCGCGACAGCGCAGGAGTTGCGGGCGAATCTCGGAGAAGTCTCGGTGCGTGGCCGCACGTGCACCGAGTGGATTGATTTCGCCGTCGATCGCATCGAACGACTATTCGTCAAACCTGAGTATCAGGCAGTGTTGGAGACGGTCGGCCCCGAGGGTGAGATCCTCGATCACTTCGAAGGCCGGCTGCTGAACCCGGGACATGCCATCGAGTGCGCCTGGTGCATCCTGCATGAGGGCAAACTGCGAAGCGATCGCCAGCTGGTGCACTTGGGTCTGACGATGCTCGATTGGATGTGGCAGCGGGGCTGGGACGAACAGTACGGAGGTCTTTTCTATTTTCTGGATTTGCGAGGGCTGCCGATCCAGGAATACTGGCACGACATGAAGTTTTGGTGGCCCCATTGCGAAGCGATCATCGCCACACTTCTGGCCTGGACAATGACGGGCAACGACAAATACAAACACTGGCACCAGCAAGTTCACGACTGGAGTTTTTCTCATTTTTCGGATGCGGAGTTCGGCGAGTGGTTCGGTTACCTGCACCGAGACGGCCGGATTTCGGTACAACTCAAAGGGAACATGTGGAAAGGTCCGTTCCACTTGCCGCGGATGTTAAGGTACTGCTGGAAACTGCTGGAGACTCGTGAATGAATGCGTCGTCGCTGCGAACGGCCTGGCTCGTCGTCGCGCTCCTCGTGCCAGTCGCTCTGCTGAATTATCTTGACCGGCAGATGCTCGCGTCGATGAAATTTTCGGTCATGAGCGATGTGATGCCTGGCCAAACGGAAGAGGATTGGGGGCTGATCCTGGCTCTTTTCAAGTGGACCTATGCATTCCTCAGTCCCATTGGCGGTTTCGTTGCCGACCGCTTGGGCCGGAGAGTCGTCATCGTGGGGAGCTTATTTGTCTGGTCCCTGGTGACTTGGTGGACTGGGCAAGTGCAGACGTATGAGCAGCTGCTCGCGGCTCGAGCCTTGATGGGTATCAGCGAAGCGTTCTACATCCCAGCTGCGTTGGCCCTCATATCGGATTACCACCTCGGTTCGACCCGTTCGCGAGCGGTGGGCCTGCATCAAATGGGGATCTACATGGGCGTGATCCTGGGAGGGTTTTCAGGTTATATTGCCGAAGAACCGAGCCTCGGATGGCGTTCGGCCTTCATCGCCTGCGGTTTGATTGGAGTCGTCTATGCGATCCCTCTGTTCTTTGCTCTTCGAGATGCACCTCAGAGTGAACAGGCCGCCGATAAACCGACGCTAGGTTCGTCGATCATCGATCTATGGAGCAATCCGTCGTTCATTCTTCTGATCCTTTACTTTACACTCCCTGCGTTGGCGGGTTGGGTGGTGCGCGATTGGATGCCTTCGATCCTGAAGCAGGAGTTTGGGATCGGCCAGGGAAAGGCAGGTGTATCGGCGACACTCTTCTGGCAAGTCGCAGCGATCATCGGTGCGATCATCGGAGGGTTTCTTGCCGACATGTGGATGAAGCGAACGCAGCGCGGTCGAATCTATGTCAGCGCGATCGGCATGGCGATGATCGTGCCTGCTATGTTCGGCGTCGGCTTTTCCCCGATGACAGGGCAATTGTGGGTTGCGATCGTTTTCTTGATTCTCTTCGGTCTGGGGTGGGGGTTCTTTGACTGCAATAACATGCCGATCCTATGCCAGATCACTCGCCCAGAATCGAGAGCGACCGGTTATGGATTGATGAATATGGTTAGCATCAGTTGTGGTGGATTGGCGGATTGGGGGTTCGGAATCATGAGAACGAACGGCTGGCCTCTGTTTCTGATATTCAGCGTGTTTGCAAGCTGCGCGATCCTCTCGATTGTTTTGGTATTAATGATCAAACCCCGCCCAGAAATGGGAGACCGCTTCGCTGGTCCGTAGTGCTCGATTGTAGATTCGAAGTGATTTTACCGCATTGCTCATCGTCATCGTCTTGGCTCCTTGCGGGGTGCGAAGTGTCGGGCTGAATCGCCCCCAACCGAATTGGCGAGCCTCCCCTCCATCGCAGAGAATGCCGTCGATGACAAAGGTGATGATCTTGGGGCCGCCATCGACGGTGATCACGAAATGCTGGGTTTTTCCCACAACAATCCTCTCCGGATCCGATGCCCAAGCGACCTCCTGCCGACCGTCGTTCATGCTCAACTTCAACGTGCCATTTTCGGCAGTCGCGAGCGTGATACCTGAACGCTGCGGATCGCGGTTATCGAGGATGATTTGGCCGGGTTGCAGCGAATCGAACTGCAGCCATAGGTCGAAGCTGAAACCCACGCGAGCATCCTTCCCCCCAAAGTCCGCGCGGGTGTTGTCTCGCGCGTTGAGGTTCGGCAGTCGCGGCATTTCGAAATCGGACGAGCCTGCTGCAACTTCCTTGATCATTCCTTCGCGAGCGATGTCGCAAGCGTCCCACTGCGCGAACAATCCTTGGACGAGGGACGGAGAAATTTCATGGAGCCGGGCGACGTTCTTCTGCGTCTCTGTGATGTAGAGCTGGTCATCCTTTTCGATCAAATCCGGGTAGCTCATCCGAATATACGGATCATCGTCGTAAAGAACGATTTCCGGCTGGGACCACTGGATCTTCTTGCCTGCGGGCGTATCGATTTCGCGCCCGGCCATAAGCCATGCTGGGTTGCGATCATCGTAGGGACTGCCGTTGACTCGATGGGGGTGATTGGGTGCCATCCGTCCGATGAACGATCCGCCGTGGTTGTGAAACCAGTAGAGAAACTTGCCGTTGGAGCAATTCCAGACAAAGTTCGCCGCGCGCGGATGTTTGACGCGCGTCCCGCCGGGCGTATAGGTCAGGTACTCGGGAGCCGTCCACGTATGGCCCCGATCGCGGCTGTACGCACATGATGGCCACCCGTCGATCGTTCGATAGACGCAAAAAATCGATCCGTCGCTGAGCCGGACCATACTTTGCTCCTCAGCAACGCGGCCGCCACCGATGGGCGTGCGCAGGCCTACCTCTCCGTCGGGCAATGTCTCGAACCGGATTTGGGTCGGATCGCGTTGGCTGAGAATATTGTCGCTCTTCAGAAACACCCCTTCGGACTGAGCAAAGAATCCTTCCCCCATCGCGCCCACTTTGTGCAACGTCATGATCGCAAAGTCTTCACCAATTAAAGGACGGCCTACGTTCCAGAAGAATCGAAGCTTGCCTCCGTAAACGTTGGCCCGATCGCATTCGAATTCGCGCACGGGAATATCGTGTCGTTGCGCGGACCAGGAACGCCCATGATCGTCCGAGTATTTGAAGACATAATGCCCGAGCGAATCAACTCGCTGGTAGACTCCTTGATCCTCGCGTTTGACTTCGCGCACGTTGTCGGTGTTGTGGTTGTACAGCGCATAGACGCGGCCATAGGGAGTCTTGAGCAGAACGACATAGCTCGCCTCGGGACCGTCAGCAGGTTCGATGTCGACTGGTTTCTCCCAAGTGCGGCCGCGGTCGGTGCTGCGCATCGAAACAACATGCTGGCCACCGGATCCTTCGTGCCCTGCCCCAGTCGTGATCGCACACAGCCACGCACCGTCGTCGGTTGGAACGACATAGGGCTGATCGGCGTACCCCTCGCTAGGAATTGGAAAGCCGGCCGAGAGATTCCGAGGATCCACTGCCGGAATCGGCATCGGGCTCTGAGCGAGGATGAATGGGCTCAGACCAAACCCAACAAGAGAGAACGCGAGAGGGAAACATCTCATCTGTTGCAAAACTCCAAGGGCTTCCGCCGGCGCGACCCCTGGGCTGCATCGACGTCTCTTGGTCGATGCATCATTGCAACCGATTTCTCAACGCAGGGATCCAATCCCTGTAATCCTAAAGCATTCGATCGCGTTAGTTCAGTATGGATACCGCAATTTTGCCTTGCGACAACCGTCCTTCGGCATCGGAAACAATGTACACAAACGACTCGTACGATCCGAATCCCGGCATGAAGACAATTTCATTCGTTTCCGAATCCACCTCGATCAAGGAACCGAAAGGAGTGGAAACGGACGTCGCATCGGAGTCCGGATACAACGCGACTCCTACGAGCCGAAGCGTCGAACCCGAAGGGCTGGAGTCATTTGCCAAAACCTTCAGCCGCACAGGCTCGGTGGGTCGATCGATCTCAAAGAAGTCGTTTCCAACGATCGGAGCCGCAGCAAGCTTTGGTACTTGCAATGAAATCGTCTCCGAACTGAACTGGGTCGAGACACCAAGAGAGTTGTACAGGAAGGCAAAGACGTTAACACCCACGCCTTCCGGCGCCGAGAATCCTGGAGCGGGTTCGAACCGGATGCCGGCCAGGATCTCATTCACCTCAGCCAGAGTCCCCGTAATCCATGCCGCACCGTTCAATTGCGGAAAGAATCGGTTTTCTAGTTCGGTGTCGCTCGCAAACGTTCCCGCGATCGCTACTCCGAAGGGAGCCTCGTTCGGTTGGACGTTGATGAGAACGCCAACGGGAGTATCGTCATCCCCATTGTACTCCAGCGAGATCAGGGCGTTGCCATCCGCATCTTGAAAGGCCACGGACGCACCCGGCGCGTCTCCTGCGACTTGCTCAGCCACCGTCACCTTGAACGATGTGTCACCGGTCGCCTCCAGGCTGTAACCGACTCGGACGACTGCCGTAGCACGGTTACCCGCAGCATCCTCTACCGTGTAAAGGAAAGCGTCGATGTTTCGAAACTGATCGCCTGGCGTATATCGAATAACCGACTTGCCCGAGCCATCGCTCGCCTCGACGATTTCTACCGTGCCAACATTCCCAAATTGAACGTCCACCAGTTTCAATCCATCCCCGAAATCGTTCGCCAGTACGTCGATTTCACTGACTGGGAACTCCTCGGTCGTAGCCGGCAACGTCCTCTCAAAGAAATCGTCTTCCGCGATCAAGGGCATGCTCGACTCGCCCGACGCGGAGTTCAACTCGTTGATGATCACCAAGGCATCGAGAGGACTCACCACATTATCTCCGGTCACGTCGACGAACGACCCGGACATGCCAGAAGCCGTTCGACTCGGAGCGACCATGGTCGGATTGCTGTTGATGTAGTTGATCACATTCAAAACATCGAGCGGTTCGACATCGCCGTTTCCATTGGTGTCCAACGGCGAATCTTCGTTCTGCAACAAGTCGGAGTCGTTGTCGACCATTTCGAGAGTGCCGCGGCGGTCGCGTATATCCCACTCCAAACCATCCATTTCAAAGGTAAAGACGGGGGATTTGCTCGGGTCACCCGCCATCATTTTCCCGGTGAGGGAGGCATCATCGACGCTCGCGAGATCGATCCCCAAACGAGCCTCCACAAAACTGGCAACTCGCTCGGCAGTGCTGACGCGAGCCGCATCCACCGTTTCGATATTGCGAAACTCCCCGTTCTCCAATTCGAACGAAAACAATTCCATATCGGCGGCGAAGACGCGGCGAGGCTCCAAAGCCTCAAAGAAAATACGTCTCCGCGACCTCGCCAACCTCTTTTTGGCAGCCGAGGCTCGTTTCCCAAACATGTTCACAACCCGACCCAACAACCGACTTTTCCACATGGCAGAACCTCTCAGTCTCATTCGATAATCTCAAGCAATCACGCCCTAAGGTCCAAGGAGGAAAAATCGATCTCCATGTCACTTCGCTTAGAAAATATTCGCTCGAATCCTCGTATCGGCACCGGCGGCACCGGAAAGCTATCGATTTCGTTAGGTGCAGCCTATCAAAAACGAGCAACCCGTCGATCCGTACAAATCCGGTCAGGGAAGTATTTTCCAGGCAACCGGCAATTTTATGGATTGGTCAAGTCACAGGCCCATCCCGGACCTACCTGGCCGTTGACAACGGTTTCCGGCTGTTTTGGCCTTAAGCCGACGGTTTGGCGGGTTCCAGCAGCGGTAGGCCAAGTGCCGTTTCGACGGATTCGGCGGCGACGACGAGTTTCCCGAGACAGCGTCCGCGAAGGTTGTAGAACTCCGAGATCAGAGAACCGCATGCATTGGCCACGGTTCCGACTTCTTCGGCAATCAGAACATCGGTGGTCAGGTGCTGCCCCACGGTCACCGACGCCGTGGCGTGTTCGAAGGGATAAGGGATATCGATGAAGGCTTTTCGAAACGCGGCATAGGCCGGAACGAGTTCTTCGCTAACGCCCAAGACTTCACGCACCAGCATCGACTGGTCTCCTTTGATCCGTTCGAAATGGTCGAAACAGAAGACGAGATATCCGAATCGCTTCTCGAATTCCTTCATTCGAGACAATTGGCTATCGAGGGCTTGCAGGGCAGGCAGGACGCTCACCGCATCCTGCAGGCGTTGCGTTGCATCGGGAATACGGTTCGCAAGAGTTGGATCCTGTAGCAAGCAGCAGCAGGTGTGCAGTCGGATAGCGCATGCATTTACGAATTTCTCTGCGAACGAAGGATCCGGCGTGGGGATGGATTGTCTAGGCGCTGGTCTCTTCTCGAGCCCCGAAGCGGCGCGGTTGGAGCACTTTCGTGTCAGCTGACGGATGC
>JBKDPB010000173.1:0-18197 GCA_046342615.1 Planctomycetota bacterium | reverse complement strand
TCCTCTTGTTCTCCTCTTGTTTTCTCCCCGATTTCTCGTTTCTCTTCGTTTTCTCGCTGCCGCATCGAAAAATTCTTGTGAGATTGTGCAAGGGATCGCGACGTTGCGACATACTACTTGCGAAGGACCGTCCTCATGAATTTCTGGCCAGATACCCACCACAGCTTGCTTGAACGACTCGCCGATCCGGCCGACGGACTCGCCGGGCGGCCCAATGGAAGCCGAGTGGCCATCCGGGCAGCTTTCGCGCGTGGCTCGCGGAAACAACCCGCCGCCAGGTATTCGCGTCGCTCCGCTTTCGAGAGAAGAACGGTCGATCGCTCCTCGAAGTCGATGACCCGATAACCCCAAATGCGGAACATGGCGACGACGAATATGGCAACGATGAATATGGAGATAATGAACATGGAGACGGGGAGCCGGGAGGCAAAGAACGTCAGGAGTGGTTGTTCTATCAAGCCGTCGCAGAGATTGAAAAGGAAGCCAACCCGCAACACTGGCAAGCGTTTTGGATGACTGCCATTGAAGGAGTGGATACCGCCACCGCAGCCCAGACTTTGGGACTCAAAATTGGAACAATCTACTCTATCAGGTCGCGGTTGCTGGGATTGATCAAGGAGCGAATCCGATCGCTCGGCCAAATCGGTACGGACGGGAGGAACTCATGAGTTGTTCTCTTGAACGAAGCAATCAATTCCTGCGATGCGAGTTGTCCGAGGCTGAACAAGCTCGATTCGAAGAGCATTTGGAATCGTGCGAATCCTGTCGCCAATCGCTGGAATTGGCAACCTCGCGTGAAATCCGTTCGCTCCAATTGCGGAGCCGACTTTATTGCTCCCGCGAAATGCCGACCTGGACTCCTTTTCGTTCAGGCACACCGGAAAGTGCTTCGGCATCCTATCAAAGCGAACTTGCGATACTCGCACCAACGGATGACCCTTATTCACTCGGGCGCATCAGTTTGTTTGAAATTCGATCGGTCATTGGCCGCGGTGGGATGGGGACCGTTTTTAAGGCCATTGATCCGGCGTTAGGGCGGACGGTTGCAATCAAGATCCTGCGACCCGACTTGGCAACGATCGGTTCAGCGCGCCAACGCTTTGCATTGGAGGCGCGGGCCATGGCGTCGGTCGCTCATCCGCGCGTCGTTCCGATCCATGCTGTCGATGAATATCGCGGAATTCCGTACATGGCCATGGAGTACGTGCCGGGGGGAAATCTCGAAACACGTTTGAAGAATGAGGGCCCCCTCCCGATTGTTTCCGTGCTTCGGATCGCTCAACAAATCGCATCGGCGCTGAGTGCAGCGCATGATTGCGGTTTAGTTCATCGCGATATCAAGCCGGCGAACATTCTGCTCGACCGAGGAGTAGACCGCGTCCGGGTCGCGGACTTTGGTTTGGTCCGAGTCACGGATGATGCCAGCATGACTCGCAGCGGTGTCATTGCGGGGACGCCGCAGTACATGTCTCCGGAACAGGTCAAGGGAGAGTCCTGTGATCAACGATCCGATTTTTTCGCGCTAGGGGCAGTCATGTACGCGCTGCTGGTGGGCCATCCTCCCTTTCGCGCGGAATCGCCTTACGCCGCGATGCAACGTATCGTTCACGATACACCCAGGCCGATCCGACAGAGTCGGAGCGATGCGCCCAAATGGCTTGAGCAGCTCATCGAGAAACTGCTTGCCAAGGATCCAGCTCAACGATTCTCTCAAGCCAGCGAAGTCGCCGAGGCATTGGAAGACGAGCTTGCGTTCCTTCAGAATCCAAGTTACACCGCGTCACCAAGTCGAGCTTGGATGGCAGGAACAACCACGACGATCGACTGGTTGCCGAAGTCCCTTCGTACGCGATGGGCCACGGCCACGATCGCGCTAGCCTTCGGTGCGATGATGACGGCTGGAATCGTTGCAGGCGTGTGGAATGCCACTTCACCCCGCTCCGCATCCTCTGAAAACTCCTCGCAGAAATTCAGAGCGCAGCAGACGGTGAGCGATGTTCCGTTATGGGCGACGGATGGCTATCCATCGATTCGAAGTCGAGTCGATGCTCTGCAAGCTCCTCCTCCCAACTCCGACTCAGGTGCTGCGGATGGGTGGTGGCAGGAGTACCGAAACATCGAATCTCAATTGCAGGTTTTGGAAGCGACCGACTTTTAACCCTTGTTAATGAGGAATCATCTAATCATGAAACGAAAAACCCTAATTTGGACTGTGATAGGCTTGAGCATTCTCACAGGGGGGAGCCTTGCAATGAGTCGATATTCGGCATTTGCGCACGAGCAACTTCGGATCCGTGGCATTCCGACACCTGGTTCTTTGCCTCGGCCCCAGTGGCCCCAGTCTTCGTTTTCTACAGAACCGACCCGGTACGTTGCCCCCACCACGGCGACCCCTCCAGCCTGGATGAAACCGAATCCCCCCAGCCCGCACATTCCCGCGGGAACTCCATCGGTTTACACCTCCCCTGGAGCCCATCAGGACGAGATGCGAGTCCAGCTGCTACTGAAGGAGTATCAATCTTCTAAAGAAGAGGTCAAACGCAAGGAGCTTGTGGAGCAGATCACCAAGACGGTCGCGCATCAATTCGAAGAGAAGCAGTCGATTCGCGAACGGGAACTCAAGGAGTTGGAAGAGCAACTGAAAGAACTGCGGACTACCCATGTGAAACGGGAATCCCTCAAGGAGAAGATCATCGCCGATCGTGTGCAGCAATTGATTAACAACGTGGACGGGATCGGTTGGGGCAATGAGCTTAGCAACGTCGTTTACCCTGTCGAAACGCAACTCGGACCTCCCATCCAGATTGTTCCTCCCATTTATGTTCCAGTGCAGACGGTCCACCAGCCTATTCCAAGCCAGCCTATTCCACGCGGCCCCTACCAGCCTATTCCGGGCCAGCCTTTTCCAAGCGGCTCCTACAGGCCAGGCTTCCTGGTACCACGATCCGGCAACGAAGCTCCCGCGGCGTTGCAGCCTACCGAATTGGTCGCACCACCCACTTCGACCGAACCAGCGGAGCCGCAGCACGGTGATATTGCGCCGGGTGATATTGCGCCGGGTGATGTTACCCCAGTTGCTCCGGCGATCGATCTCCCGAAAGAACCCGGACTCTAGTCTTCGCTTGCTTCGGTAGGCGGAATCTCAACCCTCAGGCTCGCGAAAAATCGTTTAACCCATAGCCGCAGGCGAGGGATGCGTTCGCGTGGTCATGTACGCGCTGCTGGTGGGCCATACGACCACGTGTCGCTGTTGCTGCGGGCGGTCGTAGTCGAAAAGCTTTCGTTCAAGCCGGTCCGCTTGCCATCGGCGCGGTAGGTGTAGTCGTAGGAGGCCAAGACCGCGTTGTCGGACGTTCGACGGTGCGCCATCAGGTCCATTCGGTCCATGGCTTCGAACGTGTAGTCCTCAATCACCCCGTTGGGTAGCTGCGTGTAGTCGGGACGGCCGAGCAGGTCATAGAAGTACGTCGTTGATTCCGGCGGGGTGCAGGGTGCGGCACCGTTGCTGTCGACGATCGCGCCGTCGCGGCGGACGGTGTTGACGGTGGAGAGGCGGCCGAAGAGGTCGTAGGAGTAGGTGATCTCGGTCAACACGACAGGGACTGTCGAGCCACTTTGGGTCTTGGTCTTGCGACCTAGGAGGTCGTGGTCGTAGTTGATGAACCCGGTGGGGGTCACCCTTGTGCCGATAGGTTGAGGGCGATCCGCCGAACGGTCGTGCCGGATCCGCCGAACGGTCGTGCCGAACGGATGGTTGGCGGGGAATCTTTCTCAAGACTTCCTCTTCCCTCCGCGTCTCCGCGAGCGCCCTGGCGGTTACGGCGGTTCGCAGCCATGCTGGATCGGTCGAGTGGTTGTCCACATTTTTTGCCCTGCCCAGCGAGAGGGGGAAGGAGCATATACTGGGGGGGCTGATTTGGTGCGTATCTTGTCTTTCTCCTTGCAGGAAGTTTCGACTGCGATGCCTTTGGATCTACCCATCAAGCCGAAAGAGTATGTTCGCATGGTGATGATGGGCGACATCGTCGGGAAACCGGGTATGACGGCGGCTTGTGCGTCGGTTCCGTTATTGCGGCAGGCAGGTTGCGATCTGATTGTCGTGAACGCGGAAAACGCGGCCGACGGTGCGGGGCTGACGGTGAAACAGTATGAACAGCTTGTGGCTGCGGGCATCGACGCGGTCACTCTCGGTGACCATATCTACAAGAAACGGGAGATCGAAAAAGCGCTTCGCCAGCGATCCAACATCGTCAAGCCGGCGAATTTTCCGGACAAGGCGCCGGGCAAGGATCACTGCATCGTCGAAACCTCAACCGGCATTCCCGTGGCGGTCCTCAGTTTGCTCGGCCGCGTCTTCATGCGCCCGGTCAATTGCCCGTTCGAAGCAGCCGATCGCGTGCTGGCTGCGCTCCCGGCTTCCATCAAGCTGCGATTGGTCGATATGCATGGGGAGGCCACGAGCGACAAGCAAGCGATGGGGTTCTACCTCGATGGACGGGTGACGGCCGTGCTCGGAACCCATACCCATGTCCCGACGGCCGATGAACAGATTTTGCCGGGGGGAACCGCGTTCCAGTGCGATGTTGGGATGACGGGTCCGCATCGGAGCATACTGGGGCGAGAGATTGAACCGGTTCTTCGAACGACCCTCACGTTTGATCCCAACACATTCCATGTCGCTACGGCGGACGTACGGGTGTCGGCGACATGGTTCGACTCCGATCCCACCAGCGGGCATGCCAAACGGATCGGCCGCTTGCAGTTCCCGATCGAAGCGAAGTAACGCGGTCCTATTCTTTGGTGACCGCCGGTCGATGGGGTTCAAAGCGGGTGCGGGCCGCTTGCTCGGCCATCTTCACCGCTTCGACGGCGTTTTGGTAGAGCGTCTTTTGCGCGCGGAACTTGGGCTGGCCTGCTTTGCATTCGAGCCGATGGTAGCGGCCGTCGCTTCGCAGCTCCCAGGCATTTTGGTTGTCTCGAAAGTAGGTGTCGAGAATCTCCACGAGTCGTCGCTGCGAGGCCGTATCCTCGACCGGGACCAGCAATTCGATCCGGCGATCGAGCGAGCGCGGCATCCAGTCCGCGCTGCTGATGAAGACCGCATCTTCGCCGCCGTGAAAGAAATAGAGGATGCGAGCATGTTCCAGGAAGCGATCGACGATACTGATGACTTGGATATTTTCGCTGAGGCCGGGCACCCCTGGGCGCAGACAGCAAATGCCTCGCACGTTCAGTCGCACGATCACGCCGGCTTGGCTGGCTCGATAGAGGGCTTCGATAAGCTCGGGGTCGACCAGCGAATTCATTTTGCCAACGATAAATGCCTTTTGTCCCGTCAGTTTCCTCTGGGTTTCGCCGTCGATGAGGGCGATCAGTTTCTTGCGGAGCCCCAGCGGCGCCGACTCGATCTTTTCGTACGGCTGAGGCTGGCTGTAACCGGTGACGGCATTGAAGAAAGCCGACGCATCCTTGCCGAGGGATTCGTCGCAGGTCAAGTAGCTGATGTCGCTGTACATCCTGGCTGTCGACTCGTTGTAGTTGCCGGTCCCGAAATGAATATAGCGCACCACGCCGGAGGACTCGCGCCGCACGACGATGCAGAGTTTGGCGTGCGTTTTGAGACCGCGCACCCCGTAGACGACTTGCACGCCGGATCTCTCCAGTTCGCGAGCCCATTCGATGTTGCGAGCTTCGTCGAACCGGGCCTTGAGCTCCACGACTGCGGTTACATATTTGCCCCGCTCGGCCGCTTTCTTGAGCGCATCGATGATCGGGCTTTTGCGGCTGGTGCGATACAGCGTCTGCTTGATCGCCAAGACATCGGGATCGACCGCCGCCTCCTCGATCAATCGCAGGACGGGTTCGAAGCTTTCGTAGGGATGGCAAAGAAGAACGTCCTGTTCCGCGATGGTTTGAAACATCGACTTGGACGGGTCGAGCAGCGGAGATCGCTGCGGCGGCCAGACCGAATCCCGCAGCGCGGGAAATCCTTCGATGTCCGTCAACTGCATCATGACCGACAAGTCCAGAGGACCCGGGATGCGGAACACATCGCGATCCTCGATGCCTATTCGCGCTTTCAAAAAATCGAGGGTGAGATCCGAGACATCCTGAGCGATCTCCAGACGGACAAAGTCAGCCGAACGGCGAGAGGTCAACACCTCCTCCATGCCCAGCATCAAGTCCGCGGCGCTGTCCTCGCGCAACGAGATATCCGCGTTGCGCGTCACGCGAAATGCCACGCATTCGTCGATGCGTTTGCCCGGATAATACTGGTGGGCATACTGTGCGATCACATCCTCGAGCAACGCATAGCTGTACCCCCGATCGCTCGGGAGCGTAACAAAACGCGAGATCGCTTTCCCGAGCGGAATAAACGCAAATCGATGAGGCGATTCGGAATCGCCGCTGGCCATGCGCAAGCAAAGGTAGAAACCCAAATTGGAGAGCAACGGAAATGGGGCATCGGGATCCAAATCCATCGGCGATAGGACGGGATAAACCTCCTCGTCGAAAAATCGATGCATGGCTTCCAACTGCGGGGCCTTGGCCATCGCCGCGGTGATCCGTTCCAGGCCGTCCTCGGCCAAGGCAGGCTCGATCGAATTCAGAAAGCACTCGTACTGGTCGCGGATGATGGTGCTGACGCGGTCGTAGATCGCCGACAACTGCTCGGTCACCGTCGCTCCGCTCGGATCGGCCGCATCGATTCCTTGGGCCTGCTGCAGCTGCAGCCCGCCGACCCGGACCATAAAGAACTCGTCCATGTTGCTGAACGTGATCGCCAAAAATTTGAGCCGCTCCAACGCCGGAACCTTGGAATATCGGGCCTGGTCGAGCACCCGTTGATTGAATTCCAGCCAGCTCAATTCGCGGTTGATGAAGTGGCTCGACGATGGAGGCATAGGGATTCGATCCGCTCAAATTCAAGAAAATCAACGTTTGACGAGGCCTCATTCTATCGAGATCGCCAAATCTTGCACGGCAACCCTCGGGGGAGGTTGCAGCCATTGACCTCGCATTCGCTCTCCCAATTTGCTAACCAAGCACGAGTGCATTCGCACGGAAACGGATATTGCTTGCAATGATGAAATTCACAGGCTTGATTTTAATCTGCGCTGCCAGTTCCCTGGCGTTGTTGTTGCCAGCGCTCGGGGTGGTGAAATTCCCGATGGTCGATTCCCGACAGGCATCGGCCGGGTTGGTCGATCCCTCGATGCCTCAGGGGCTCCCGGTTGCCGCGACGGGGTTGCCTGTCCATGCGAATGCGGGCCTTCCCAACGCGGAGCTTGGTCAACCCGCAGCCGCCGGTCCGCTCAGCGCGGGGCCGGGTCCGTCCAGCACAGGGCAAGGGGCGTTCTCCCTCGTGGGGCCGCCGTGGACCAAGCAGAAGGTCGGGATCAGCGCATGGTTGCTGCTCGGACCGGTGCTGCTGCTGGGGCTTGGCCTGTGGACCTTCGGGCCCAATCGAGGCGGCTCGGGGCGTTGAGGCCCCAGGGGCCTTTAGGTCTCATAGCCATAACGCTTGGCGTACTGGCCCCACGCGGTCATGACAGTTCGTTCTTCGTTGGGTTGCATTTCCAGGCGGTTGGTTTGGTAGTTCCGTTCGAGTTGCGCTTTGGATGCGACCTTGTCGCGCACCAATTCGAAGTCGCCGAGATTCAGCTGCTCATAAATGCGAGCCATCGAGGAGACCGGATCCGCGATGAAGTCTTCGTAGCGAAGTTCGATCAATTGCGAGTCCGCCAGCCCGACTCGATCGGCTTCGAAGGAAGCGTACATGTTCGGGAGGGTTCGCAGGACAAAGTCTTGGAGCTGTTCCTCGTGGGTTGGGGCTTGAACCGCTTGGATTTGGTCCAGAGTCTTCCAGAGTTTGAGCGTCGACGGATAGACCTTTCTCGGATCGCGCACGATATGGACGAATTTCGCTTCGGGGTACATCGCGCGGAGGATACCGAGCCGACCTGTGTGAGGGGGGCTTTTTAGGATCAAAGGTTTGCGCACCTTGTAGGTCACCGCGCGCAGAAACCCATCGAGCGATTGTTTCCAGCGGCTCAGTTCCTGGGGCGAGAAAGAGCGCGAGGCCAGCGTCCCTTCAAACGGGACCGGATGGTTCGGGAAGAGGATTCGGAGGTAGGGGGTCGGGGCTCCCAGGTTCATCAAGGCGAATTCATCTTCCTGAGGCAGCGACCATCCCGCCTTCATGTTGTCCATGGGACGCTTCTCCGGGAGGAGGAAACCGCCGAATCGAGTCACCAGTCCTTCGGTCAACAGAAAGTGCCAGGGGGCAAAGCACTGGTAGGTCGTCGGGGAGGCGAACCGCGGATCCAGGGCCAGATACTCGTGCAACAGCGTGGTACCGCTCCGCCAATGACCGAGCACGAAGATCGGGTCCTTCGGGAGCGAGGTGCGTCGGATGGCTCTCCCAAAGAACCCATGCTGCATCAACGCTAGCAAATCGTTCCAAGGAGAGAACAGGCAGACGGCGACGACCAGATGGAGTCGGGACCAGGAGAAATCGAAGCGATGGGTCCAGAGCAAGCGGATCCAATAGAAGAATCGCATCCCGTGCCAGAACCGGGGCGAGAGCAGGGAGTAGGTATTCGATCGTTGCGTTTTATCGGTGGCCATCCATGAAGAGTTATCGGCGGAAAGGTTTTGCTTTGCAATGCCATATCGGGAAAACGATATGGACATCGGAGGGGCAAGCTGGGTAGTTTTCGGCGGGGTCGATGGATCGAATGGGTCGGACGTCGGAATCGGTATCTTTTGGGAAATGGTGAGCCATGGGGGCTTGGATCCAAATCTTTTACCGCTATCGCGACGCGATCGTTCCGATCTCCATCATCGCATGCATTGTGGTGATTTTGGTTCCGCTGCCAACGGGGTTGTTGGACATTCTTCTGTCGGCCAATGTCGCCTTGGCGGTGATTATCTTGCTGACGGTGATTTATGTCAGCACGCCTTTGGAATTCAATATTTTTCCGGCGATGTTGGTGGCTACGACGTTGTCGCGTCTGGTTCTCAATTTGGCCACCACGCGTCTGATTCTCAGTCGGGACGGGAGTGCGGGAGCGGGCACGGCGGGCAAGGTGATCGAAGCCTTTGGAGAGTTCGTGGCGGGCGATCGCATCGAAGTCGGATTGATTTTGTTTTTGATTATTTTCTTGATCAACTTTGTGGTGATCACCAAGGGAGCGACTCGAATCGGCGAGGTGGCTGCGCGGTTTGCGTTGGACGGGATGCCGGGGCGCCAGATGGCGATCGACGCGGACTTGGCGGCGGGCGCGATCGATGAAAAGGAAGCTCAACGTCGGCGCGAGGACGTGACGCGGCAAGCGGACTTCTACGGGGCGATGGATGGTGCGAGCAAGTTTGTTCGCGGGGATGCGATCGCGGGAATTGCGATCACGTTTATCAATCTCGTCGGCGGTTTGTACATGGGCTACATGTACTATGGGATGACCATTGCCGA
The DNA here is from genome assembly GCA_046342615.1 of Planctomycetota bacterium. GTDB lineage: Bacteria > Planctomycetota > Planctomycetia > Pirellulales > Pirellulaceae > JBKCUI01. Next base: position 8,722 of record JBKDPB010000173.1, on the reverse strand, counting down.
ATCGGCGCAGGTCTACTCCAAGTTGACGATCGGCGATGGGTTGGTGAGCCAGGTTCCTGCGTTTCTGATTTCCTTGGCTGCCGCTTTGTTGACCACCCGCAGTACCCAGAAGTCCGATTTCTCGGGGGACTTTATTCGGCAGATCTTTGCAAAGCCTCCCGCCTTGGTGGTATCGGGTGTGTTTCTGTGCTTGTTGGTCTTTTCCCAGCTTCCCGCCCTGCCGATGCTGACGATGGGTGGTGGGTGCATCGGATTGGCGTTCCTGCTGCAGCGTCAGCAAAAAGAGGAAGCCAAGCAGGCGGTACGCCGCAAACAGGAAGCCGAGCAAGCTCAGAGAGTCACTCCCGAGAAGAAGGTGGAGGAGTACTTGGAAGTCGATCCGCTTCGCCTCGAACTGGGGGCAAGGCTGATCGTGTTGGCGGATCCCAATCGGGGTGGCGATTTGATGAAGCGTATCTCGACGGTGCGAGCAACCCTGGCGACGGAGATGGGGATTTTGTTGCCGATGGTTCGCATCAAGGATCGGATGAGTCTTCCCGAGACGAAATACGAGCTTTCGATGGCCGGGAACCGGATCGCCTCGGGGTATCTCCGCCCCGACCGGTTGTTGGCCATCGACAAGGGTTTGACCCTGGGGACGCCCGAAGGCGAGGAGACGGTCGACCCGGCCTTTGGTCGCAAGGCGTATTGGATCGATCCTCGCACGCGGCAACAGGCCGAGATGTACGGATACCATGTCGTTGAATGCGGCGCCGTTCTGGCGACCCATGTTCAGGAGGCGGCCCGCAAGCACGCTGACGAACTCCTGACGCGCGAAGTCGCCAAGCAGCTGATCGACCAGCTCAAAAAGACCAATGCCACGGTGGTTGAGGAGCTCATCCCCGGCACCTTGAAGCTTTCGGATGTTCAACAAGTTCTGCAGAATCTGTTGCGGGAGGATATCCCCATCCGTCAACTGGGCATGATCCTCGAAACGCTCGGTGACTACGCTTACCGCATCAAGGATCCGCTGTGGCTGACGGAATATGTCCGCCACCGCATGGCCCGCACGATCTCGCATCGTTATCGCGACGAATCCGGGACGCTTCGCGTGATCACGCTCGATCCGGTCATGGAGGATCGAATCGCTGCCAGCTCGGAGCATTCGGATCGAGGGGTTTTCATTCGATTGCCTCCGGATGCCACTTCCCGAATCTGTGCCCGCATCGCCGAACAGCTCAAGAAACTTGACACCTTGGGGCGTCCCCGATGCATCCTGGTGAGCCCGAAAATTCGATTGGCTCTGCGCCAGATCACTCAGGAATCGATCGGCGATCTTCGCGTCCTGTCCTTCAACGAAATCGCGCGCGATACCCATATTGAATCCGTAGGCATGGTAACCGACGAGTCGACCGCATGAACGCACCGATCCGGATCAAGTCATTTCGAGCGAGAACACTCAACGAAGCCATCCATCAAGTTCGTACCGAGCTGGGTCCCGATGCCGTGATCCTCGAGACCAAGCAAGCTCCTCGATCGCGATTTTCCTGGTCCCGTTGTCGAGTGGAGGTGACCGCGTCGTGCGGCTCCATCGCCGCGACACCGTCGGAACTCACCCGCGACAACCTCGCCTGCGAACCTGCGGAATCCACCGCCCCGATCGAATCGCTGTCGAGCGACCGACCCGTCGACCCGACGGCCCCGTCCCACCGAACGCAACCCGAAAAAGGAACTTGCTATCCCGAGGCTTTCATCGAGGTTGCATCCCAGCTGCTTCATCGCGACCTCCCCGCCGATCGAATCGATTTATGGCTGCGACGCGCGTTGAACCTCTTGGGGCCCGACGTGCGAGACCCTTGGGTTGTCCGCGCTTGTCTGTCCCAGATCGTGCGCGAGGAAATCGAATGGGAGCCCCCGACGAGAAACTGGACTCAAACCACGGCCACGCTCGCGGTGGTCGGCCCATCCGGACATGGCAAATCGAGCGCCGTCGCCAAACTCGCGAGCCTCGCATCCCTGCAATACGGACTGCGCCCCCTCATCATCGCATGCCGCCACGGGTCCGCTGCGATCCACCCGCGACTTGCCGATTACTGTTCCCTTATGGGCTGGGGTTATGAACAAATTGATGCGCCGAAGTTGCGATCGGCCATCGCGGCGAGCAAGGAGCGTTGCGATTGGATGGTTCTCGATGTGCCCGGCATTGCCCTGGGGGATTGGGAAACGTTGGAATGGTGGCGTTCGCAACTCGGTGAGCTGGCGGTGTCCCAAACCCATCTGACGCTCAGCGCGACCACGGGCTTGCCCCATGCGCGCCGATTGCTGGATTGGTATCACGGGTTGTTGCCCAGCCATCTGCTGGCCACGCGGGTCGACGAGGCCCAGGGGTTGGGCAGCCTGTATCCCTTCCTGCGTTCCTCCAATTTGCCCTTGGGTTTTGTCTCCGTCGGGCCGAAAATTCCTGGGGATCTTCAGGAAAGCGATCCCGCGCGGCTCGCCAGCTGGATCCTGGGTTGCGAAGCCGACCCACCCCCCTCGGAGAATTAACGCCTCTAATACCCGGCCAACTCGGCGTGAGGGGGAGAGGGGCTCCATTGCGATCTCGGCGGAGCGGGTTATAGTTTTGACTTGGATGCGATTGAGCAGCCCTTAGCACCGGGTTTTGGGAGTTTGGATTTCCGATCTCTTCTCCGATGCTAAGCCCGCCGGTGTTTCACGTTGGTCCGATTGAACCTGACTTTTCTTCTCCCGTGTTCGGTATCCCCTGCCGAGCAGGTCCTTCGTGAGACACTCCTTTTTTCTTGGTTCAGCGATTCCAGATTTCACAATCATCCTTCGATGGGAGTTTCAGCACCGATGAGTTCGAACCCAGCCTCCACGCCTTCCTCTTCGTCCAATCCCAACGACGCAACGCGACGCGGCTTTTTGAAGACCACCGCGATCGCAACGGCCGCCGCGACGCTGCCGATTGCGCGATCGGCGCATGCGCAGGGGAGCGATACCATCCGTTTGGGTTTGATCGGCTGCGGTGGGCGAGGGACGGGTGCCGCGACCCAGGCGTTGGACACCAACAGCGATTCCAATCGGGTCAAACTGACGGCGATGACCGACCCATTCCAGTTCCGTGCCGACCAGGCGCTCAAGGAGCTCAAGAAGGGTCACGAGAAGCATGTTGACGCCAAAGTTTTCATCGGCGTGGACGGTTACAAAGAAGTCCTCGCTTCGGATGTCGACATGGTGATCCTGACCTCTCCTCCTGGTTTCCGGCCGCTCCATTTCGAAGCCGCGGTCAAAGCGGGCAAGCATGTTTTCATGGAGAAGCCGGTTGCGACCGACGCGCCTGGCGTTCGTCGCGTGCTCGAAGCCAACAAGATCGCCAAGGAAAAGAACCTGGTGGTTCAAGTCGGCCTGCAGCGTCGGCATCAGTCCGATTACAAGTCCACAATCAAGATGCTTCACGAGGGAGCGATTGGCGACATCATCTTGGCTCGAGCCTATTGGAATGGCGACGGCGTGTGGACTCGAAACCGTCAAGAGGGACAAACGGAGCTCGAGTACCAGCTCAACAACTGGTATTACTTCAACTGGCTCAGCGGCGATCACATCTGCGAGCAGCACATTCACAACCTGGACGTCATCAATTGGTTGATGAACGGCCATCCGAGCGACGCCCAAGGCCAGGGGGGTCGCCAGGTGAGGATCGGCGAAGACAGCGGTCAGATCTTCGACCATCACTTTGTCGAGTTCACGTACCCCAACGGGACCAAGTTGCTGAGCCAGTGCCGCCATATTCCTGGCTGCTGGAATGCGGTCAGCGAATTTGCGCACGGCACGAATGGATGGTGCGACATCAGCGGCGGCAAGATCTACAACAAGAACAATGAAATCGTGTGGCGGGCGCCTGCGGGCGAAAACGGTTGGGCTCAAGAGCACGTGGATATGTTCGCAGCGATCCGGCGCGGCGAGACTCCCAACGAAGGGGACTACGGCGCCACCAGCACGATGACGAGCATCATGGGCCGCATGGCCACCTACACCGGCAAGCCGCTAAAGTGGGATCAGTGCATCAACAGCAAGGTCGGACTGGCCAACTTTGATGCGATCGACTCCTTCAAGGACGAGGCTCCGATTGAGCCAGGGGCCGATGGAAAGTATTGGATTCCGACTCCGGGCCAGGACCCCGAACTGGTCGTGTAGACCCGGGTTTTCCTCGAAGCGAATCGACAGCCCGTTTGGCAGCCTCTCCGCCGCGTTTTCTGCGAACTGCCCAACGGGCTGTTTTTCTATTGGATGCGACTGGTGTACAATAGGAAGTATGGACGATCCAAACTCCAAACCCTCGGTTCCATCCCCCTCCAAGGCGGGCAACCAGTTGTTGACCAAATTCGCGGATGTCGAGGGGTTGCTTCTCCGTTCTCCCGTGGAGAACGCTCAGCCCTCCAAGCCCGTGGCGATACCGCTCAAGCGTTATCAAGAGTTGGAGCAGGCCATCAAGCACGCGCCGGCCAACTCCGACGCGTATCTCGAATTGGGTCGCATCTACCTCGAGCAGGAGCGATGGAGCGATGCCAAAAGGGTATTGGAAGCCGGAGTGCAGTTCTGCAACGAATGCGAACCGTTGCTCTTGATGCGGGAGGATCTGACCCTCTTGTTGGCAAGCAGAATGGTCGATGAGGCCAAGTCGCGTTGTGCCCAAAAACCGACGACCGAGCATCGCTACGAGCTCGAGCAGGCCGAGATCAATATGGCGAACGAGCGCATCAACGTTTGCTCCCATCGCTTTGCTCGTCGCCCGAACGAAAAGGAGATCCTCATCCCCTGGGCGATTGCCCTGCGGCAACTGGGGCGGCACGACGAAGCGGTCAAATTGCTCGAGCAGGCAGCCGAGGAACCCGCTCTCCGCGCTCGAGCCAGTTTGCAGCTGGGGATGTGTCTTCAGTATCTCTCCCGCCCCTTGGAGGCTCTGGCTGCGTTCCGAAAAGCGTCGCTTTTTCGGTCCCCGCCCCCGGATCCAGCGATCCGCCAGCGCGCGTTGGAGTTGGCGACCGCGATCGCCGAGGAAAACGCGCTCATCGACTCTGCGATCTATTACGCAGAGCAGCTCGCCAAGAGTGTCGATGCGCCCTATCGACCCCAATGGGAATCCAAGGTCAACGATCTCAAGGCGCGACCTCTGTAGGGGCCGCAACGTTGCGATGGCCTCCATGGTCTGTTACATTCACGTCGATCGCACGTCGCTTTCACCTCGCTCATTATCTTATCGGTTGCAATCATCATGAAACCGCATGCACCTTGGCGCATTCTCGTCGCCTCGACGTTGTTCCTTTCCTCCTGGATGGCCGCACCGGTTCGAGGCGAGAATCCACCGAATCGACTCACGCGTTCGGAGTCCTTGAGCGGCTGGCGGCTCCTCTTCGACGGCCAGTCCACGGAAGGCTGGCGCGGCTACAAAAAAGAGGGAGTGCCCGAGGGTTGGAAAGTGGTCGATGGCACGTTGGTGCGGGCCGATCAAGGGGCGGGTGACATCATCACCGATCGCAAATTCCAATACTTTGAGCTTTCGTTGGAATACAACATCTCCCAAGGGGGAAACAGCGGCTTGATGTTCCATGTCACGGAGGATAATCCCGCCCCTTGGCAAAGTGGTCCCGAAGTCCAGATCCAGGACAACATCGACGGCCATGATCCGCAAAAGGCGGGTTGGTTGTATCAAATGTTTCGCCCCTATCCTCAAGCCTGGGCCGGCGAAAAAGAAACTCCTGACGCGACGCGTCCGCCAGGGCAATGGAACCAACTCTATCTCCGCATCTCCCCCGCAGGTTGCGAAGTATCCATGAACGGCGTCGTGTATTACCAGTTTCGGCTTGGCGATGAACGCTGGGATCGTTTGGTCGCCAAGAGCAAGTTTGCTCAGTACGCCAACTTTGGAAAAGCAGGCGACGGGCATTTGTGCCTCCAGGATCACGGAAATTGGATCGCCTTTCGCAACATCAAAATCAGGGAGCTGGCGGAAGACGGTTCCGCCAAGTTGCCGAACGATCGCGAGCTTGCTGTGAAAGCGGTCCCGGCGTTTCCCAATCTGAAATGGGAGGGCTGGCAGCCTGTCGAAGAGGACGGTTCGATCAATCGGCCGCTCCGCATTCTGGAGCTGACGTATGCCCGAGGGGAGCCCTCCAAACTTTACGCGTTGGATCAGGGAGGCCGGATCTTTGCTTTCGTGAATCAGCCCGATGTGGAGAACGCCGCGTTGTTCCTCGATTTTCGAGGGCGAGTCAGCGTTTGGAGCGAAGGACCCATGGCCAATGAGCAAGGCCTGCTCGGGCTCGCCTTGCATCCGGACTTTCATCGCAACGGCCAATTCTTTATCAACTACACCCGCCCAAAAACCCATGAGACGGTGATTTCGCGGCTGCGAATCGATCCTGCCAATCCCAAGGTCGCGGACCCAAACTCCGAGGAAATTCTGTTGGTGATGCCCCAGCCGTTTCAGAATCACAACGGAGGCTCCATCGAATTTGGCCCCGATGGCAAGCTGTACATCGCGATGGGTGACGGTGGAGCTCGCAACGATCCTCGCGGCAACGGCCAGAACCGATCGCAACTGCTGGGAACCATTCTTCGGATCGATGTCGATCAAAAGACCGGCGATCTCCCTTATGGAATCCCTTCGGACAATCCGTTTGCAAACGCTGAAGGGATTCGCCCCGAGATTTTCGCTTACGGATTTCGCAATCCCTGGCGCATCGCATTCGACAAGGAGACGGGTTATCTCTGGTGCGGCGATGTAGGCCAGGACCTGTGGGAGGAAGTGAACATTGTCACCTCGGGTGGCAATTACGGCTGGTCGGTCCGAGAGGGGAGCTACTCGTTCGGCAATCGCACTCCGGGCCCTGATGCCGCTGGCGCCATCGACCCGGTTTGGGCCTACGATCATCAAGCGGGTAAATCGATCACGGGTGGTCGCGTCTATCGCTCCAAGCGGATGCCGCTCCTGGTGGGCAAGTATTTGTACGCCGACTATGTATCGGGTCGAATCTGGGCTTTGACCTGCGAGGGTGCGGGCAAGGAAACGTCGAGCAACGAACAGCTCATCGCCGGTGGCATGCCCGTCATGGCGTTTGGTGAAGACGCCCAAGGGGAAGTCTACTTCATGGTCGACACCAACCGGAGCCAGATGATCTACAAGTTCGATCAACCGTAGCGATTGCGGCTAGTCGAGTTTCCGATGGATGAGCGTCCAGTGTCGATCGCTCGACATGTGGATAGCGCCCCGCGGGATCCCGAGCGGCTCCACCAAATCCTGCAACTCGGAGACCGTGAGCGCCGCGTGCAGGCTCTGCCGAAATAGCTGTTTCGAATAGTCGGTTTCGCTTGGGGTGTACAAGTCGACCAGTCGCTCCACTTGGGTATCGCTCTCGGGCCGGCACAAATCACGAACGAACAACAGTCCCCCTGGGCGGGCCACGCGAAGCGCCTCGGCAAAGAACGCCTCGCTGGTCGGTAGGTGATGGACCAGCGAGTTGCTCATGACCGTATCGAAGTAGGCGTTGGGAAACACGAGCTTTTTCGCGTCGCTGCGATGGAGTTGGATCCGATCGAGCAGGTGATGGACCTCGATATTGTATCGAGCCAGTTCGAGCATCTCGGTCGAGGCATCGGACGCGATGACACGAACCCCCGGGTCTTTCGCGCACAGAGCGACGGGGATAAGCGCCGTCCCGGTCCCGAGATCGAGAACGTCCCGTCCGATGGGACCCGCCTCGATCAGATCGGCGACGAATCGATCGTTGACGGCGCGATGATCCATCTGGTTGTATTCGATCGCTTCCTGTCGATCCTCCATGACTTCGGGTTCAAGCGTGCGAGGCAACATAGGATTTGGAATCGAGGGAGCGAGAATCAGCAACAGGAATCGTTGGGTGGATCGCCCGCGGTTCGGCGGCGCGGACCGGGGACTTCGCGACCGGTGTAGGTGATGCGGTTGTTCCCATCGACGAAGACCACCTTGGGCTCGGGAACACGCAGCTCCATGCCGGATTCGGCCAGGAATCCGAATGTGGCGACGATGATCAGATCGCCCGGACGGACCCGATGTGCCGCCGCACCGTTGATGCACACATCGCTCGATCCCTCCTCTCCGAGGATCGCGTAGGTCTCCAAGCGGGTGCCCCGCGTGACGTTCCAAACGTGAACCGACTCGAACGGCGCGATCCCGGCGGCCAGCATCAGATCGGGCGGGAGGGTCAACGAACCTTCGTAGTGCAAATCGGCCTGTGTAACCGTCGCGCGATGGATCTTGGAGCGGAGGAATTTTCTGAGCATGGTCATTATTGTGATGCGCCGCGTGGAGTTTTGCTACGCCTGTTGCGCCGACTGGCGAAAACTCCGTGCGGGACTATTCCAAAACAGGTCTGCACGGCCCATATTAGAACCGTCATTCCTCTCCCGATCCATTCTCTCTCCAACCCTTTCCGTTCGATCTATGGCCACGATTTCGAGAACCATTCTGCGATGTGCCCTGTTTTGGCTGGCAGGAACCGCGGCCTACGCCGCCGACACGACCCTCCACCGAGACACCTGGGGAGTCCCCCATGTCTACTCCGACGACGAAGCCGCTGGCATGTTTGCGTTCGGCTATGCCCAAGCTGAAGACCGGTTGGAGGACATCTACCTGGCGATCCTCACCGGGGTGGGACGCATGGCCGAAGTACGAGGCAAGGACTTTGTGCAGCAAGACTACATG
>JBKDPB010000172.1:0-5873 GCA_046342615.1 Planctomycetota bacterium | reverse complement strand
ACGGTGGGGAGCAAGATGTACTCATGCCACAGAACGTAGATCACAGGGCCATGAAACTCTTCGAGCGATGCATCGCAATTCGTCTCGTAGTCGGCAACTCGAATATCGAGGGTTTTCACCCAACTCTTGATTGCGACGCCGAGGCATCGCGCCCCAAGCTTCCACAACGTCGGCTGGATCGACCATGTTCGCTTGGCGCGGTCGAGTTTTTGGTTCGAATCGCTCGCGGTGTTCGATGTGCTCATGCGTTCTTTTCGATTGCCAACAGGAACTCAGGGCCCGGGGAGCAAATAGGTTCCCTGAAAGACTTCGACGGCGGGACCGGTCATATAAACGCGTCCGCTGGCTTCATCCCAGCGAAGCGATAGATCGCCTCCGAGCAAGTGGTTGAGAATGGTTCGGTTCGTGCGGCCGGTCAGTACCCCCGCAACACAGACGGCGCTCGCCCCTGTGCCGCAAGCCCAGGTTTCCCCCGAGCCTCGTTCCCAGGTCCGTTGCCGAACCTCGCCGCTTGCAAGAACTTCCACGAACTCCACGTTCGTTCGCCTGGGAAAGCGTTCATCCTTTTCAATCAACGGGCCGCAGCCCAGCACCAATTCATCGCTCGCTTCGGGAACAAAGATCACGCAATGGGGATTGCCCATCGAGACGCAGGTGGCGTAGAGCGTATGGCCACGAATCTCCAAGCGATGATTGACGACCTGCTCGCTCGGCGCGCCGAGCAGGGTGGGGATCTCGCGTGCCAACAAGCGAGGTTGCCCCATATCGACGGTGACCTCGGATACTTTGCCATTCTCGACGTGCAATTGAAGGGAGAGCAAGCCTGCGCCGGTTTCGATCACCAGCGAGTCCTTCCTGGCGATACCGTGATCGTAAACGAGTTTCGCGACGCAACGGATGCCGTTGCCGCACATTTCCGATTCGCTGCCATCGGCGTTGAACATCCGCATCTTCGCATCGGCCGTCGAGGACGGCAGAATCGCGATCACGCCATCGGCACCGACGCCGAATCGTCGATGGGACATGGCGATCGCCAAGCTCTCCATGTCCGCCGGCAGCGTTTGGTCAAAGCCGTTCAAGTAGACGTAATCGTTCCCTGCACCATGCATCTTCGTGAATCGCAGCGCAGCCATATTCGCTCTCCGTTTCGATCGGCCTTCGGGTTACTTGGGAAGCAGACTGAGCGCCGCGGAACTCGGGCGAGCGATGACATGGCACGCAATCAACTTGCCGAGTCCTTCGATTTTCGGCTTCGCCGCCTCGACCGCCGCGCTGACGGCTGCGACATCGCCACGGATGACAACCGTGACATATCCGCCCCCCAGTTTTTCTTTGCCAACGACTTCGACCGACGCGCTCTTGCACGCCGTATCGATCGCTTCGAAGACTGCGGTAAAGCCTTGTGTTTCAATGAATCCAAGGGCAAGGCCCGATACGGATGAATCGCTCATGGGATGGGTTTCCACTACGGGTTGTTTGACGACCGACTGTTCGATGAGAACGTTGTATTCGGGGGGACTGAGGATGGCTCGGAGTGCGTCGCGATCGGGGCGATGCAACCACGTCGATGATCGCAATTGTTTCATCGAGTCGGCCGCGCGTGCCCCCGCTTCCACGGCCGTGCTGACGTCGCTAGGCATGCCGAGAACCTTGATCACGGCCCCGAGCATGTCATTCCACTCAGCCTGAATGACGGTGACCTGGGCCGATTTGCCCATCACATCGCAAGCCACCATGGCGGCGGTCCAGGAGTTGGTCTCCACGATCCCCAGGGATGGAATTCCATCCTGGGCGGATTGAGGCCAATCGCTGGCTTCGGTAAGCGTTGAAGGCATTAACCCTGCAGTTCCTTGAGGCTCGACTTGAGTTTCTCGATCCACCCCGGAATGGCTTCCAGAGGCGGCTCGCTCGCTTCGTACTCCAAAGCGACCCAGCCACTATATCCGGAGTTCGCCAGAATTCGAAGAACCCTCGGGATGTCGGTCCATTCCTTCTTGCCGCCGGGATACATCTCGACCTTGAGCTGTGCATTGACTGCGTAGGGAGCGATCTGAGCCAGCTCGGCATACGGATCGTCGCTCGATCGGAAATTGCCCGAGTCGAGATTCACACCGAATCCATCTGCCGAGACGCCCCGCACGATTTCCAGCAGTTGATTCGCGGTCGCGGTGACCCCTCCGTGGTTCTCCAAACCGAGATAGACACCTCGCTGGGCCGCGTAACTGGCGACCTCCCGGATCGCATCGACGCATCGCCGCAACGTCGCGGGCCACTCCTCCCCTTGCGGCTGGCCCCCTGCAAAAATGCGAATCACCGGCGCGCCGAGAATCGCATACCGATCGATCCAGCGCTTGGTGTGCGCGATGTCGGCCTCGAGCTTCGCACGATCCGCCTGGCAGAAATCGTTCCCGATTGCACCGCCCGAGACGGTGATGCCCCGGCGATGGCAGTGAAGCTTGAGCCGGGCCAAGTACTCGTCGTCGACATTGACGGGGAAATAGTAGCTGGTGAGTTCCGCTCCGGGGATTCCCAATTCATGGCAGTAATCGACGAATCGAAACAGATCCCAGCCATCTTTGTTCTTCTTGAGATAATCTCGGAGCGAGTAGGCGGCCATGCTCAATCGAAGCTGTCCTGGCTTGGGTCGGTCGAACGGCTCAATGGCACCCGCCCGCAACGGCCAAGCGTGATGGGCGGTGACGAGGCAAGCGCTGGCTGCGGCCGCTCCCAGAAAGCAGCGCCGTGGGACGATCGAGTGTGGGGCGGGTTGCAGCTAAGGGAAACTCATGCGACGACTTCGAGACTTCGCGGGATGGCAAAAAACAGCAACCCCCCAAAACTACCGTATCCCACGCCGGGGGGGGCACTCAGGGTGGCCAAACTTGGGGGGGGCAAACTTGGCGAAGCTGTTTTTCTACTACTCGACCATGAATGCAGGGAAATCCACGATCCTGCTGCAGTCGAGCTACAATTATCGCGAACGCGGCATGAGAACGCTCGTTTTCTCGCCGGAAATCGACCAACGCTTCGGTGCCGGACGGGTCAGCTCCCGAATCGGGCTCAGTTCCGACTCCATCCCCTTTTCCACCACCGACAACTTGTTTCGGTCGGCGGAAAAGGAGCATCGATCCGCCGAGGTTCACTGCGTGCTCGTCGACGAAGCCCAGTTTCTGACCAAGAACCAGGTGCGGCAATTGAGCGATGTGTGCGACGATCTCGATATTCCCGTCCTCGCCTATGGGTTGAGAACCGATTTTCAAGGGAATCTCTTCGAAGGAAGCCTTCACTTGCTAGCCTGGGCCGATACCCTGTCGGAAATCAAAACGATCTGCCACTGCGGTCGCAAGGCCACCATGGTGTTGCGCGTCGACTCCAACGGAGTCCCCGTTCGCGAAGGAGAGCAGATTCAAATCGGAGGCAACGAACGGTATGTCACCGTTTGTCGAAGACACTTCAAGCAAGGATTGACGGAGCGCCGACCGTCCGACTTGCCTTTCGAGGATCTCTAGGCAATGAACAACGGATCGCGATGGCTTTTGCTCCTGGCTAGTCTTCTCGGCGCCATCGCGGTGGGAATCGGTGCCCTCGGCGCCCACTCGCTCCCCAAGCAATTGGAGAAACGAGGGCTGGCCCCCGAGGCAATCGCCAAGAAACTCGACCAGTGCGAATTGGGGGTGCGATACCAGATGTATCACGCGCTCGCCCTCGTCGCCATTGCCCTCTCCGCTCGAGCCACTTCGCCCAGACTCATGCGGGCCGCGGTGGCCTTGTTCCTCTTCGGAATGCTCTGCTTCTCGGGGGGGCTGTACAGTATCGTCTTCGCCGACCAAATCATTCACTGGAGCATCGTCCCGATCGGCGGTTCAACGCTTATCCTGGCGTGGCTGTGTCTCGCCTGCAGCGCGTTCGCAGGACGCAGCCCGCTCGGACCGCCAGCGTGAATCCATTGAAAATACCGCGTCGCCGAGCTCTAGAAGGGCGCGTCGCCAAAATCCGAGGACGACTCCGAGAACTCATCATTCGCGGCGGAGATATCGTCGCCTTCAGCCGTTTTTCGAAAGCCCATGGCTTCCGCCGTCAGGAAGTATTTGACCTCGCTCATCGGGTCCCGCTGCCACTTGCGCCCGGTCAAACGATAGGTGACCGTCACATCGTCACCGACGTGCAACGCATCTGCGGAATCGCACGCATCGTTCGTGAACTCCAGCGGTATGTAATTCGTGAACCTGCCATTGGCCTGCTCCAAAACGACGAGTCGTTTTCGGAACCCTTTTTGGCCGAATGATTTGGTGTCTTCGATCAGATGCACAACGCCGCGGATGGTCGAATGGGACATGGCGAGAAATCGTGAATGGCAAAAGCGACTTCAAGGACGAACAGAGGGCAACCTTCGCTCCCTCGTTGAAACAGCCCTAAGCATAGCGTCTCGCATCCTGGCATGTCAGTCCCCACGCCGCGCTCCGTGCGTCTCGGCAAACAAGTTCCGAAGACCCCGGACAGATGTAGACAGACCGCAGAACGTCCCGTATACAGTCGGGTTCGAACCAGGAATCGGGCAAAATCCTATAGCGTTGGGTGATGCGGGGAAATGAAGTCAATCATCGATGAACTTGCGTGGCGGGGACTGGTCCATCAAGCCACGGAAGAGGGGGAACTGCGAACCCTCCTCTCCAAACCGGCGGTGGTCTACGCCGGGTTCGACCCGACCTCCGACAGCTTGCACGTCGGATCGCTCCTTCCACTGATGCTGTTGCGGCGATTTCAGCAGGCCGGTCATCGCCCGATCGCCCTGGTGGGTGGCGCGACCGGAATGATCGGCGACCCGAGCGGAAAGAGCGACGAACGGCAACTGCTCTCCAAGGAGACCCTCGAAAACAACGTCCGCGGGATCCGCCGCCAGATGGAACAATTCCTTTCGTTCGAGGGAGCCAACGCCGCCATCGTCGTCAACAATTTCGATTGGATGCATGGCTTTTCCATCCTCGATTTCCTGCGCGATGTCGGCAAGAACGTGCCGGTCAACGTGATGCTGAGCAAGGATTCGGTCAAAGCGCGTTTGGAGCGAAGCGACTCCGGCTTGAGCTACACCGAGTTCAGTTACATGCTGTTGCAGGCCTACGATTTCGTGCATCTCTCCCGACAATACGATTGCCAACTGCAGATCGGCGGCAGCGATCAATGGGGGAACATCACCGCCGGAATCGACTTGGGGCGACGGATGCTGGGGCGCAGCCTTTGCGGGATGACCTGTCCGCTCTTGACGACCAGCGACGGCAAAAAGATGGGAAAAACCGAACGCGGTGCCGTTTGGTTGTCGGCAGAAAAAACCAGTCCTTACGAGTTTTATCAATACTTCATCAATGTCGACGACAAAGATGTGTTGATGGTTCTGCGATTCCTGACCGATGTCGACTCGGACGAATGCGGAGTCCTCGAAGCGTCGCTGAGGGACCATCCGCATCTTCGCGCGGCGCAGAAACGCCTCGCCGAATCCCTCACCCGATTGGTCCATGGAGAATCGGGGCTGAACGCCGCAGAGAGAGCGACCAAGATCTTTTTTGGAGCGGAGATCGATCGATTGAGCGATGCGGAATTAGTGCCGATCTTTCGCGACGTTTCCAGCTGCGAGATGCCTCGCACCCGGTTGGAAGAAGGGGTCGGAATCATCGATGCGTTTTGTTCGGCCGGCTTGGCGTCGAGCAAAAGCGAGGCCCGTCGATCGATCCAAGAAGGAGCAGCCTATGTCAACAATCGCCGTGTCGAGTCGATCGAACGCGTTCTGAACGCAAACGATGTGGCCAGCGAAACGGTGGTCGTTTTGGGCAGCGGCAAGCAGCGTTACGCGCTGTTGCGGTTCGTCTGATCGGCGGGAC
>JBKDPB010000171.1:0-4701 GCA_046342615.1 Planctomycetota bacterium | reverse complement strand
GAACTTTCCGTTTGCGATGCTGGCAACGAAGACTGCTCCGTCCTCGCGAGCCGCGTAGAGTTTATCGCCGGCGATCAGGGGTGATGCATAAAAATTTGCGCGGCTCTTGCGGAATACTCCCTTCCAATTCGTGAGGCCCGTCTCCGGCGATACGCTTTCGACTTCCCCTTGATCCCGGACCAGGATCAACTCGCCCCGATGCAAGGCGGGAGTCGGAACAAACGTTCCGACATCATCCCGTTTCCATACATGGTTGGTCGCCGTCGTATCTCCTGTGCCTGACAAGCTGATGCCGTACAAACGAGGGATGCCTCGATCGTTGCGACCGTAGGCGATGATCACTCGATCCTTGGTCACGATCGGTGTCGCGATCGCAGGCCACAACTTGTTTTCGTCGGGATTGAAATTGCCGCACGACCATGTCACTTCGCCGGTGCTGGCGTCATGGATCGTGATATGCTCGGCACCCCAGACGAGGATCGATTCCTTGCCTTGGTGCTGGATCACGACCGGCGTTGCGTAGCCATGATCGCATTCGGTCGGAACCTGGTAGTTCCGGGCCACTTTCCATTGCAGTTGGCCCGTGACCTTATCAAACGCAGCAAGCCAGGATTCGCCTTGGTGCATTCTCGCCAGGATGACCGACTTGCCGGTCAAGACAGGCGAAGTCCCATGATCCCAGTACAGCGTGTCTTTACCGTACATCTTGACGATGTCGTGCTGCCAGCGAATCGAACCATCGAGCCCCAGAGCTGCGAATGTTCCGCTCTTGAAGTACACGAACACACCCGAGCCGTCGGTGACAGGGGACGCATTGCTCCCTGATCCGTTTCGGTGCTTGCCCGGATCCTCAGTGCCAAACGCCGTCAGCCATTGGCGTTTTCCATTGGAATCGAAGCAAAGAACCGAATCCTTGCCCTCGGCAGCGGCGGTCAAATAAATCTTGCCATCCAGGACGATTGGAGTCGAGCATCCTTTGCCAGGCAGTTCGGTTTTCCAAACAAATTTCGCTGCATCGATCCGATCCGGAAAACTTCCTTGGTCGATCGAACCGTGGCTGAGTGGACCTCGCCACGATGTCCAATCCGAACGATCCTCGGCAATGCAATGCGACGATACGCATGTGAGCGAGAATACGAAAAACGTGTTTCGAAATCGAATCATGGCAGCGTCCCCTTCACTCGAACCAGTTTCATAATGCGTCCAGAGACGTTCCAGTCTTGGACGTAGAGGTTCCCCTCTTTATCCCAGTAGGATCCGTGCGTACCGCTGAAGACTCCTTCGACCCATTGATCTTGAGGGATGTTGTAGTTGCCTCCCTTGGCGGGATCGGGATTGTGCCCGAGCACAGCGATGATGGTATTCGTTTTATCCAGGATCACGACACGGCCATGCAGGTCGGGCACGGAGACATAATCCCCCTGAATCGCTACCGAGGTCGGCATTCCCAAGCCCGTTACGACCTCCTCGATGAACTCGCCCTCGAGGCTGTAATGGACCAGGCGGCCTTTGGGCTGGTGATTGCGATCGCAGATCAGCAAGCGGGGTGGATCGTAGCGGGTATCGAGCGTCATGCCGTGTGCCGTGTTGAACTCTTTGAGCCCATTGCCCATCGTTCCAAAGTGGCTGAGGTATTTGCCGTTTTTGTCATAGCGAAAGATGTGGTTGCTGGCATAACCGTTGGAAAGAAAGATATCTCCGTTGGGAGCAACCGTGATGGCCGTGGGATTGAACTGCTTGAGTTGCAGGCCCGATTCCTCAGGGTACTTGAAACGGAGAACGATTTCTCCGGTGGCAGCGTTGAACTTGATCCCCTCAGCGTTCGCGTTGCGAGCTCCATAGATGTATTCCGTCCCATTCTCGTCGCGAATCTCCATATCGTGAAGTCGCGAGTAATTGTCACCCACGTAGCTGTGGATAACCTTGCCGTCGGGCGAGAAGACAAACACGCCTGCATCGGCGCTGGTGTAGATATTACCCGCCTTGTCGATAACCACCGATCCGTGGGTGGGTCCGATCGCGGAGGAACCGTCGGGTCTCAGCCCCCACCCAGGAACCGTATCGAAGGTCATGATACCGGTCCCCATACGAACCGGTTTTGTAACTTTCTTTTCCTGGGCGAATGCAAACGATGGAGCGATGCAAATGGATGCGAGCAACAGACAGAGCTTCCAGATCTTCATGTGGGAGAGTCCTCGAAGGAAGGGGGGTATCTTGGCACCAAGTCCAGGCAGATTGCTGAAGAGAGAATTATAACAAGCGGGGGGGGCCCAGGGGGTTGCCTGGCCCATCCAGGAAAGTCCGCAAATTCCTGCGGGGTGTTTGCGGTACTTTTTCCTACTACCCATGGACGCCGGGATTTGCTAAGGGAGGACATGTCGTGTTCTGGTTGGCAGCCTGCGGGCTCGCTTTGCCGATGCCGGCCGCCAATACCTATCCCGAGATCAACCAAGTCATGCTCGCACCCTAGGAGTCCAAATCATCATGGGAATTGTCCTGATCACCGTCATGATGCTCATCGCCAGCAATGTATTCATGACATTTGCATGGTATGGTCACCTCAAAGACCTCAAAGATCGCCCATGGTTGGTCGCGGCTTTGGCCAGCTGGGGGATCGCTTTATTTGAGTACCTCATCCAGGTTCCGGCCAATCGGATCGGCAGTTCCCTATTGACCCTCCCGCAATTGAAGATCATTCAGGAAGTGGTCACGCTATGTGTCTTTGTCCCCTTCGTCGTTGTCTACATGAAGCAATCGTTGCGATGGGATTTTCTGTGGGCAGCGCTCTGTCTGTGCGGTGCGGTGTATTTTGTATTCCGAGAAGGATTTCAAAATCCGGCGCATTGATGCAGGGAGGTTGTTCAGCCTTCTTGCGTATCACAATTTCATCGCAAGAGCAGCGGTCCAAGCTTCGACGATTGGGGCATGGCTGATGTTGCGATCGACTTGCTCGCGAGCTTGTTCGGTCCGCTCGATCAGTACCGTCAGTTCGATCGGGGACAATCGCAGCCGAGCGGGCGATCCGGAATCCATGCCAAGGTTGCCCCGCATCGAATCCCGAAAGACATCCAAGGCCTGATCGAGGATCCATTTCAATCGTTCGCGGCGAGGCTGGGCATCGGCACCGACAGACTTGAGATGTTCCTCGATCGATTTGCCCAAGACCGTGAAGTTGAGGGGCGACTCGAGCAAGCCGCGAAGGAGTGTATCGCGAAACTCCGCTCGCTCGGAATCGAGCAAACTGTTCGCCGACTCGATGGACCCGTGAGCCTGGCTGGCCACGCGAAGCGCCTCGTCCTGGTTTGCAACCTTGCCCAAACGGACCAGCAGCAACGCAATGTCTTCGTCGGACAGCCGAGCAAAACGCACGACCTGGCATCGAGAGCGGATGGTTGGCAATTGCCGTTGTTCGGAGGTACCGATGAGGAAGATCATCGATCCGGCTGGGGGTTCCTCGAGCGTTTTGAGCAGACTGGTCGCCCCGTCGGTGTTGAGGGTATCAATCTAATCGATGATGGCGATCTTGCGTCGGCCTGAGTAGGGCCGCATGCGGAGCTCGTAGCAGAGCCCCTCGCGCATGCGGGCGTCTTTGCTGCCCACAAGCTGCTCGATCGACAACTCGGTTTTGTCTTTCTTTTTGCTTACGAGAAGAACATCTGGGTGGGTTTCAGCTTCGACCTGGATGCAGGTTTCGCAATGGCCGCAGGGTCGAAAAAGGGCGGGATCGTTGGTGGTACACAACATCGTCTTGGCGACCAACCCCGCAAAGGTCCGCTTGCCGATCCCGCTCGGCCCGACGAAAAGAAATGTGCTCGCCAGTCGATTTTTGCCGATCGCATTAGCGAACCATTGGCGTTGACGATGGTGTCCGATCAAGTTGGTCCAGTCCATCGCTTCAATCGCTTGCGGAAAATGTTCCAGGCAGTTTCAATCGCAGAGCGGTGATCGCCCAGCGCCCGACCATGCTTTGCTGGGCATCGCGACGCTCTTTCTCCGCGGTGAGCAATCTGGCGATCGCGGGAGTTGGTTCCGTTTCCAGCGGTTTCGAAACCCGCACCCGGAGCCGCTCCAGTTCGGCAGCGTGGGCGAACTGGCGATCGTATTGCGAGGTTTGCTTGAATGCGGAATAAGCCTTCGTCCAAGCGCTGCGATCCGCATCGCTCATCGCGGAATTCGCTCCTTGCATCTGGGCGTCGAAATCGGCGAACCGCTGCGCGAGCTCTTGCGACGCGGCGGGCCAATCCGTTCGTGCGCGATCCAGCCGCGTCATGATCGTTTGAAACTGGATGGCGATCGCCAGCGTCCAAGCCAACAGCAAGCTCAAGACGATGACAAACGGCGCAACGAACCACTTTCCCCGAATGGTCCATCCTGGGGGAGCGACTCGAGGAGACGCGCTCGGTGATTCGCTGGCAGATGCCATGACTCGCTTCCTAGGTCGGGATCTTGTATTCCTTGAGCCGCTGCATTTCTTCGGCAACGCTGCTGCCATCCGGAGTTGCATCGTTGTCGACATCAAACCATGCATCTTCAAAGCGGATGTAACCCGCCTCGCCGCGAGCCGACCTGCGTAGTGCCACGTTGGTCGTCAACGCGATCACGGCATCGGCCATCGCCACCTCGGGGTAGCAGCGGGGCTTGTTCTCAGGGGCGATGTTGCGGATGCAATAGGCCCAGTGCTCGATTTCCTCGGTGTAGCCG
>JBKDPB010000170.1:0-16936 GCA_046342615.1 Planctomycetota bacterium | reverse complement strand
GAGATAGCCGTCGCAGCTTTGAATGATCATATCGACAAAAACGCCGACTCCAGCGACTTCGCGAAAGACCTTCTCGGCCAAGCCAGGAGTATCCGGGACTCCGGTGAGGGTGACGCGAGCCTGATCGCCGAGCAAGGAAATATCCAGAAGGGTCAGTTGCTCGAGATTGGATTTGCTCAGGCGATCAACGATCTCGTTGGCGCTCTTGCTGGCGGAACTCGCTTGACCGATGCGCCATTGATTGGCGTCGGCGGGCTTGATGTGCAGCGAAAAGGCTTGATGCACAGCCCGCAAGGCAGCGGTTGCTTCGGAGCGTTGCACCAGACAACTGATTTTGATTTCGCTGGTGGTGATCATTTGAATATTGATACCCGCATTGGCCAGCGCGGCGAACATTTTTTCTGCAACCCCGGTTTGATTGGCCATGCCCAGGCCGACGACCGAAACCTTGGCAACAGCGTCATCGTAGGTGAAGCCGGTGGCCCCGGTCACCTTGACCCCTTCCTCGATCGCCCGGAGGGCTTCCTTGATCTCATGGTTGGGGATCGTGAAAGAGATATCCGCGCGATCCTCCATGCCGATATTTTGCACAATCATGTCGACCGTAATCTTGCGGTCCGCAAGCCGACGAAAGATCTCGTAACTCATACCGGGAGAATCGGGGACTCCTTGGACGGTGATTCGAGCTTCTTCGCGCGTCAGCGCGGCACCGGTCACGGGGACCGAACTGGATTCGGGCAGCGAAACAATCATCGAACCGGGAGCGTCCGAGAAACTGCTGCGCACGCGGATGGGCACGTCGAATTTCTTTGCAAACTCGATCGAACGGTTGTGCATCACGCTCGCACCCAGGCTCGCCAATTCGAGCATTTCGTCGTAGCTGATCAGATCCATTTGGCGAGCTTCTGGCAACAGCCGTGGATCGGTCGTGTAGACGCCATCGACGTCGGTGTAGATTTCGCAGGCATCCGCTCCTAGGACGGCGGCGAGAGCCACGGCGGTCGTGTCGCTGCCGCCGCGGCCAAGGGTCGTGATATTGAAGTCGTCATCGACTCCCTGAAAGCCAGCCGCGATCACGATGTTCCCGGCATCAAGCAGTTTTCGAATCCGCTCCGTTGAGATCGTCTTAATACGAGCCTTCGTGAACGAATTGTCGGTGCGAATTCCCATCTGGGCCCCTGTCAGCGAGATCGCCCGATACCCGAAACGATGAACAGCCATCGCCATCAGCGCCACGCTGACTTGCTCACCCGTGCTCAAGAGCATGTCCATTTCGCGGGCCGGAGCTTCGTCGTTGATCTGCTTGGCGAGATCGATCAAGTGGTCCGTTTCGTGCCCCATGGCGCTGACCACGACCACGACCTGGTTCCCCTCCTGTTGAGCGCGAATCGCTTTGCGCGCTGCCGACTGGATCTTCTCCGGTGTCGCAACGCTGGTGCCGCCGAATTTTTGGACTATGAGTGGCATCGAATCAAACCGTTATCTACGGGACTTGTTGATATCATCCGTCGATACGCACGAGCGACATGTCAGCGCGGCTGATTCCGAAAACATCCGACGTCTCGATGGATTTCAAGACGAAAATAATACCAAGTCGCGAAAATTTGAGAATTCGAGTTTCCGGTTCCAAGCCCGAGGGAAACAACCGCCCCTCAGCGCAGGATCGGCGGCCCTGAAATGGACCGGGCAGCCACGCCCCGCCCCGGCTCCGGAGCGCCTGAAACGCCCGCGGAATCCCCCTGCGACATCGATGCGAACGATTGATCCAACTGCGTTTTGGCCGCCTGAACCCGCAGGTCCTGGGAATGCTCCGCAGCCAGTCTCCCCAGCGCAATGCGAGCCTGAACCCATTCACCCATCCGATACTGAGCGCCGACAATCTCCAAATGAAGATCGAGTCGATCGGTCGGGAGCCGCTCAGCAGCCGTCGCCAACAATGCAGCCGCTTCCTGTGGACGGTTTAAATCGGCAAATACCAAACCCCGAAACAGCATATGCTCCGGGTCCTCGCGGACCGATCCGTGCAAGTCGACCATGCGATCCAACGTCGCCAAGGCGCGTTCCGGCTTACCTTGCCTGCGGTAGATCTCGGCGATCGCCAATTGCACCTTCGGATAATCGCTTCGAATCAATAACGCGCGATGATAACATTCGAGAGAATCCACCCACTCGCCTGCCGACCGGTGCGTATCCCCAAGGAGCGCCCATGCTCTCGAGTGATTGCGATTGCCAGAGAGAACATCCAAGGCGAGTTTCTTCGACGCCGCATAGTCCCCGAGCTCCTGATACATCTCACCCAGTTGGATCGCATACTCCGGATTCCTTCCCGACAACCGCAACGCTTCACTCATGTGATACGTCGCCTTCTGCTTGTCGCCACTCTGCCATAACGTCATCGCGTAGCCCCACTGGGCCCGTTCGTCCAGCGGAGATATCGCGAGCGCTTGCGAAAACAAAAGCTCCGCATCTTGATTCCGCGACCGCTGAAGCGCATCGGCGCCACGCAACGATAGCTGTCGGGCCGTGACCAGCGATTTGTTGGTACCATCACCCCTCAGGGCTCGACATCCAGCGTGCGGAACCATCGCAACTCCACCGACCATCACCATCGCGCAGAACATCCCCACCCGCGACCAACGCGCGCGCAGTTCAATCGTTTTCTGGATGCTCTCGAAGTGAGCCATTATGGATACAGCGTTCCGTGCTCCTGCAATTCCGTGCTCCCACCATTCTGCGGGCCGGGATTCTGCGGACTAGGAATTCAGCGGCCCGGCGACTCCGCAGATTCACCCTTGCTTGTAGCAAAGCCCAAGACAAGAACTCAAGACCCGTCGCGGGGCTATTTAACCCAGTTTCCCTTGATTCCTTCCAAGGCATCCCGTACCTCCTAGGATTCATGTCGCGAAGCTCAACCCTACCGGGATCACCATCGATGCTCGTTCGATCAACGGTTGCTAGCAAAACAAAGTGGATTCGAGGGGCGTTGATCGGAATCCTCTCCACCGTGACCTGTGGGTTGACGGCATGGTCCCAGCCACCCGACTCCGACGAAGCCAAGCAAGCGTTGGTGCGATCCTTTGCCCAAGGGCGTGAAGCTTTTGCTAGCGAAAGCTGGGACGCTGCGGCTCAATCCTTTCGACGTGTCAGCGAGCAGTGCCCGGGTTCCCCCTTGGCTTTGGAATCAAACTACTATGCAACGCTCGCGGATTGGAAACAGCAGGATGCCAACGGGCCTGACACGAATTGCCCTGACTCCATGCGGCGATGGTTGCGGGAAGCCAAATCGCTGCAGGAGCGATTGAAACAAGCCCATCGCTCAGCGCCGTCCTCGTGGAACACATGGATTGCAAACATGCACTTGCTGTTGGCGCAGGCGGAGAGGCAGCAACAACAAGGGGAGCGGGCGGAACAACGACTTCGAGCCTTGCTGGAATTGCCGGAATCCGATCGGGCACCCGAATTCGCATGGCCCGAAGAGCCCCCATCGAACGCCAGTGTGTGGTACGAATTGGGACTGCTGACCGGAGAGGATCGCAGGGATTGGCCGAAAGCGATCGAGTTTTTTCAGCAGGCCTTCGAGACAAGTCCTGACGCATCCGAACTCCGCTGCGCTGCCCTTGCCTCGATGGCGAAGGCCTACCTCCAGCTTGAACAGTGGGATGCAACGCTTGCCTCGATCGACCAACTCGAGAGCCTTGCGACGAATGAATCTTGGCAAACCAAGGGGGCCCTGTTGCGCAGCCAACTCGCCAACGCCAGACAGGATAACGCCGCCGTTGGCGAGTCCCTGAAGCCCGCCGTCGATGGGGTGCTCGCGGGTCGTACCGATGTCAAACTCGCCTACGAAGTCGCTCTCGCCTTGCTGGAAGCCCAAAACGAGGAAGATGGAGAGAAGGTGTTGATGCACCTGATCCAGCGCGAGCCGTCCCATCCCCTCGCGATTGAAGCCAGAATCCGTGTCGCGCGCCGAGCGATCCAACGCCACGCATGGGAAGAAGCCAAAGGGCATCTCGATCAAGCCATCGAGTTGGGATCTTCGCCCGCGTGGATCGCGCATGCCCTCCTCGCGCGAGGCCAAGTCCAACTGAAACTCGGCTTGCCCGATTCGGCCATCGACGATCTCTCGCTCGCCCTGGAGCATGCCGCAAGCGACCTCGAATTGGAGACGGCGATCCGATTTGAACTGGGCGAGGCACTGCTCCAGAAACAACGCTGGGACGAAGCCAAGGTTCACTGGGAATACTTGGCCCAGCGTTACCAGGATTCCGAAGCCCATCTCCCGGCATGGATGGCTCGCGTCTGGCTCCATCAAGCCGAATTGCAAGCATTGAGGCAGCAATGGCAAGAAGCCGAAGTCATCGTTTCTCGAATTCAATCCCAGTTTCCCGAATGCGATTGTAGGGATGATGTCGATTATTTCAGAGCGCGTTGTTTGATTTCCAAGGCGCAGTTCGACGAAGCCAGACAACTTCTCGACCGCATTGCCAGGGAGCCCATGCAGCGTTCTGCGGAACTTGCGGCTCGAGCGCGGTGGATGACGGGGGAAACGTTTTTGATGCAGCGACGATACGCCGAGGCATTGAAGGCTTACGAAAGCGTCTTGGAGACGGGGAGCAGTCCGTACTGGCAATCTGCAGCGTGGATGCAGATTGGACAGTGCTGCGAATTGTTGCGCGATGTTTCAGCGGCTCGGGAGGCATACCAGACCTTGGTGGACAAGTATGCCGAGGGCCCGTTTGGCATCGTTGCTCAACAAAAGCTGGATTCCTTGGGATCATCGAATGCGCCGCGGCCATCGACTGCCCGTACCCCCAACGACACTCCCGTCGTGAAACAACGATGAAACTCCAAGTCAGCTTGTCCGCAGTTCGAAGCATGAGGCATGGCTGCTTTGCCGTGCTGATGTTGGCCTGCGCCTCCTCGGCGTTCGG
This sequence comes from Planctomycetota bacterium, assembly GCA_046342615.1. GTDB lineage: Bacteria > Planctomycetota > Planctomycetia > Pirellulales > Pirellulaceae > JBKCUI01. Next base: position 12,005 of record JBKDPB010000170.1, on the reverse strand, counting down.
ACAGGGAACAACCTGGCGGTCGATGCCCCAAGCCCCCAGTGGGTTACCTCCGGGCAATGCCAACTTCAATCCGCCCGCGGGGAACGGGACCTACGGCAACCCTGGCAACATGACGGTGGTGAATGGGCGCAGCGATCCGCGCGTTGCAGCCCTCCCGAATGCCAACAACCCGAATCCTTCGCCGGGTGTTTCCGTCGCGAGCGCCCGCCCCAACGGCGCTGCGGAGAATGCAAACGGGGAAGGAAAGATCCCTGTGCGAAACCTGCTGCAGATTTTCCACGACGGCGGGTTGATGATGTATCCGATTGCTCTGTGCTCGTTTGCCCTGATGGTTTTTTCCTTTGAGCGATTGATCCATTTGCGGCGCGGCCGGGTGATCCCGAGACCCTTCGTGAATCGACTCATCGAACAACTCCAGCAACAGCAGATCGATCGCGAAGAGGGTATCGAGTTGTGCGAAAAAAACCCCAACCCGATGTCGCGAATCATGATTGCGGCTCTCAAACGCTATGGCAAATCTGCGGTTGAAGTCGAGCAAGCGGTCCTGGACGCAGGGGAGCGGGAAAGCAATCAGCTGCGAAAGTATATGAGACTCCTGAGCGCGATCAGCAACATCGCGCCGCTTCTGGGTTTGCTCGGAACGGTTATGGGAATGATCCAATCGTTCAACGATATCTCCAATTCGCAGGCCATGGGGCGACCGGAGATGCTTGCGGGTGGGATCAGCCAGGCGCTGTTGACTACCGCCGCAGGTTTGCTGGTTGCGATTCCTGCCTATGCGATGTACGTCTATTTCGTCGGACATATCGATCGCTTGATCATCGAAATGGACCACCATGCGCAGCGATTGGTCGACGTCGTTAGTGCCGAAGGGCTGCAGGAGCACGACTCGGGACGTTCTCGCGGTCGAACTCGCAAGGCGGCTTGATCCGGGAGGAAAGAAAGCGATGCCTCTCAAGACGAGTTCCGAAGAGTTGCCAGCCATCAATCTGACCAGCATGATCGACGTGCTGTTCCTGCTGATCATCTTTTTTATGGTAGGGACTCGGTTCTCGGAAAGCGAACACCAGATTCAATTGACCCTCCCGAAATCCTCTTCACCCACCTCGATGGCGGCGCAACCCGCCGCGAAAGTGGTGACGATGTACTCCGACGGAAGCATTGAGCTCGAGGGACAACGATTGACCGCAGACCAACTGACCAACGCCTTGATTCCCGCCGTCCAAAACTACCCTGACGTGAGCGTCCAAGTACGAATCGACGCCGGAGGCTTGGCGGGGCAATTCTCAGAGGTGCTCAAAGCCATCAGCCGCGCCGGAGTCAAGAACGTCGGCTGGACCATGACAGCTTCGCGCATGCCAAACGCGCCAATCCGGTGACGAGCATGCGAGACTCGGGACTCATCGTTGAAAGGATTGCCCAGGGGGGGTGGATCGCGACGATCGGAGCCCCTTCCGCGAGCCGCGCGTGGGCAATCGTCCTGGGGATCGTCTTTGCCATCATCGCCATCAGCTTGCTCGTGGCGTCGTGGACGCGATGGGGGCAGACCAAGCCTCTCGCCAAATGTGTCGGAATCGCAGTGCTGGCCCATATCTGGCTCCTCCTATACGCCTACGGGACACGCATCGTCTCGCCTGGTTTCGGCCCCGGCTCGGACGGAGGCATCCACCAATCGACCGATCCTCCTGCCACCTTTGCTTGGCAAGGAATGAACACCGAACCGGCCGCGTCCACGTCGTCGCCTGCCGATCCTCTTGGCGATTCGCCGGATGCCGTTGCCTTGCCCATGGAGCAACCCACCCGTGCCGCGCAACCCTGGGAACTCGCCTCCTCGCAATCAATTTCAGAACCTGTAGATGCACCGAAGTTACCAAAGGAGTCGTCGATCGCAAACGACAGGAGCGCACCCGATGCCGGGGCGATCGAAGGGCTGCTGGATATTCCCGAGGAGAGATCCGACAGCGAATTGCTGAGCATGGCTGATCTGCCGATCGACTCAAGCCTTCCGCCTTCCCAATCGAAGGCTTCGCTACCCGAGCCGCCCCCGGCCCCGGTCGCCCCGGTGCGGAGTGCCGCATCGCTCGCGAATGTCCCCATGATGTATCGCATGCGTATCGCTCCCGACCGATCGCAGTATGTCGCCAACGTCGGAGGGGATGCCCGCACCGAGACTGCGGTTGAAAACGCACTTGCATGGTTGGCACGCGCTCAATCGCCGGACGGGTCCTGGAACGCGCAGCACTATGGGGCAGGGAGCGACCCTCGCGGTGCGGCAGCCCAACCCGAGGGGCAATACCGAGCCAACGCAGGTCGCCGCGCGGATACCGCCATGACAGGACTCGCCCTGCTGGCGTTTCTCGGCGCGGGTCACACGCATCGCGAAGGCCCCTACGCATCGACCGTTGATCGTGGCCTGCAGTATCTTCTCTCGCAGCAATTCCCCTCCGGCGATTTGTCTGGACGATCCCAGGTAGGACAAGATCCGACGGTCCGCTACGCGCGAATGTACAGCCATGGCATGGCGGGTTTGGCAATTGCGGAAGCCTACGCGATGAGCCAAGATGCGGCTCTCGTCCCAGCCCTGCAGTCGGCCGCTGCGTACTCGCTCAATGCCATGAACTCGAGAACGGGTGGATGGCGTTACGATTTCGCCAGCGACGATCCCGGCGATACCAGCCAATTCGGATGGCAGGCTATGTTTCTCCACAGCGCGTCAAAAAGCCATGCCATCGTTATTCCTGGCCCCAATCGACTCGGCCTCCAACGCTTTCTCGATTCGGTCAGCACCGGAAGGCATGGCGGACTGGCAGTGTACCGAAACGTCGCACCAGGAACCCAACCGTCCAGCGCGGCGGCAACTCCCGCAATGACCGCAGAAGCGATGGCGATGCGATGCATGCTGGAATTGCCCATCAGCTCCAATGCGGCCCAGGAAGCACGCGACATGATCCTGGTGAACCTCCCAGGGCGAAGCCAGGAGAATCTCTATTACTGGTATTATGCCGCCTTGACCATGTTTCAATTGCGGAACCAGTACACCTACCCTCAACGTGCGGGCTTGCCGTCATCGAGCGAAGCGGCGTGGGAGCGATGGAATGGCGCGATGAAGCAGCAGCTGTGCGGCTCACAGATTGTTCAGGGACCCGAGGCGGGGTCCTGGAATCCGACGTGCATCTGGGGTTCGTACGGCGGCCGAGTTTATTCGACCGCCATGGCCTGCATGTGCTTAGAAGTCTACTATCGCTATCTGCCGATGTACCATGAGCTCGCACGCGAGCCTGGCGCCTCGGTCGTTCCGAAGTAGGGCCCTGTTACTCAGGCAATCGAGCTTCTACGACTTGAGGGAGCGGCCCGGTCAAAGCCTTCATGAAGGTGACCAAATCGGCCTTGTCCTGTTCGGTCAAGTCCAACTTCTTGATCTTGTCGCTCAGGTAGGGATTGGGGTGTCCACCCTTATCATACCACTCGACAACTTCTTCCAGGGTCTGTTGGCTACCGTCGTGCATGTACGGCGCGTTGAGTTCAACGTTTCGAAGCGTCGGGGTCTTGAATGCTCCCTTGTCCTTTTCCAGTTTGGTTTGGTTGTACCGTCCGAGGTCTGGTTCCTTGGCAGTCATTCCGACGCCGAGGTTGTGATACAGTTCGTCGGAAAAGTTCGCTCCGACATGGCACGCGGAGCAATTGGACTTGGTGCTGAAGAACAGATCGCGCCCCCGTTTGGCCGACTCGCTCATCGGATGAGCATCGCTGAGCTTCTTCAGTGCGATGAATTTCTCGTAGTTTTGTGGATCATCGTTCTTGAAGCTGTCGACATCCTCCAGCTCTTCTTTGAAGGCTTCCTCGAATTTGCGAAGAGGCTCGTAGTAGTCGTAGGGGCTGGAGCCGGTGACGATCGTGCGTTCAAAGGCAGCGATGGCCTTGCCGACATGGTCGATGGTTGGGGTAGCTCCGAAAACCTTCTCGAACTGGAGACGGTATCCTTCGTTGGCGGCGACAAACTTCACCACCGCAGCATGGGTATTTCCCATCTCGATGGGGTTCGCGATCGGGCCGACGGCTTGCTCTTCGAGACTCTTGGCGCGGCCATCCCAAAATTGAGCCTTGCTCAAGATGCGATTGAAGGAGGTCGGGGAGTTTCGATTGCCGGTTTGGCCTTTGACGCCGACCCCAAACTGGGTGTTGGCTCCGTAGCCAGCGGCGGGCGAGTGACAATCCGCGCAGCTGACCGTTCCGTCCACCGAAAGCCGACGATCGAAGTAGAGCTGACGCCCCAATTCAACCTTGGCGCGGGTCAGCGGGTTATCCGATGGGATGTAGATCGCTTCTTTGCCTGCAGCCAGCCCTTCTGGCAGTTCGACCGAAAGCTCGGCGTGGTTGGCGGGATCGCTCAAGAATTTTTTGATGTCCGCGACCTTGAGCGGTCCGGTCCCCGGGATGCCGGAGGTCAGGGCGGGATCCCCCAGCCGAACGTTTTCGACAGCTACGGCCGCGACGCCTGCGAGAGTTCCCAGAGCGAGCACGAGACAGGGGTAGAGAGTGACTTTCATCGGAGACTCCGAGACTGAGCTAGGGATCGAATTCAAAGGAATTCAAAGGAATTTCGACTGGGAATGCACGGCGACCCAGGCTTGCCAAAGCGCGCGCACTCCGTGGGAGTATAGCTTGTCGGCAAGGATACCGTAAGTAAATCCGCAGAGAGCGGGATCGGGACAACGGCCAAAGAAAGCCGGGGGTTACGATTCTTGCTGGGGCGGAGGGGTGAACTTGGGAGCGTCGTCGTCGACGGGAGTCGACTCCTCGACGTGGCCCGTCAGCCTTGGTTTGGGGTCGTAGGTTTCGACCGCTTGGAATTCCCTCTTGAATTCGTCAACGTTCTTCTTCAGGCCGCGGTAGGTGCTGCCCAGGTTGCGCGCGACCTCTGGCAGCTTTGCGCCGAAGAGCATCAAAGCCAAAACGCCGACCGTGATCATCTCGAAAGTGCCGATACCACCGAACATTGTGCAATCGCCCTGGCCGAACTACGGTTTGTTCGAGTCGACGGCCGGTTCATCGTCATCGTCTCGCATTCCCTTTTTGAATTCGACGGCGCTACGACCGAGGTTCCGCATCAGGGATGGGAGTCGTGCGCTGCCGAAGAGAATCATGACAATGACCAAGACGATCAAAATTTCCTGCCAGCCGATACCCATAGAAGCTCGCGAAAGTAGGAAGGAAGGAAAGGAGGGGAAACGAACCTGTGTCCGTAGCCCTAATCTTATTGGAACAAAGCCAACTGTCAAATGACGGCTGGGGCTTGGTTAGGTGGCTTCCTGGGCCAAAATGTCGCGGCCCACGGACATCATTTCCTGGCTATCCATCGATTTTTCATTGGTTTCGAAGAGGGCGGCGACGGCGGCCTTGTGAATCTTCATTTTCAGCCTGCCGATTCCCAGGGCCCCATAATCGATGCGACCATTCCGTTCGACACCTGCATCGGTCATGCTCAAGCCATCGATTCCCAAGGGTGGGACGGCGTTCAGATCGACCGCAACTCGGACCCGTTTCGCCTGCTGAAGTTGTTCCTGGGACAGGAGGCGGATGCCGGCGGCCCCGCAAGCGAAGATCACGTCGGCTTCGTCGAGCGCCTTGTGGAACCATGCCTGATCATGGGTGGCCATCGCGATCAGCCGACTGGAGTTGACTCCTTCGCCTACCAATCGATCGACACACTCCTGGGATCGATCCAAGGTTCGCGAGGAAACATAGACCCGGCATTTCTCATTGGCCAGAATGCGACTGACCCGCTGCCCCACCGGTCCTGTCGCTGCCAACACCAGGGCGGTCGCGCCGTCGAGTTCCACATGCCTGCCTGCGCTGAGCACGGCGGCGGCAGCGGTGCTGTTGGCACCGTTGCAATCGAGCATCACCGAGACGCGAAACGGGTCGAACATGGTCTCCCGCACGATCGAGAAGATCTGTTCGGCATGCGCGACGTTGGCTCCTCCGACGAAGAAGGCAGTGTTCTGCAAGTCGCGAGGTCCCCGCGTGTACATCGCCCCGTGCACCAGATCCCGAACCTGCTCCGGCTTCACGTTCCCATACTGCAAGAGTTGATCGACCCCCGCATCGATGGCCACGACGGCGTCAAAGACGCTTGGCTGCGGGTCGGTATCCAATTGAATCAGGATGCGTTTCATGCTCATGGTCGGCTGCGTTCGCGTGCTCGGCAGGAAATGATGTGTCAAGAGTAGGGACTATTGTAACGCAGTTCTCCGAAAGCGGGGCGGGATATCTCTCCTCCCTACCTACGAGTGAATCGGTTTCGGATTAAAATCGGAGGGGTTCCCGCTCCTTTCCGGATGCCATAAGGGTTGCTCTCGTGTTGATGACCACGCAATGGACATTGGTCTTCCGTGCTGCTCGCGAAGATCGCGCGTCGCGAAGGCCTGCGATGAGCCAATTGATCGAAAAGTACTGGCAGCCCCTTTACTTCCACGCCCGCCGGCAAGGGCTTTCACCCCAGGATGCGGAGGATGCCGCGCAGACTTTCATGACGAAACTCGTCGAGGGGGATTTTTTGGAATCCGCCGATCCGGCCAAAGGGCGGTTCCGATCCTACCTGCTCACCCACTGGAAGCGATTCCTGATCGATCGCGCACGAGCCGAGGGACGTTTGCACCGAGGTGGAAATCGATCGATCTTCTCGATCTCCGGAGAGCAGGGTGAAGAAGCTTGGAAGCGGTGGGCCTCGACCTCTGGTAGGGAAACAGATCCGGACCGCGCCTTCCACGAGGAATGGGCTAGGTCGCTCCTGAAAAATTCTATCGAGCAACTGCGCACCGAGTACGCTGCAAGTCATCGCCAGCCCATCTTCGAGGCCTTGTTGCCCTACCTGACTCAGCCCGTCGACGCCGAAACCTACGCCGACCTTTCGAAGAAACTGGCGGTCTCTGCCGGAGCTGCGAAGGTCGCTTTGCACCGCCTGCGTCAACGATTCGCCCAAACACTTCGAACCCTCGTCCAGGAAACGATCGACGATCCGAAGGAACTCGAATCCGAACTCCAGACACTTCTGACCTGCGTACAACAGGGATTGTTCTGACGAGGAGTCCCGAAAGGGGACCTCCCGAGGGGGCCAATCTGCAATTCAAAGAAACATTTTTCAGAAAAACCGTCGCTGGCTTGTAACCGGCTCCGGAAAACGACGAATTCTTTAGTGAAGACCATCGTCGTTCGTTTCCTGGGAGGCTCACAATGGGATCGTGTACACAATGCGCTTCGGTCCTTCGCGAAGACGGCGCATGTCCCGTTTGCATGCTGAAGCTCGCGCTCGATTACCGAGGCTCAAACGCAGCAATCGAATCCGTCGAGTCGTTGGCCGCTTTGAACGCAAAATTCCCGCAGCTGCAGATCTTGCGGGTCGTTGGTCGCGGCGGTATGGGGACCATTTACCAGGCCAGGCAGGTCTCACTCGACCGCGATGTCGCTCTCAAAGTCATCGATCGCGCGATCTGCAGCGATACCAGTTTTCTGGAACGCTTTGAGCGCGAGGCCAAGGCGCTTGCGAAACTCAGCCATCCAAATATTGTCGCCGTCTATGACTATGGTCGCACCGACGATGGGCTGGCCTACTTTGTCATGGAATATGTCCACGGGCTGAATCTTCGAGAAGCCCTGCAATCGATGCCGATAGACGTCCCCTCCGCGATCGGGATCCTGTGCTCCCTGTCCGATGCACTCCAGGAGGCGCACGCCAAGGGAATCATCCATCGCGATATCAAGCCGGAGAACGTCCTCCTCAGCGAAGACGGGCAAGTCAAGTTGGCGGATTTCGGAATCGCCAAGATCGTGGGCCAAGCGGACGAACGACGGATCACCGCCACCCGACAAGTGCTCGGGACCGCCCACTATCTCGCTCCTGAGCAATTGGATTCGCCCGACGAAGTCGATCACCGGGTCGATATCTACGCCCTGGGGGTCATGATGTATGAGTTGCTGACACGACGACTGCCGGTCGGAAACTTTGAACCTCCGAGCCATCTCAATCCCGAAGTCGATCCCATGCTCGACCAAGTCATCTTACAAGCTCTGAGCCGACGCCCCACGGCCAGGTATGCTTCCGCAGAGGCGTTCAAAGCAGCAATGACCCGCGGCGAGTCTGTACGCGCCCAATCGCCAATTTCCACTCGCCCCTCGGAGGTACCGCAGGAGGAACGGCCGAGCGAGGTGTATGTTCCGTTCCAGCTCGAGTCGATGTGGGGACTCGCCAGAGTCCAAGGAACCATGACCGTCCAGCCCGATGGCATAGGTCTTCAGTATTTCAGCCAGGATGTATTTGGTGGACACATCCGCTCGCAAATCGAGACCGTTCATGTCGCGTGGGATCAACTGGCCCAAGCCAAGTATAAGCCTGGATGGATGACGGATACGATGCAATTGACGGCCAAATCGGTTCATACCTTCGCTGGTTTCCCCGAGAGTGAACTGGGAAGCATCGCACTCAAGATCAAATCCAAAGATCGATCCGAAGCCGAAGCGGCTATGGAATCGATACGAAAACTCTGCCCGAGATTGACCCTCGCTCGTACCAGTCGACACGCAGCGGGTGCAAACGCCAATCTTTCGGTGGCTACGATGCTGATCTTGTTCGGCATCTTGAATTGCGGACTCTGGATCGCCATCCTGCAGTGGGTTTGGCTCGGTAGCGGCCTAAGCAATTCAACGAAGGCTATCGCCACGATTGCGGTCCTGACATGCCTGGGCCCGATCAGCTTCGCTCAATTCGCTTGCGGCATTCTCCATGGCATCTACGGGAGCAAACGGGTCGGGGTGTTGGGCTCGATTTTCTCGATGATTCCCTTGTCACCCGTAGCAATCGTTTCACTGCCGTTCGGTTTCTGGGCTCGCCGATCGCTAGAGCCTAAACAAGTTCCTCTTTACCCCACCCACAATGCTGCCCGAACAGGATGGGGTCTGACAACCACTCTCTTTCATATCGAGTCGCGTTACGCGAAGTGGGTTTCCTTGGCTGAAACCGGGGTCGAGATTCTTTTGCTGGCGGTTTCCATCGCTTGGCTATTCGGTCTGTATCCCACCACCCAATCATTCCGCATCGTTGGGGACGTGGATACTCGCACCGTGAAGACTTCCATCCAAGCGAGACTCGCGGATATGAGTTCCGCGATGGTCGTTGTCGACGACCCGGCGCGCGTTGCCGTTCGTTGCTGGCGATACCAACGCGATGACGTGATCGAGCGGCTGGCGATTTCCGAGATCCCGCAACTTGCAATCTGCGCCGAGGGGGATTCGCAACACGCGAGCGACGAATCTGCGGTATTCTCACCCAGCGTGAATGGGGATTTCCCGACATCGGTTGTGCATCGCGATACGGTTGCAGGCCAAGAGGTCTTGGTTGCGAGCGATGTGCCGATCCCTGGAACATGGATCGCATCGGTCGAGAAAGGATCCAACCGCAGCATCGTTATTCGCTGGAGCCGCGAAGGGAGCGCACGTTTCCGCGAGATCCTCAACCAAGGATCCAACAAGCCGACCCTCTGCTTGAAACTCGACGGTTGGATCGAAGCCGTGGCGGATTCCGATGTCGTGAGCGACAAATCGATTCGATTCCGCTGGCTGGGAGAGTCCAAATGGTCTGTTGAGGCCGTCCAGGCAGCATTGCGGGGGCCCGCGATGTCGGTCGAGCTGGAACCGTTGAATTAGACGGCCAACTCGGGGGTGATTTCCAGAACCGCTTTGGCGATCTTGCCCGAGTGCATGGTTTCGAAGGCATCATGCCAATCTTCGATGCTCCAAGCTCCACCGACCACGGCCGATACATCGAGAGCGCGGCTTGCCAATAGGACCAAGACTCGCTCCCAGATCGCCCAGGTGTGAGAAAAGCTACCTTGCAGCGTGACATTCTTCTGCACCAACGGGTCGATGGAGAAACCTAATGGATCGCGTCCCCAACCGACTTTGCTGATCCAGCCCGCCGGCCGCACAATATCCATAGCCGTCTTGAGCGTTGCCGAGACCCCTGCGGCATCGACGACACCCTCACAGCCCAACCCGTCCCGCTCGTTGGCCCACGCCTTGAGCTGTTCGTTGAACAAAGGGGTGCACCCGAGTTTGCGAGCGAGTTCCAAACGGATGCTATCCTGAGGAAGTCCCACCACCGCGACTTCCGCACCTCGGAGCTTGGCGATCGCGCCGCACAGTAGACCGATGGGACCAGGCCCGAGAACTGCAACCCGATCGCCGGGCAAAATATTCACGTTCGTGACGACGGCGCTGAACGCGACACAGCACGGTTCGGTCAGGGCCGCGTAACGCAGGGGAAGATTGTCAGGAACGCGATGCAAACACCGCGCGGGAACTTTCACAAAACGAGTCATCGCACCGTCGGTGCCATACCCGAACCCCTTGCGATTGGGGTCGAGGTTGTAGCGGCCGATGCGGGTCATGGGTGAATGGGGATCGATGATCGCCGCCGTCTCGCTGCAAACGCGATCCCCCTCCTTAAACTGCGTCACCCGAGAACCGGTTCGAACGATGCAGCCCGCGAACTCGTGACCGAGCGTCACGGGATAGTTGACCGGCCAACTGTGGACTCCCGCCCACTGATGCAAATCGCTACCGCACACGCCGACGGCGGCAACCTGCATCAAACAATCCTCTTCCCCGATCTCCGGGATGGGAACCTCTCGCAACTCGACGGACATCGGAGAGGATGAATAATTGACGACGGCAGGTTGGTTTGGCATGGGATCTGGGGACTGTGGGAGTAGAGAGTCCAACCCATCCTCGACGGACGGCGACAGCCCCCGAGTATAACCGAACCGGCTCGCGGGCTGGAACAGGCAAGCCTCACGTCAACGCGGCAAAAAACGGACGCCCCTCGGATCACTGCGTGTCGATCGTTGAGGCGGTCAAGCGATCGCCGCGGGATCGTCCGACAACCGCCTCAGGTCGCCGGCTCGATCGAGGCGCTCATGCTCCCTTTGGAACGCATGCTATTGGGATCCTTTCCGTAAGCGCGTATCTGATCCCGCTTCAACTCGGCGTGCTCGAGTGTGGTCGTCAGGCAAATCGCTCGCCCCGACTTGTCCACCTCTTCGGCTAACTTGCGCCCCGCCGTCTCCGTCATATGAAACAACTCGCGCATCATTGTGATCACATAGTCATACGTGTGCTCCGGGTCATCCCACAAAATGACGTGGTAGCGCGGTTGACGCTTGGGCTTGGCCGATGCGGCTTGGGAATCGGTTTCTGGGTGGGCAACTGCCGAATTGGATGATGCCATGACGAATCTCTCTCTTCTGGAACACAACGGGTTTGTCCGCGGCGCGAAAGCAATCCCGTCTCTTCCGCACAATCGCTACAAACAAGCTATATTGTATGCGTAGAACGAACCGTTTTGGCAAGCACTTTCCTCATAAATCCGACAATCCATCATGGCCGACTTTGCAAGTCTCGATCGCTACCTTGAGAACAATCGTCAAACTCACCTGGATCAGCTCTTCGAACTGCTCAAAATCCCCAGCGTTTCCGCAGATAGCAGCAAGCGGGCGGAAATGGATCGCGCCGCCCAATGGGTGGCCGATCGGCTGTCGCGAGCAGGCCTCAAGACCGAATTGATCCCAGGACATGGTCCATCGCTGGTCTATGCCGAAACGCCCCCCGTCCCCGGCCAACCGGTCGTACTGGTCTACGGCCACTATGACGTTCAACCCGCCGATCCCCTGGAGCTTTGGAAAACCCCCCCGTTTGAACCCGTCATTCGCGACGGCAACATTGTCGCCCGAGGCTCCACCGACGACAAAGGCCAGATGCTCACCCACGTTCTGAGCGTGTTGGCTTGGCACGCCTGCGGCATGAAGTTGCCGCTACAAATCAAGTTCCTGATCGAAGGCCAAGAGGAGCAGGGGAGCGAAGTCCTCGAGGAGAAACTCCCCGAGATCGCCAAGCGGCTCGCCTGCGATGTGATCGTCATCAGCGATTCCTCACAGTACGCCATGGGGCAACCG
>JBKDPB010000169.1:0-15288 GCA_046342615.1 Planctomycetota bacterium | reverse complement strand
TGGCCGCTGCAGCGAGATTTGCTACCCAACGTGACCACTTCCAGCCCGCACGTATCCGGTGCGAGGCAAGCGGTTTCTTTGTTTTGCAGGATCAGCACCCATTGCCCGTCGCGGGTATGCGCTGCGGCGATCCGATAGTACTCGATGGTGTTTCCCTGGACCTCGACATCGACCTCCATTGTATCCTCCAAGCCGAGCATCGAGCCTTTGGCCAAGATGCCGGCAAGTTTGCTGGTCGAGAGACGATGTTCAACGTCGTTGGCCACCAGCGTCTGCAGTACGCATGTCTGTTCCTTCCGGAGTACACCGCCGCAATCGACAAAGTCCTTGGTGACCTTGCCAACCTCCGTCACATGGAAATGCTCCGGCAACAACGTACCTGATGGCATTTCGAAGCGAAATGAAGGACGAGGTGATTCCCGCAGCACTTGGGTCAATTGACCGAGGTTCATGGCTTTTCTCCGGAAGGACCGATCCGTGTAGAAACGACATTATATATGATTTCGGTTGGCAGAGTTGCTTGGGAAGTAAGTCGTATGAACAGGAATGATCGAATTGAACAAGAGGAAACTGACTGCCGCAGAGAAACGCCGTCGAAGACAAAAGAAGGCGAATACGATGATCATCTTTGTGAACGGAAAACAAAAACGGTTGCCTCGCCCTCCCACGGTGGAGGGGCTACCCGTCGATGAATTCATCGCTCGCCATGCAGACCCTCTCTGGTTGCATCAGAACGAAATGTGGGAACTGATGCCGAATTCTTATGCCGACCCCATCGAAGGCGAAGCCAAATAGCGCAACGTGGTTCGGCACCTTGACTACCATGGATCGGATCCGTGGCGCAAGCTAACGGGGGAGCCCACGTACGACGGACTTCCCAGTCCGTTGTCCAGCCTAGGCCGACGGACTGGGAAGTCCGTCGTACGTGGATCAATCGCAGACAGACCGTTGGGCGGTCCTAGAAAAAAGTCAATCGCCGGAGCGCCACGTCGAAGACGAGCATGGCACAAGCCAGTGCGAGTAGCCATGGCCACAACGGTTGGGGACGCTGGGCCGTGCGCCCGTCACCCTTGAGCAACTCCTTGGCATCGATCTTGAATCGACCCCCCGATGCTCTCGCGACCTCGCGTAACCACTCCTCGTTGGTCGGCCGAATTCGCAGCTCGTCGCTGTAACCTCGGATGATTCCCCGCGATTGCCGGTACTTCACCTGACCGTCTTGTTGGATCGCGATGTCAACGTGATACGCTCCAGGTTCGTCGAATCTCAAATCGCTGCCATCTGCTGCGCGATTCCTTCGAAATCCCCCGGATTGGAGATCCCGTCGGTCAGAAAGATGGCATGTTTGAGCCGCGTCTGTGTCCGCTGCAGGATCTCAAACGCCTGTTCCATCGCAGGGTACATGTCGGTTCCACCCGCCGACTCGACCCGAGCGATGTCGTCGCTGATCTTGGCCTTGTTGTTGGCGGTTTGCATGTCGCTGACGACATAGGTTTCGTGATCGAAGGCGAGGACGCACACTTGGTCGTTCTTGCCCAACAACTCCACCGCGGCCCGGGCCGCCGACTTGGCCATCTCGATGCGATCCCCGGACATTGAACCGGATCGGTCGATGACTAGCACCATTCCGAGTGACGGCTTCTCCTTCTCTTTTTCAAAGTCGCTTCGAACTGGCAGGATCTCTTCGAGGGTCGATTTGTAGTATCCGCCTAAGCCGAACGATTGCTCTCCTCCGAGCATGATGAAGCCGCCGCTGAGTTCCTGGACCCAGGTTCGCGCCAATTGCATTTGCTGTTGCGTGAGCGCGGTGGCTGGTACGTTGGACAAGATCAACGTCTCATAATTCTGCAAGTCGGCCAGTGTGTCCGGCATTCCTTGCGGAGGTCGCACATCGACCTGGATCCCTTCGTCTTCGAGCGCATAAGCCAACTCGCGAATAAGACTCGGATCGCTTTCGATGATGAGAACTCGCGGTTTTCCAGATGCATAGACCAGCCCTGCGGTCGTGTTGTTGTCGAGAAGCGTATCGCTGGCCAGTTCCGAGATGCGAGCCTGGAATACCGCCATCCACTTCACGAGAGACAGGAGGAAATACGATTCGCACCTGAGTTTGCGTTTGCCCGTAGTAGGTTGAGATGCTGATGTTGGCAGCTTGCTGGCTGGCACTCGACGTCGGCGCAGGTGTTGTCTTTGAAGCCGCCGCGACTTTGGAGCGATACGGGTTAAACGAAGAAGAGGTCTTGGCTCGACGGGGCAATATCGTATCGACTGCGGCTGCGAAATCCACGAGAGCCCTTCTTCGACGCGCCGATGGTTTAACCCGTAGCCCACGGCGAGGGACGTCAGCAAGCAACCTGGGATTTTATCCCTCGCCTTCGGCTACGGGTTAAACGAAGAAGAGGTCTTGGCTCGACGGGGCAATATCCCGCCATAACCGATGGCCAGGGTGAACAAGCCGATAGCTCGTGCCGCTTGCAGCGCGGTGGCTTGTGGCAAGACCATCAGCACGATCACCAAACCGACGAGGACGCCGATCGCATACTCACAACGCGATGCAGTACAACCCGACCAGGACATAGGCGAGGTTCGACCAAGAGTTGGCTTGGGTGCGAAACAGGTCTGCAGCATGGATCGCTTCGGTATAGCTGGGCTTCAGGAAATCTTGGCTTGCGATCCAGTGTTGCCAGACGTTTTTCTCCCGGAGTCGCTCACCGACCCCGATCAACGCAAGCATGACGGCCAACAGGCTGCCCCAAGTAAAAAGATGCACCCACTTGGAAAGTGGTTCAGATGGATTCATAGGTCGGTCGGACATCGTGCAATCGGACGGATAGTTCGCCAACGCGAGCCGTGGAATCGACAATACCTGCATTATCGGATCTCGCTCTAACGCTCTAAGGCATATTCGGATACCTGCTGAGCGACGGTGTCCGAAGAACTTTGGCGGTACGGAGCAGTGTTCCGAGCTTTGCGTCTGGCGTCACAATTCTCAATGAATTTAGGGAATTTTAAAGATAGACCACGAACTTGGGAACAAGGGCAACGATTTATGGTTGCCTACGTGGAGCACCGAAAAGAGAACCGAAAAACGTTTGGTACCCCATCGGGCTCGGGAGCCCCGAGGGACGCAGCGGATCATGGAGGACTCACGGGAAAACAATTGTTTTCTACGCCTCCCGAACTAGCATCAGAATCATTCGAAATACCCGCTTCAAAATCTTCGCGAGGCTTGAAACTCGAATGAAACGAGGACGACGACTGCTCTTCGAGAACCTGGAAACTCGGCTACCTCGAGCCGGCGGGCTCAGTGTATTTGTCGAAGCTCAGGGCCAACAACTTGGAGGAGCAATCGAGCCTCAATTTTCAGTGGACTCCGAATTGAGTATCGACATCCGAGTTCTCAACGAGTCCCAACGCAGTTACGATTCGGCGGAGGTCAAGCTAGAGTTCGGCGATGGTCTCCAAACGACCGCGAGTCCGCGAATGGTCCAAGTCGTTCCCGTAAACGCCAGACAGGCGACGTTTTCGATGGGCGCTCTGCGCTTTCTGGCGCATCCCGATCAACCATTCGTTTTTGCGACGATTCCCTCGACCAACAGTTTGGCTATTTTTAACGCAAAGACTCTTCAACTCGAAGCCAATTTTTTTGTAGGGTCCCGCCCTTACGGTCTCGCCCTATCGAACGATGGCAATACGTTGTACATCGCGAACTCGACATCCAACTATATCGCCGTCGTCGATTGGAAAGCGCGTCGCGTCACGAGCCGACTCCTCATTTCTCAGGTGCCTTACGATATTGAAGTCGGAAAAGATGGTCGCTTGTTTGTCCTCGCGAACCAGAGTCTGATGCAAATTGATCCAAGGACTGGACGTGAGGTCGGCCCGAGGTTTCCTTGCTCTGTCTATTCCGGCGAACTGGCGATCAGCCGCAATCAAGATCGACTGTACTACGGCGATTTTGGTCTCTCGCCAGCTTCTTTCTACCAGTTTGACATCACGACGAACACGCCGAAACTCTTATGGGAAAGCGATCATGGCGAAACCAGCGGATCGAACGGTCAAGCGGTTGCCATTAGCGCGGACGGCTCCTTTGTGAGCTACGCAGCGGGATACGGTCAATTGGGCTATCGCATTGCGAAGTACAACACCACCAATATGGCCATTGAGGGAACTTTTGATACGGGGCCATACCCAAGAGAAATCACCTATAGCCCCGACGGCAAGACGGCGTTTGCAATGCACTCGCCAGAAGAAATCGATGTGTTTGATACCACCACGTTTTTGCGCAAATCATCGATAAGGACCAACTTCGAATCCAACATACCTCAATGGGATACCATCGTCGATGCAACCGGTCAAAAGATCTTTGCATCGGATGGACGAGAAATTGCGGTTTTTGAAACCGTGCAAGAATTGCGATTCGTCAACGCTGGTGACAGCAACCAAAATGGCAAGATAGACCCTGGGGAAGCTTGGGTATTCTCAGCGTCGACCCAAGCGAGTCCAGCAAAGCAAACGATTCGCACGTTCGGTTCGGTTCAAACCCAGGAGGGGCTGGGGATCTCAGCACAAACACTGGGGACTTATATCGGAATCGCTTCACCAAGTTTCTCCGCGGGCTTCACAAAAATTCAAGGCGTCAGCCCGGTGATCTTGTCTGGGGAACCGATCCAATACACCTTTTCTGTCGTCAACACCAAGTCCGTGTATTTTGGAAACGTCCTCGTTTCCATGAATAATGGGACTCCGAACGATCGCTCGGATGATTCCGTCGCTCGCCTGGTTTCTGGCGATACCGACCGCAATGGACTGTTAAGCCCAGGAGAAACATGGGTGTTAACAGCCACGGGTGGTGCTCGTCGAGGTGGCATCCAAGTTGAGACTTCGCTGACGGCGGATCTAACGGATCGATCCGGAGACAAACTCTTTGGGCAGATCCCTGCGAATCAGATTGTGCATCTCACGTACTTCGGTGCTGCTCCGGAAACCAAAATCTCTTTGTTGGTGGACGGGACCGACGTATCCACCACGGAAATGCTGTTCGCGGAGGCAGGACGGGAGATGGTGACGAAAGTATCTGCCACCAATACGGGCAACGTCGCTTTGACGAATGTCCGCATCGAAGATTATTCCAGCTCAGACGAACCGTTGGTTTTCGAACAGGTTTCAGGATCTTCGACCCAACGAGGCGACTTGCTCAAGACCATTCCAGAACTCGGGGGAAGAGTAGAGTTCCTGGCAGACACCTCGCGGAACCTGGTCTACGTGTCAGTATTTGAAAAAAATGTCGTTGCAGTCTTGGATCTCGACACGCTACGAATCATAGATCGTATCGCTGTGGGGGCCGGACCGACGCAGATGGCTTTGTCGCGGGACAGTCAAACGCTCTATGTTGCAAGCTCCGCAGCACAGCAAATCAGCCGCATCGATTTGCGAAGTCGTACCATGTTGTCCCCCTTCGCATTCGATAAATGGATCGTGGACGTCGAGGTTGGCTCCGACCGACTCTATGTGTTGACGAGCGACACCCTGTTTGCAATCCATCAGAATACCGGTCAACCCATGGGACCGGCCGTTTCAACGTTTCAAAGCAGCGAGATGGCTATCAGTCCCGACTTGAGTTCTTTGTTTGTGTCGAACTACGGCTCTCCCGCTAGTCTGTCAAAGTATATTCTCCATGGAGATCAGATTTCGTTCGTGGAGTCCCGCAGCGATGACGCATCGAATGCGCAAAATCTAGCCGTAAGCCGAAACGGGAAATTCGTCGCGCTGGCAGCGGGAGCAGGCCAGAATGGTTACAAGATCGCACAGTACAACACGGCGGACATGAGGATCGTCGGAAGCTTTGATACGGGGCCCTATCCCCGCGAAATCGTTTACGGAATAGACGATCGGGTCGCTTTCACGGTTGCCGACACCCCCCATAACCCTCCGCGGATCCAAGCTTGGGATACAACGAGCTTCAGTCCGCTGTTTTCAATCAACACTCCTTTGGTTGCCAACGAGGTCATCGTGAGTTCAGACTCCCAAGTCCTCGTGGCTTCGTTTAATGATTCGCTGCGAATCTACGACTTGGACAAGCGGCTTCGTTACAATATTGGAGACAGCGATCGCAACGAGCAACTGGATGTAGGTGAAACCTGGCAGTTCATCGATCGGAGTATCGTGAAGCCGGGAGTCCATACCCATACGACGACGGTTTCGTCCACCTACGAAAAACTGGGAGTTCAAAATCTGTCGTCAATGCGATGGGATTATCATGGCGTTGAGGGTGCAGCGATTGTATCGGAAAACGTCAAGGGAGCACGGGTGCAATCGCTACCGCAGAATCCCAGCGCCATCCATGATCAACGATTTGTGTACCGGGATGGCTCCATCTACTTGAAGGATGAAGCTTCCTTGCGCCACAGTCGAGATTCCCTTCAACTCCGAGTGACCTTTGCGGATCAATCTCAAATGGTCATGTCGATTTACGTGCGGAGCAATTCCAGCCCGTGGCACAACACGATCATGAGTAGCGACGTCGATCAGGATGCCGCCGTTACACCGCTGGATGTACTGCTGTTGATCAACGAACTCAACGCCAGTGGAGGTAGGAGGCTCGGTGTGCGCCAGGAACGTGACACGACACTCTTCGACGTCGATGCGGATGGATCATTGTCGCCGCTCGATGTGCTGTTCGTCATCAACGAGATCAATCGACGGGGGCAAGGTTCAGGAGAGGGTGAAGGTGAATCCGCGTCGAGACGCGATTTCTGGTTGGACGATGCCACAACCGATTCCACCAAACGAAGAAAATGGTTTTCAGTGCAGAACCGTTGAGCCGCCCGCGGCGGACCCCCTCCGCAAGCTTCGATGGAATGCTGCTGGATGAAATCACGGATTTGCTCATCGGACATGCGGCACCCAGTTTTCGTGCCGTTGAGGATGCGTCGGCCGGGAGTAAACTTGACGAAGCAAGGATAACTCGCGAAACTCGAAGACTCCCTATGGGAGTCGCAAAAACGCCGTCGAAGTCCTCTTTTTCACGTCATTCCAAGGAGAGAACTATCACCATGAAACCAGGCGACGGAGTGGCCAAGGTATCATTGCGATCCAAGTTCGCGTTGATCGACGAGCACTGGCGGCCCAAAGTGGCGGCTTCGCTCAACGGCCAGGAGGTCAAACTCGTGAAATTCTGCGGGACCTTTCCTTGGCATACCCACCTCAATGAGGACGAGATGTTCTTGGTCTGGAACGGCTCGATGGTCATCGAATTTCGCGATCAGTCAATCGAACTTGGACCCGGTGAACTTTGCGTGGTTCCCAGGGGAGTCGAGCATCGAACTCGCGCGGATACCGAGGCCGAGGTCCTCGTTTTCGAACCCGCACAGACCAGAAACACCGGTGATATCGTCGACGATCGATTCACGGCTCCTAATGGGATACGAATCTGATCAAGGATGTCTAGCGCATGAGATTGTCAACGCGGCACGCTTTCGTCGGAATCGTTTCGTTAGCGATTTTAAGCCTTGTGCAGTGGTACCGAAAACATAGTTTCGAATCGCCAATTTTGGTTCATTACATCGTTGGGATCCTACCAAACTTCCTGGCCGCGATCGCTATCCCATTCGTATTTTTTAGCCTGTGGACAGAGCATGATCCAGTCTCCATCGATTCCGCTAGGCGATATCGATTCTTGGTTTTGGCCGCGATCACCGGGATCGGACTGGTCGCGTGGGAACATATGCAGCGATCGAGCCGCACATTGGTCTTCGATTACCACGATATTGGAGCGACCATCGCCGGTCTCGCCGTTGCGTGGCTTATCTTTGTTTTGTTAAATACCAAACATAGAAGCGCCAGAGACGAAGACGCGGAACTTGCCAATGCATGCGTACCGAAGACCGCTCCCTGCTTGCAGTCCGCGCATCGCATGGAACCAGCGGCACTTAAGCGGTCGCCTGTGGCTCATGGTTGAATGTCGTGTTGTTCTCAGGAATCGAAAAATAACCGAGTAGGCCGCCGGCGATGGCGCTGGTCAAGTGGCCGTCCCAGGATACATGCTCACCGACGGTCGGCAAAATGCCTAACAAGAGCGTGCCACCGTAAAGAAAACCAACCGCGAGCGCCGCCAACGCAGGTCCGAACCGACCTTGGCGAAACCCAGCGGCCATCAAGTAGGCAATCAGACCATAGATCAAACCGCTTGCGCCAACATGCATGGCGGGCCTTCCAAAGATCCATAGCAACAGACCTCCGAAAAGAACGATCTGCACGACAATCCACCATCCCTCGCGCTGCGTGACCAAGAGGATCGCCAGAAGGATCATCAGTGGTATGAAATTGCTCACAAGGTGACCTAGATCCGCGTGCAGAAAGGGCGAAAAAAGAATCCCCCAAATCCCATCGAGTCGCCGAGGGACGATCCCCCACCGGTTGAAATCTCCGGGTAACAGCCAGTCGGCGATGAACACCAGCCAAAGCGACGCTCCAAAGACACCCAGCCTTGCTCCCGCAAGTTTCAGCTTTTCGATCATGGTTGGTTCCGTTGACGTTGCGCGCGAGCCAAATCACTCAGCATTCCAGAGCGTAGCCAAATCGAGCACCATGACGGCATCGGAGATGTCGAGAGTGATTCGGGAGTTCGCGGGCAAGATTGCCGGCTGATCCGATTGCAAGCCTTCGGCAAACTGATACCTCTCGATCGATCGTTCGCTGATGTTGATAATCCAATACTCCTCGACACCAGCCGAGCGATAAATCGCCGCTTTCGCACGATCTCGATCCACTGACGTATCCGCTACTTCGATCACAAGCCGACATTCGCGTCCAGATGGATGTCGATTTCGAAAATCCTTATGCACTCCTCGAATAATGGATAGGTCGGGTTCGGGCTCACTTCTTTCAGTTGTGAGCGGAAGTTGGCATTGGACGATGAAGCCAGGCGGCAAGTGACTGTGCAACCAATCTGCCAGCATCCGGACGATGTAACCATGCATCGGGCCGTGATTCATTTTTTCGACAATCCATCCTTCGAGCAGTTCCACGCGATCCTCTGGAGTCAATATTCCTAGGGCACCTAGCCTCTGATACTGCTCCACAGAAAATCGTCGTAGTGGCCATGGGGGGGCTGTGCCAAAAGCCAAATCGGAATCCTTAGTCGTTGAGTCGCCCAACATCTTTGACATTTCATCCCCGCGGCGTGAGAAAAGCAAACTCAATCTACCTTACGAGATCTAATTCGAACGCCCTCATTTTAGTCCTCCCAACGATGGGAACAACCATAACCAATCAACTATTCTCGCGGCACCTTCGCCTTGACAGGTCCCAAACAGATGCGGAAGCCATCGCGAGAATCGGAGTAGTGGGGACCTGCAAGACCTAATCGGACCGCACAACGCGCATTGCCCGGAACGTCGAAGTAATTGCCTCCTTTGCATACCGGACGATAGTTTTCCGTCGTGGTGAGCAACTCTTCGTGTCCACCCGTGGGATCAAAATGATCGAGGACCACCTCCCAAACATTGCCGCACATATCGGCGATCCCGAAGCCGTTGCGACCTCGCTCGCCGAAGTGATCGACGGGAGCGACGAACGAGTAACCATCGCTCCATGGTGCGCTTGACAAAGGCCACTTCTGTTGTCGATCCGGCAGGAAATCCACGGCGGAGATGTTGAAACGGCCCTCACCGTCTGCGAGATTATCGCCCCACCAATACGCGGTACTGTCTTGTCGCCCCCCTCGGCAGGCATATTCCCATTCGGCTTCGGTGGGCAGTCGATATTCGTATCCCTCCGGAATCGAAGGTTTGAGGTTCGGTTGTTGATTGAGCCAAGCGGCAAACGCCTTCGCATCGGTCCAACTTACGCATACGACTGGAAAGTTGTCCTGGAGCGGAAATTGAAAATTGGGATCACGCCAGCTTTTGCCTGGCATCGGTTCCCACGGATGAACAACCGACGTACGGAATGTGTAGCTTGTCCATTTGGGATTGAAGCATTGGGTACGCCCTCCTGGTTTTTCCGCGTCGGTCGTATACCCCGTTTCTTCGATGAATCGGCGAAACTGTCCGAAGGTGACTTCGGTGCGTCCCATCCAAAATTCGTCATGGACCTTCATCTTGCGGGGCACTTCCCCTTCATACGATTCCCGTTCGGTTCCAGGCTGTGCCCCACCTTCGATACCGGTGGCCCATGCCTTTTCCTCTGGCGAACTGCCCATCATGAATTCACCAGGGGGTACGTGGACGAGCTCGAGTTTCGTCTCAGGACCCAAGTCGGCGATGAGGACGCGAGGCGAATCAGGCGTTTGCGCGAGCGTCGGGGTGACGCTCGCGATGGCTGCGATCCACAACCATGAGAGCATAGGACTTATGCGCACCAGTCGAGGATGGGATGCGATGGAAAATGACATGATCGGATTCGCAAATTGGAGCGGCTAGAGAGCTTACCCGATTATATCGAGCGCTGCGATGTTTGCCGTGGTTTTTAACGGATGTTAGCGCATTCTGGCTGATAATCGAAGCGGATGCTTGCGCATTTCGGCTGATGCGGAGAGGGTGGCACAACGCTCCGCGTCAGGATGGATTGCACACGTCAGGTGCGGGGCCGCGGGAACAACCGGGGCCGGTGAGGGTACTGCGGCCGGAGCCTTGGGGGGAGACGTGGATCTGTGTCGAGATCCGTTCCTTGAGCGCCGAAACGTGCGAGATGACTCCGATGAGCTTTCCTTCCTGTTGCAGGCCGGAAAGTGTATCCAGCGCTACATCCATCGCTTCTTCGTCGAGCGTCCCGAACCCCTCGTCCAAAAACAACGAATCAACCCGGACCTTGTGGCTCGCCAACTGCGACAACCCCAACGCCAGCGCGAGACTCGCGATAAACGTCTCCCCACCCGAAAGATTTTTGGTCGTGCGAACTTCGTCCGCCTGATAACGGTCGATCACGGACAAATTCAAGGAAGTCTCTTTATCAGGAACCAACAGATACCGATCGGTCATTTTCGCGAGTTGTTGATTTGCAAAATGCACCAAGCGTTGAAACGTGATTGACTGGACGAAGTTGCGGTATTTCTGTCCATCGGCAGACCCGATCAAGTGATTCAAATCCCCCCAGCGATCGCATTCGAGTTGCTGCTGCGCGATCTGCGATCCTTTCTCGGTCACCCGAATCTGGTTCTCTTGATTTTTGCGCAGGGTCGCTTGCAGCTCTCCAATGCGGCGTTGATTGACGTCGTTGGATAGCTCGAGTTGTTTTTTCGCCGCCGCCAAATCCTCGATGCTCTGGTCGGTCAGTTTGCGCTCGGACTCCCTTTGTAGGACGCTGCGTTTCTCATCGAGGGCCTGAATGATCGCATGCTGTCGTTTGGCCAATTCCAGTTGCGTGGCGGACCATTGCTGCTGCTGGCTGTCGGCGAGTCTCGCATCGACAAACGCCTGTTCGTCGGCGAATCCGAGCGATTCCCGAGCTGCCTGAAAGACCGGTTCGAGTTCCTTGATTTTGCATTCCGTATTCTGCAGGCGTTCGGCGAGCGTGGCCAAGGAGGCGTTCGCCGCCGTCCACTCGGTATTCGCCCCTTGCAATTGTTGGTTTGCCGTATCCGCCGATTTCTCGCGTGCGGCGATTTCCGATTGCGATTGCGAGAGCACCGCATCGGGATCCCGGTCGCCGAGCAACGCGGCACGTTTCAGGGACTGTTCCTCGATGGCACGGTCCTTGTCCTGGATCTCGCGTTTTTTTATCTCCAATGCGGACTGAATCTCGGCGGCGATCGCTTGCTCGCGACTGATTTCTTTTTGAATATGGGCGATATCCGAATCCGATTTCTGCCTCTTCGATTGATTCTCCTGCCAGAGTTCGCGACGTTCGCTCAGGGCGTCGAGGATCTCCGACTCGCTTCCATGCGGAACATCCTCGAACCCGAACGGAGCGACTTTCTGACGCAAATTCGCGCGCAAGGATTCCAGGTTGCGTTCGGTCGCCTGGATTTCCGTTGTGCGCTGTTGGATTTGGGCGACGAGGGTCTCGACCAGACCGTTTGCGTTTTGGAGGCGATGCATGGCGTTCTGCTGGTCGGTCCGCGCGGCGTGCACGGCATCTTGCAATGGGATGATTGCCTCTGAACACTCCCGCGCTTCGCGCAGGCGCTTCTCTAAGCGTTGGATTTCATTTTCCAGTTCGTCGGGTGTAGGAATATCGCCGGTGGCATACGGATGTTCGGTTGCGCCGCACAAGGGACAGGCTTCGCCCGGCTTGAGATCGGCTCGGTGATTGTCGAGGCTCTTGATGATGCTGCGAAGCCGTTTCTGTTCGAGCAGGTGATCGCGATCGCTCTCGTATTCGCGCAGCAATCTTCCTTGAAGCAGGGATTCGAGCGCCCGATTGCCTTGTTCCCATGCCGACTCTGCTTTTGCAAGGAGCGATTGTTGAACCTGAAGCTCGGTGGTTGCTCTGACGACCGCCGACTGAGCCGATTCGAGCCGTCCTTGGTCGGCATCGCGATCGTCGCGTCGCTGGTTCAGGTCGCGCGACTGGCTCAACCACGTGCAAATATCGGCTTCGATTCCGGAGAACTGTTCGACGAGGCTCGCGTCCTGCGCATGGGTTGCAAAATAGTGATCGAGTTGCTTTTGCTCGAGGATCGCTTCGGAAAGATTTGTCTGAATCCCGGTTACCTTCGCGGTGATTCCCTGCCATCGCAAATGTTCCTTTTCGAAATCGGCCCGCAGGAGAGCTGCTTGTTCGCGTCGCTGACCCAGATCGCCGTCGAGCGCGCGGATTTGTTGCAGGATCGGAAGGAGTTCCTCAAGCTCTTTTCGCAGAATAGCCAACTGAGCGGCGAGGCGATTGTACTGTTCCTGCTGGTCCTGTTTCGCTTGTTCGAGCTGCGGCAGTTTTTCCCGGAGTAGGTTCGTTTCCTTGATCGCCGATTCATGCGCGCGACGCAATCCGCACAACTCCGAATACGGGATATCCAATTGACGCGCCAGGCTGTCACGCTGCAATCGTTGTTTGTTGGGTTCGAACGCGAGGATCTCCGCAGCCAAGTCGGCTTGATTGCGTTCTTCCTGTCGAATTTGTTGGGACAACTGGTCGATTTTCTGAAGCCATTGAATCTGCGTATCGAGTTGTTGCAGCTCCGTTTTCACTCGATCGCTCGTTTGCTGCTTGTCTTCAAGTTCCGCTTGATGTTGAGCGAGCATGTCCGGTGCGAGGCTTTCGATCCCTTCGAGTTCGGTTTTGAGCCGTTTCAATTCCTCGTTGACGGTCTTGCAGCGTTCGTAGACCGCGATCGAGATCGTGCTGTACTGCTCGGTTCCGGTGATTTGCTCGAGGATAGGCGCTCGATCCTTTGGTTCAGACTGGAGGAATACCGCGAACCGGCCCTGCGCGAGGAGCATCGATCGGGTGAATCGATTGAAATCCATTCCCGTGATCTCATCGACGAGTCGCTTCACCTCCGAGAGTTTGCTGGCGAGGATTGCGCCGGTATCCGCGTTTGCCAGTTCGTGCTTGGGAGGCTGCAGTTGGCCATCCGATTTTTTTCGGGCACGGCGTTGTTGCCAGGTGACGCGGAACTTTCCTCGATTCGTCGCAAACTGGACTTCTGCGGAGCATTCCGACGTACCGCGCGTCATCACATCGTTGTTGGATTGCGTCAGCGCACCCAGTCGCGGCGTTTCTCCGTAGAGAGCGATACAGATCGCATCGAGGATGGTCGACTTGCCGGCTCCGGTCGGTCCGGTGATCGCAAAGATACCGCTGTCGGCATAGTTTGGATGGGTGAAATCGATCGTCCATTCGCCCGCAAGGGAGTTGAGGTTTTTGAAGTGGACGCTCAGGATCTTCATACGATGCTTCTTTTCAACGTGGACAATACGTCGCGATTTCGCGACGAGCTACTCCGCCTCGGAGTCGATGCTCTGGATTTGGAAAAGAATCTCGTGATACGTTTCTTCGAGCCTCTTTCGTTGCTCTTCCAGCAGATCTTTTTGGTCCAGGTACATCCGAAAGATGTCGATGGGGTTCAACTCCTTCAGCGACTCAGTGGAATGTCCTCGCGCGAGAATGGCTTGACCGGTTTGGACATCGGTAACTCGCAGCGCCTCCAGCATGGAACCCGCGATGATCGGATCGACCTTCTCTTTCAAGTTTGGAATCAGGTCCGAACCGCGATAGGCAACCTCGATCCAAACGGACTCTTCAGATCGCTTGAGTTCCTCGAGTCGGTTCACGATGTGAGGCCAGTCTCCCTGGATACTTTCGAGCCGCTGAATTTTCGGGACCGGGATCAACTCCACCTCCAAGTGGTTTTCGTTCCATTGCACCAAGTTGACATATTTTTGCTGAGCCGCTTCGCCGAATCCCATCGGTATGGGCGAGCCGCTGAATCGGATCGAATCGGAATCGTTCACTTTTTGCGGCACGTGAAGATGACCAAGCGCGACATAGTCGAAGGAGTCGGAGAAAATCTTCGACTCGACGTGGGCGAGGTTTCCGACGTACAGATTGCGGACACCGTCCCCTTCGACGGTTTGGCCGCCCGCCGTGTACAGATGCCCCATGGCGACGATAGGGACCGGCACCTTCAGCGTATCGCGGACACCGACCGCAATGGTTGCGACCGATGTGTAATGGTCTTCGATCCCTTCTCGCAGCTTCTGCTCCTTGGCCTCCAGGGATTCGCCCGCTTCCGATTTGCGGATGTCGCGGTCTCGAAGGTAGGGGACAGCGCAGACGATCAGTTCGGGATCGCCGTCGCGATCGCGGAGCAGCAGCACTTCGTCCTCGATGCGGTCGGGCACCTTGCCGATGACATGCACGTCGAGGGCTTTGAGTATTCGCTTGGGGGCGTCCAGAAACGTCGGGGAATCGTGAGTGCCTGCGGTCACCACAATATGTTTGCAGCCGGTCGCGGACAGTTGGGACAGAAAGTCGTAGTAAAGTTCCTGAGCGCGGTTGCTCGGCGCGGTGGTATCGAAAACATCACCGGCGATCAGGAGGACATCGATGGCTCGATCCCGGATGGTTTGGATCAGCCAATCGAGGAAAATCTGGAATTCCTCGTAACGAGACTTGTGGTAGAGCGTTCGGCCCAGGTGCCAATCGGCAGTGTGTAGGATTCGCATCAATCCAAGGTGGGGGTCGGAGCGTGAGGATACCAGTTCTGGTACTTGTCCTCTTCCTCGTACTCGACCGAATCCAGACGAGTACGAGTATGAGTGCCCTTTTCCTGGCTACCGTCAGAGGGAGAAACGCAAAGACAGCGACTACAGAAAGCTTGAGCTACGGGGTCGAGACGGAGTA
>JBKDPB010000168.1:0-5602 GCA_046342615.1 Planctomycetota bacterium | reverse complement strand
TGCGCGTTGAGTCGCATTGGAGCCCGTTCACGGGCACCAGTTTGCTGTGGCGCATCGCAATCCTGATGGGATGGCTCGGATTGGCGTTGTCGCGTCGTCGCGAGCTCATCGCGTTATTGGGTTTGCCCGTGATCAGCACCTGTACGGTGGCAATCCTTTACGAGACGGGTGGCCGATTCCTCGTTCCGCTGTATGCGTTGCTCTACTTGACCGCCGGCATCGGCGTTGCGCTCGCGATCGAGGGAATCGCTCGCCGAATGTTCGCATTGCGCCGACCGTACCGATCGTAACGATCGGTCGGACTGATCGCGCGATGATCCGCAGAACTTTTCGTCGTGGAGGTCACGGGGGAACCTACCCTTACGGTGTCGCGTGTTTTGATCTCGTTCGATGGTAGAAGCTGACATGGGTCAAGTTCGTTTGGTTGCAAGTCGAGAAGAACTCGAGGGCCTTTCCGAGGCTTGGCGGTTGCTCGGCGGTTCGAATCTCATGCGTTCCTGGGATTTTCAGCGCTGTTGGCTCGAACATTTCGCATCTCGCGATGCGCTTCGCGTCTTGGTATGGGAGGAAAGCGGACGGATTGAAGGAATTCTCCCGCTCGTCGAGCAGAAACGTCTTTGGACGGGCCGCACTCTGATCAATTTCGGCAGCGGGAAGGCGTGTTTAGACGATCTAGGGATCATCGCTTCCCACGATCGAGCACCGCAGCTGGCTCGCGAGTTTGCTTCGTTCCTGCTCCATTCCCGTGAATTGGTTTGGGACTACTTGGACCTCGAGGGGATCCGAACGTCGGATGCGGCCATGCAAGTCTTTGGCGACACATTCTCGAGCGATAATCCCGCATCGATCGACCGGCGCAGCAGCCCAAGTTGCTGGGCGCTCGAGTTGAAACCCGATCGCGATGGTTATCACTCCTGGCCGAAACGTTTGCGCAGCATGATGCGGAAAGCACGCGAGGAACGTCAAAACGGCGAATTGGAAGTGAAAGTCGCAAGCACTCGAGAAGAAGCTGCGGTTGAATTGAAAGTCTTGGAATCGATTCATCAAGCACGATGGCAAGACCGAGGAATCCAGGGATGCTTTTCCAACGAGTCCTTTTTGAATTTCACCCACGATCTGGTTGGTCGAACCTGCGAGGCAGGCCGTTCCTTCGTCGCAACTTTGCGTTGGCAAGGATCGCCGGCGGCGAGTGCGATCTGTTTCTTGGATTGTTCCACCCTCTACGTTTATCTGGCGTCCATGTCGCCCGAGTTTCCCCAGCAGAAGCCGGGCTGGAAGCTCAACGGTTTTCTCGCGGACTATGCGCTGCAGTGTGGGTGCAAACAAGTCGATTTCATGCGGGGGGATGAAGAGTATAAACAGAGGATGGGAGCCTTGCCCTCGACGCAAGAGCGATGGATGATCGCATCGCCAAAATTTTGGGGCAAAGTGCATCGAACGCTGTACCGAACCGCTCGTGAAATCAAGCATTTCATCACGGTCCCTACCGTTCCAGCAGCCAGTGCCGAGCCAAGTGCAAGTTCGTAGGACGCGGCTACGCGCGATGGGGAGCGCGTTGGTCCCGGAGGAGATTCGGGCTCGTGAGGCGACGATGCGATTGGTGGCTGAATTCGACGGCGTCCGCAGTGTCGCTCGTCGCCGCGAAATGCTGTATGCCTGAACGGCGCAGCATGTGCAAACCGTTCCACTGCGAAGGCGGATTGGCCGAGGGTTGAACCAATCGCCGACTCCAGTCCTTGAGCCGATGAATGAACCCTGTGTCGACGCGACGGACTCGTGTCGAAGCCCGAGCGACGACCAGTTGATCATCGCGTCTCAATCGCCACAACTGCACCAACTCGTCGAAGTCGACGGGGTCATAAGACGGGTGGAGAAAAATGAAATCACCCGTGGCCCGGTGCAGAGCTTGTTCGGCAGCTTGCGTAGGGCCGAGGGTTTTTCGGTTCCTGATGATCTCAATTTGCGGATATTTACGGCGGAGATCATCCAGGACTTCTGGCGTCGCGTCGGACGAAAAATCGTCGACGAGGATCAACTGGATGGTTCGGCTCAATTCGCTCACCAGTTCCAGCAGCGATTCCGCCCTTGCCGCGATAGTCGACTGGCGATCGCGTACCGGGACGATGATGCTAAGCGATTCCTGCATGGAGTTTCTCAGTGCGAGGGGCTGTGAACGGATCTTCGTGCGTGATCGGCAGTCCGACCTTGGATCGTTGAAGGATCGCTGGAGGTTTCGGATTGCACCGACGGTTCCAATGGCGCCGAATGCAAGGATGGGGGGATACCTCGGAATCTCGGGAAATCGCTCGGCGGGGAACCGCGGTTTGACCTAACTTTTCGCAGCGTAGAAGTCTGATGCCCAAGTGACCCCCATCATCGATACCGTCGAAAATGGCTACCGTCGATATACGACCCACACGATCGTTGATTCCGACGATCTTGCATGCATGCGACTCGGTCCTGATTTGCGCCGCCATTCCGCTATCGGCCTGGTGGACGGGCGAAACATGGCGCAGCGACTGGCTCACCCTGGGGCTTCTCGCTTCGGTTTTGATGTTTGTTATCGGCGAATGCGCCGGCATTTATCGTCCCAGCCGCGGCCGATCGGCGGATATCGAAGTCGTGTTGATCACGGTCTCTTGGACGTTGAGTTTCGCTGGGCTTTACTTGGTAGGTCGATTCTTCTCGCTGGGACTGATCGAGTCCTGGTTAGGGGTGCTGGCCAATTACCTGACCACGGCTCTCTTGGTGCTCCACTGTCATCTCTGCATTCGAGCCGTCGTTGAGGCGGCGAGTTCGCACGGATACATGGCTCGTCGAACTGCCATTGTCGGCTTCAATCGGCTCGGCATTGAAATTGCGAAAAACTCTCTCACGGCAGCCGATTGTGGAATGAAGGTGATCGGTATCTTCGATGACCGCACGAGCGAGAGATTGGGAAATATGTCGGATAGTCCTGTACCGTTCCTCGGCTCGAGTCGCGAATTGCTCGAATTGATCGGTCGAGGTGAAATCGATACCGTCCTGATCGCGTTTCCAATGCGCGCCGAAAAGCGGATCACTGGGATTTTGGATGTTTTGGCCAATTCAACCGTATCGGTCTACTTGGTTCCCGACTTCTTCGTTTTCGAACTTCTCCATTCGCGCTGGACCCAAGTCGGTGGACTACCCGTCGTGAGTGTTTTTGAAAGCCCAATTTATGGTGTGGACGGCTGGGCGAAGCGGGCATTCGACGTCGTGCTGGGCTCCATCGCCCTGATCCTGGTCTCGCCCATCATGCTGGTTTGCTCTCTGTTGGTGCGTTGGTCTTCGCCTGGCCCGATTTTCTTCCTCCAAAAACGGTATGGGCTCGACGGCAAGGAAATTCTCGTCTGGAAATTCCGGTCCATGAGGACATGCGACAATGGCCCCGTCGTAAAACAGGCTACCAAGGACGATCCGAGGGTAACCCCGATCGGACGGATTCTGAGACGGACATCGCTGGACGAATTACCCCAGTTGTTCAATGTCCTGGGCGGTACCATGTCCCTGGTGGGGCCTCGACCCCATGCAACTGCTCACAACGAAAAATATCGCTCGCTGATCCGTGGTTACATGATGCGGCACAAAGTCAAACCGGGCATCACAGGCCTGGCCCAGGTGCTCGGGAGTCGCGGCGAGACCGATACCCTGGAAAAAATGGAATTTCGGGTCGAACTAGACCACCGCTACATTCGTGAGTGGTCCCTCTGGCTCGATTTCAAGATCCTCCTCAAAACGGTGGGCGTGGTGCTCAAGCAGGACGCGTACTAGACGGATTGCGCACGTGTTCGCCCGATGCGTTGCTGGTCCGGCCGAAAACGCGTGGCGAAAGAACTCTCCGAATTTTTGCAAAACCCCAAGCCGCGGGAGCGCTTTTTGCTAAAATTCTCGCGTTCGTCAAGAACGCTGGAATTTTGGTTTTGGGAGTTGCTAACAGGCGAGGTCGCTGGCTATGCGTTGGGAAGGTCGAGAAGAGTCCGCTAATGTTGAAGATCGTCGAGGAATGGCCATGCCGGTCGCCGGTTTGGCTGGCGGGAGCCTCATGTTCATCATTTTCGCTTTCGTGATCTCGATGCTGCTCGGCGCGAATCCCAGGCAATTGCTCGAGCAAGTGGGCCAGCAACAGCCGGTCCCAGAGACCCAAGTTCCGATCAACGCGGCCGACGATAAGGATGCTCCGCTCAAAAAATTCGTGGGTGTCGTACTCAAGGACAACGAAGACGTTTGGAGCAGGCTGTTTCGAGATCAGTTGAAGGCCCGATATGAGGAACCCAAGCTGGTCCTGTTTTCCGGTGCGGTTCGGTCAGCGTGCGGCGAGGCGACGGCCGCGGTCGGACCCTTTTATTGCCCGGGGGACAAAAATGTCTACCTCGACTTCGATTTCTTCCGGCAATTGCAGAATGAGTTCGGAGCCAAGGGCGACTTTGCGATGGCTTACGTGATCTCGCATGAAGTGGGGCATCATGTTCAGAATTTGCTCGGTTTTTCTCGAAAGATCCAGACGATGCAGATGCAGTCTGGAAAAGCTGAGGCGAATCAATTGAGCGTCCGGCTCGAGTTGCAAGCGGATTATCTTGCGGGCGTATGGGCTCACCACGCTCAGGCCTCCAAGGCCATCCTTGAGAAAGGGGATATCGCCGAAGCCATCAACGCAGCGGAAAAAATCGGCGATGATGTGCTGCAAAAGAAAGCCACTGGACGAGTCATCGAACAGGCGTTCACGCACGGCAGCGCGCAGGCCCGAGCGTATTGGTTTACCAAGGGGCTTCAAAGCGGCGATCTGGAAGGGATGATGGCCTTGTTCGAGCTTCCTTTCGGTCAGCTCGATCCGAAAACCATGCGGTAACCGCGACGCCGCGACTCATTCAGGGTGGAATTGCATCAGATGTTCCACCGCCCGCCGCACGTCGTGTTGACGCATCAAAGATTCTCCGACGAGGATCGCGTCGATGCCGGCTTGCTCCAAACGTCGTACGTCATCTGGATGGGAAATCCCGCTTTCAGCCACCAGCGTGACACTGGCGGGAATCTGGGACCGGAGCCGGATGACGTGGTCCAGATCGACCGCAAACGTTCGCAGGTCTCGGTTGTTGACGCCCACCAAGGGGCTTCCGGTCGCCAACACTCGATCGAGGTGGATCGGGTCATACAACTCGATCAAGGCGGTCATCCCCAGTTCGCGAATGCAAGAGTACAGGTCTTGCAATGCTTCGCCGGGAAGACATTCCGCGATGAGCAGGACTGCGTCCGCTCCGGCGACTCGAGCCTCAACGATCTGGTATTCGTCCAGAATAAAGTCTTTGCGCAGGATCGGTATGGAAACAGACTCTCGAACGTGGGTCAAGTAATCCAGTTTGCCTTGGAAAAAGGGCTCATCGGTTAAAACGCTGATCGCGGCCGCTCCTCCTGCTTCGTAGGCTCGGGCGATGTCGACGGGATGGAATTGGGGACGGATGACCCCTTTGGACGGGCTGGCTTTCTTCACCTCGGCCAGCAAACGGATACGATCCTTGCGTTTCAAGGCTTCGTGAAAATTCCTCACCTCGGGTGCGGTGTGCACGGCATCGCGCAGGGCCTGCAG
>JBKDPB010000167.1:0-14449 GCA_046342615.1 Planctomycetota bacterium | reverse complement strand
TGAACCTACCGTGAACGTGTCGTTCCCGGCACCACCGGTGAGGGAATCGTTGCCTGCGCCGCCGACCAGCGTATCGTCGTTGGTGCCGCCGGTCAGCACGTCGTTATTGGCCGATCCGGTGAGGGTGACTGCGGTGGCGTTACCGGAGTTGGTGAGGGTCCAACCTGCGGCTCCGGTGGCAGCGTTGACGTTGATGCTGAATCCGCTGGAGGTGACGGTTGCGGTTCCAGCATGGCTGGTGGATGCGGTGGCGGTCCACGCCCCAACTGCGGTGGCGTTGGCGGTTGCTCCTGCGGAGACGGTGAGGATGTCGACGCCATTACCCAGGTCGGTGATGGTATCGGTGCCTGAGGCGACGGTGAAGGTGTCGTTCCCAGCGCCGCCGGTGAGGGTATCGTTGTTATTGCCCCCGGTGAGGGTGTCATTGTTGGCGGACCCGATGAGAGTGACGGCGGTGGCGTTGCCGGAGTTGGTGAGGATCCATCCAGCAGCACCTGTGGCGGCGCTGACATTGATGGACTTGCCAGCGGCGGTGATTGTTGCTGTGCCCGCGTTGCTGGAGGCAGCGGTGGCGGTCCAAGCCCCAGCTGCGGTGGCGTTGGCCGTCGCACCTGCGGAGACCGTCAGGATATCGACGCCATTGCCTAGATCGGCGATGGTATCGGTGCCAGCGTCGACGGTAAAAGTATCGATTCCGGCACCACCGGTGAGGGAGTCGTTGCCAGCGCCACCGACGAGGGTGTCGGCATTGGTACCACCCGTGATCACGTCAGCGTTGGCGGAACCGGTGAGGGTAACGGCGGTAGCATTGCCGCTGTTGGTGAGGGTCCAACCTGCGGAGCCTGTGGCAGCACCAACGTTGATGTTGAATCCGCTGGCGGTGACGGTTGCGGTCCCGGCGTTGCTGGAAGACGCGGTGGCGGTCCAGGCTGCTACGGCGGTCGCGTTGGCGGTTGCGCTCGCGGAGATGGTGAGGATGTCCACCCCATTGCCCAGGTCGGTAATCGTGTCGGTGCCTGAATCGACGGTGAAGGTGTCGTTCCCGGCACTCCCGGTGAGGGAATCGTTGCCACCAGCACCTCGGATCACATTGTCAGAACTATCACCTATCAGTGTGTCGTTGAATGCAGAGCCGATGAGGTTCTCAAACTGTTGCAACTGATCGCTACCGGACCCAACCGTACTCTGTGCACTCGTTGTCGAAAGATTCAATGTGACAGCAGAGGTTGCGTTTTCATAGCTGACGGTATCAATGCCACTCCCGCCAATGAGATTGTCGTTTCCGCTCGATGCATAAATGAGGTCATCGCCCCCACCACCGTTGACAGAAATTTCCGTGACGCCATTATCGGTGAAGGTGTCGTTACCTGCAGTTAATGTCAAAGCTTCAGCAACATCAGATACCGTAACCGAAAATACTTTGTCAAATAGAGCACCTGCCGTGTCGATGGCGCGGACTGTGATGTTATGGCTTGTGGCAGACTCGTAATCGAGCAGGCTGCTGTTGGCGACCGTAATCTGACCTGTAGAGGCATTGATTGCGAAGCGTCCTCCCGCACTATCGGTTAAGGAATACGTGCGAGTATCCCCGGAATCAACATCGGCGGCCGTGACGGTGCCCACCGAAGTTCCATTGGAGGAATTCTCAGCAATGGATAGAGTGCCGGTGATATCATTGGGCGCATCGTTTGCCCCCTGAATCGTTACGGTGATCTGCGTTGTACTGTTCAGTCCCAGCGTATCGCGCATCGTGTAGGTAAAGGTGTCGGTCAGAGTATTTGCAGTGGTTCGCAGAGCCTGAACCGTAGCGTTGCTGTTATTGACCGTGTAGGTGTAGCTGCCGTTCGCGGCGATATTGATCGAACCATAAGCACCGGTAACAGAGGTGCCGACATTACCTGAAGCACTTCCTACGGTTCCGACAGCGACCCCCGTAATCGTCTTGGTGTCACCTGAATCGGCATCGGTGTCGTTGGTGAGCACATTTCCTGTTGGGTTGGTTCCAGCGGTTGCATTATTGACGCCACCCGCTTCCACGGCTGTTGCAGTATCAGCGACAGCGGTTGGGCTTGTGTTGACGTTGTAGCTAATTTGGAAATCATCGGCAAAAACGTAAAAGTTTCCTGCATTGCTGGTTCCTACAGCAAAGCGAAAACGCATGTTCGAGGAAATATATGACGTGATGTCGGTCGTTAATGTCCCTGAGGTTGTGTTCGTCGTCCTGTCGAATGTGTACAGAGTTGTGTAGCTGGTTCCGCCATTCGACGATACTTGAAAAAGAACCGAAGAATTGGATGCGTTGTCGTCTAAGGTGCTGTTGTAGAAAAAGGAAACGGTGGCCGCATGAGATCCGGACAAATTGGCGTCGCGATAGATCCAATTGGAAATATTTGCAGGCTGGATGCGTAGTTGACCTCCTGTTATCAACTGGTTTCCTGTACCGGCTCCGGCACCTCCGGCATCACTTTCCGTCCAGTCGCCGGTGAAATTGTTGGTGCCGTTGTTGTTCGAGTAGGATGCGGCTGTGAAGTTATCTAAGAGCGTGTAAGTCACCATGGTGTGATTCCATTCGCTCTGGAATTCGTTCGAGAAAGCGATCGAGGTTTCGATATCTCCCGATTGGTATTCCAAATTCCAGTCGCCCCCTAGACTCGTGTTTCCAGTCGCATCATCGCTTGCGGCGACATCGCTCGAAGTGTAGAGGGCAAGTTGATCCACGATTCCTCGCCCATACTCGGTTTCGGCGATACTGCAGCCGTACAAGATCAGGTCGGCATTGTCGCTGAGGTAATTTGAGATCTGAGCGATCTGTACCGACTGCGAGGAGAGTGTATCGGCGTTTACCCAATCCGAACCAAATTGGAAGCCCGATGCAGTGCCGTGTGTTACAAAATGAATCGCATCGAATTCAATATTGCGTTCCGCGAGATAACTGTGAAGTTGCTCCCATCCGGAATTCGAACGATCCACGATGTAAACATCGTAACATGTATTGGGATCGTGTTTGATTCCTGCCAGAATCATCGTGGTATCCGGCAGGTCATCGCCAACGAGGATCAACTCATGTCGCATTTCAACTTCATTGACTGGCGACGAAATTACATCATGTGATTTTTCGGAAATAAATTCGATCGTTGTGGTTGAATCCGACGTATGGTTTTCTGACAAAGAAGATGGCGTATGAATATCTTCTAAGGCTAACGCAACCGTCGCATGGTCCAGTAGAAGCGATTCGATCTGCTGAAAAGTCGTCTCGACGGAAAGATCTTGAGCACTGGTTTCGGGGTGTGCGTGGTCCGCAGCGGGATCCATAACCGCGGTATCGATACAGGTCGCGGATAAGAGAATGCGGCGCTCCAGATCCTGGATCTTCAGCGACGGGCGATGATGAGCACGCTTGGATGGACTCACGATTTGTCGACCTCAAATTGACGACAGCGGTGGGCTTAGAATTCGACTCCTGGGAAACATACTCCATTGACCTCGACGGTAGCCTTTGTTGAGTTTGCGATTGTTAGGGAAAGTGCAACGCTTGAGCGGTTGGTAGGGTTTCCTGTCGGTTCTGAGGATTGTCGTCGTCCGACTGCTTGGTGGGATTGTGAGGGTTCTGCGGATTCGAGAGTTGGGGAGAGCCAGGCAAACCATGCGTTGGTCGCGGGAGCAAGAATCGGATTCCCCCGGGGTAGATCGCTCGGACCGAATGATCGTGCAGACCAATGATTGGAACCGTTAAAATTTGCCTTCTCGGAATAGAAAGAGATTACTTTCCAACTGTCAACTTCGGGATGGATGTTCCTGGTTGAGCCGTTACAAACCGAATGCCGATGACACTTTGAGTGGATTCCCTATCCTGAGGAGAGTCGGGATAGCTTTAACGGCTTAACTTGCTTGCTCCGACGCCATGATACTGCAAATAAACCACGGGAAAGAGAAATCGCTAGGATGACGAGAGCGAGTCGCTCGAAATCAATCGCTAGGTACCTCGGTACATTGGTTAGCCTTGTTGTGTTGATAACGATCATCGGCTGCAAGGTTGGGCCGGACTATCGTCGTCCGATGCTTCCCCTGCCGACAGACTGGGAGGTGGAACCTCAAGCAATTTCCCCTGAGCAGCAGGAAATTCTGTGTTGCTGGTGGAAACAACTCAATGATCCCGAACTCGATTTGATCATCGAGAATGTCGTTTCGACGAATCTTTCGCTGCAGGAGGCGTTGCATCGCATCGAGGAGGCGAGAGCCATCGAGCGGGCGACCGCGGCCCTTTCGAGACCGGATGCATTTGGGACGGGGTCGACCCAGTACCGGCAATTCAGCAAGACAGGCAATGCATTTATTCCCCAGGGGACTGCGTTTCAACTCCACTCCATGGGGTTTGATACTTCATGGGAAATCGATTTGTGGGGCAAGCTGAAGCGGCTGAGAAACGCGGCGATCGCTGACAGGAACGCGATCACCGAAGCGTATCAAGATTTGTTGATTTCCCTTTGCGCCGAGACGGCGAAGACCATGGTGGAGGTTCGCATCCTTCAGGCTCGCCTGGCGATTGCTGATCGCAACATGTCGCTCCAATCGGAGAGTGTGAAGCTAGCTGAATCCAGGCAGCAGGCGGGGCTAGTTACCTATTTGGATGTGGCACAGGGGATGTCTGAGTACCACACGACCGAAGCATCGGTTCCGCTGCTTCGGCAGCAGCTGCAACAGGCGGCCCTTCGTCTTTGCGTGCTCCAGGGTTTCGTTCCAACATTGCAGCAGTTGGAGCAGCTTGGGGCGGGACCTATTCCCGATATTCCCGAGTCTTTGTATTTCGGAATGCCACAGGATCTGTTGCGTCGCCGACCGGATATCCGGAAAGCGGAACAGGATATGATACGAGAGTGTGAGCGCATCGGCGTCGCTACGGCCGATCTGTACCCCCAGTTGACGTTGACGGGTATTGTCTCCGTCGATTCCCGAGACCTTAGTACACTTTTCAATCCCGACAGCATCGCCCATACGATTGGCCCTGCGGTTCGTTGGAACATCCTGAGTTTCGGACGCGTTCGGAATAAGATTGCGGCACAAGATGCAAAGTTCAAGCAATCGGTCGCGAACTACCAAGAGACGGTCATCGCAGCGACAGAGGAGGCGTTGGGGTCGATGGTGGCCATTCACGAGGAGCGCCAGCGCGCGTACGCGTTGAGTCGAGCAATGCTGGCAAGCCAGCAGGCAGTGGATCTCGCTTTCGAACAGTATCGGACCGGGTTGGCGAATTTTCAGGCGGTTCTTGAAAGCCAGCGTCAATTGCTACTGTCCGAGGAAGCCTTGGCATCGAGCCAAGGGCAAGTGATTCTCAACGTGATTCGAACGTACAAAGCGGTTGGAGGTGGGTGGGAGTGCCCTGTTGAGTTTCAAGTTGCAGAAGGGCCGCTCGTCGAGAATTCGGTCGTGCGTTGACGCGGGGTTCGATGCCGAAGTGCTAATTTTCCCCTTCGGGAGCCTTCATCCCCAACTGCTTCATTTTGCGATAAAGATTGGAGCGTTGCAGGCCCATGCGCTCGGCGGCTTGAGTGATGTTGCGGTGGGCTGCTTTGATTTGCTGTTCGATGTAGCGAATTTGGAAATGCGCCGTTGCATCGGCAAGGCTTTGGGACAAATCAAAGGTATCCCCGGGTGATGGTGCATCGCTTCGCGGAGACCGAACAAAGTCGATCTGCGATTCGTCGATGGTTTCTTCGGTTGTCAGGTAGGCGATGCGTTCGATGACGTTTCGCAGTTCCCGAACATTACCGGGCCACTCATGCGACAGTAGGCGACGTTTTGCGGCCGCGGACAAATGGGGCTGGGTTCTCCCGATCTTCTTGCAGAACGTGGAAAGAAAAAAATCGGAGAGCGCGATCACATCTTCGCCGCGTTGTCTCAAGGGAGGTAATTGGATAGCAACGACGGTGAGGCGGAAATAAAGGTCTTCGCGAAATTTCTTCATTCGAACCAATTCGACCAGGTTTTGATTCGTGGCTGCGATGACCCGGACGTTGACCGGTATGGGGGATGACCCGCCGACGCGGACTACGACCTTTTCCTCGAGAACGCGAAGCAATTTCGCTTGCCCTGCCAGGCTCATATCCCCGATCTCGTCGAGAAACAGGGTGCCGCCCGAGGCCAATTCGAATTTACCGGTTCGGGTTTCGTGAGCATCGGTGAAGGCCCCTTTTTCATGCCCGAACAATTCGCTCTCCAGCAACGTTTCGGTGATGGCCGCGCAATTCACGGCGATAAAGGGTTCATAGCGACGACGGCTCTGGTAATGGATCTGGCGAGAAACCACTTCTTTGCCTGTTCCGTTTTCACCCAGGATCAAGACCGCCAAGTCGGTGTCACCTACGCGAGCGATCGTCGATTTGAGATTCCGCATTTCCTGGGAATCCCCGATCAATTGGATCTGCTGCAACGCATCGGCCGTCAATCGATCGCGGGTCTCGACCAGGCGTTGCATGGTTTGCGTATTGGCGAGGGCCGCGGAAGCGTGCCGAGCCAGTTCGATCAAATCGCGCTCATCCTGCAGATCAAATCGACCGTCGACTTGGTTGATGACTTCGAAGACGCCCATCGCCTTGCCACGGGTGTCGTTCATCGGTACCGCGAGAAGCGAATCGGTTCGATAACCGCTCCGCGTGTCGACGCGTCGATCCACTTCGTCGTGGGGGTCCGAACGATCCCATCGCCTCGGTTGCTGACTTTTGAGCACTTTGCCAGCGACCCCTTTATCATCAGCGATGCGAAGCGGTTTGCCTTCCATCCCAAGGGCAGGGTGGCCGACCAATTCCCTGGCGTTCTTGTCCCAAAGAAAGATACTCGCTCGATCGCATCGCAGCAGTTGCGTCGCCGCTTGCGCCATTTCCTCCAACAGTTGCTCCAAATTCTGATGCGCGTTCCAGTTGGCGACCACATCCAGAATTTGATTCAATCGTTCCAGTTCCCGAGTCTTCTGGTTGTGGCGATGCCACGCATCCACGGCTTGGCCTAAGAGCTGGATCGGCTCCATCAACGAGTCGGAGGTCAGATGCGACGATACCCCATGGCAGCAAAGAACAAGGTCGTTTTGCGTCTTCGAAGGGATCGGAAAATAATGCCACGGAGGAATATGGCGAGCCAGACGCGCATCCAGGCTCTCGCTCGCGTGCAGCGAATCAGGTCCCACCGCCGCCGGGCGGCCGACTTGCAACACCCGTTTCCAAGATCCCTTTGTGGCCGATAGCAAGACCATGTGCTGGATATGCAAGTTGCTCCTCGCCCAATCGAGCGGTTCGAGGATCAACTGCTCCAGGGTGCGAGCATTTTCGATCGACGCAAAAAGCAAGTTGGCAAAGGGGATGGCAGTCATCGGTAGGAATGGTTCGCGGGGCAACTCATTCGTCTGCCATGGTTTCGCCGGGTTCAGGAAGGAAGAAGCACAACAGCGTTCCGACCAGCGCGTAGCTGCCCGCCACAATCGCCCCGACCATCGCTATCTTGCCGGGGTCCGGCGGCTTGGCCGCGGAAAAAGTGAGGGTCAACCACGCTGCGGCTGTACCGATGATTCGTCCGCCGATGTTCGCAGCGAAACTTTCGCCCGTGCCGCGCAAGTGGAGCGGAAAGACTCTCGGGAGGTAGTTCCCCCAGAAACTGAACTGTGCCACCACCAAAAATCCAGCGGCAAATACACCCAACTGAATCCCCAGCAGCGAGTTCTCCTGCTTGATGGCCGTGCTAATCCAGTAGAAGAGCAACGGGACGAAAATCAAAGCGGGTATCTGGAAGATCCTCAGCAAGTTGCGACGGCTGACCACAATCAACGCCAGCGCCGCGAGCGCAAAACGACCCACCAATCCACCGATCTCTTGCCAGAGTGTGACCTTGGCCACCGCCTCATCGCGGAAGTTGGCGGCCATCCCCTTCAGCTTGCCAGGTGGCACCTTCTTGCCATCCTGCTTCTCCATCTCTGTCGCCCTCGCCGCAGCTTGGGCATCGGATTCCTTCACGATCGACACATGTCCATTCAAAATTTGAGGCAATTGTTGAATCGCTCCGAAAGCGATGCCGTAACTGGCTGCGAACATCAGGGTCGTAATGACGGTGGTGGCGATGAGGCTCGGAGAGAAGAGTTCGAGGATGCTGGGCCGTCGGAGTTGTCCGGCGAGTTTCTTCTGCTGCCACTTGGGGGATTCGGGCAGGAACGGGCGTATGAAGATCAACGGCAGCGCGGGGATGACTCCCGAGATCAGGGTATAGCGCCAGGCCTCATGTTGACCGTAGATGGCTGGGACTTGTTGATTCTGGGCCAGCCATGCTGCAATCACATTCGCCCCCCCGACCATCAATCCTCCCACCGACGAGAAGGCTTGCGTATACCCCAGAACCTTTTCGCGTTGCTTGGGGTTGTCGAAGAGCTCCGCCAACCATGCAACGGCTGCAACAAACTCGACGCACACGCCGATGAACACCAGGCAGCGAAAGAAGAGCAGCTGACTGAGGCTGGTGCTGAAGCCAGCCGCCATCGCGGCGAATGCATACAGCAAGATGCTGCCGGTCAATACGCGCCGACGTCCGAGCAAGTCGGTCAGGTAGCCACCGAGCAAGCCGAACACGCCCCCTGCAAGGGCAGGGATGAAGAACAGCATTCTGGCCCAAAGAACATATTTCTCTCCTCCAGGAAGCCACAGGGCGTTCGCGTCCGCGGGAGTTGTCCCTGCATCGATCAGAGCTTGGACCTCTCCCGAACTCAACGCCGCAATCGCGGGCTTGATGATCAGCGGCAGCATCAGTAGTTCATAGATGTCGAATGCAAAGCCGATGGCGGCCATGATACAAATCAACCAGATCGCTCGCGAACTCGGTCGACCTGCGGCAGAGGAGGTGTTATCAGACATGCGATCTAGGTGGGTGAAGTTGGAGGGATTGGGAGCGCATTCCGGTCAGCAAAGCATATCGGCAAAGGGACGCTCGTGCCATGGCTCCCTGCAGGCCTGCGGGGGCCTTGGCCAGGCCCCTCTGCGGCCGGAAGACGCGTCGGGAATGATTACGAACGAGCCAGGATGAGTTTCGGGGGATCGCAGGCCGCGACTCGGCGAGCTTTGACGCGGAGATAGGGAGGGATAAAGCGACTCCGATGGCCCATGCTCCCGGGCGCTCCGTCGGGCCGCGCGTGATCGGGTTCCGATACATCCTCGATCATCATGCCGGATCGACAAATGCCACCCAGGAGCGACTCCAACGAGTGCGCGTATTCGATGGTATTGGGTTCGCGGAGCCAGCTGGTCTCTCCCATATGGACGCTTTTCGCCGCCGCTCCGACTTCGGTCTCGAGCACATAATAGCCATCGCGAGGTTGCAACGACGCTTGGACATTGCCGGGCTGTTTGTGCTGCGAGACGTATAGCCCGCCCGCACGCAGTACGCGAGCGATCTGGACGTAAACGGGCAAGGGGTCTCGGATGTAGCACGTGCTGACCGGATGGGCGACGAGATCAAACTCCGCCTCCGCAAACATGCTCAGATCCCGCATGGTTCCTTCGAGGATTCGCATCTTCATGTCGAAGCGTCTGGCAGCTTCGCGATCGCGTTCGAGCATGGCAGGGCTGAGATCCAAAACGGTGACTTCCGCTCCGGCCGCGGTGTAGAGCGGTCCCTGGCGGCCCCCCCCGGCAGCCAGGCACAGGACGCGCCATCCGCGAATGCTCGGTCCGAGCCAGCCCCGCGCATCCAAGGTCGCCAGCGGATTGGCCAATTCCGACAGCGAAACGGGGGTTGTCAGGAAATGGTCGCGCTGTGCCATCGCGTCGTACGCGCGGCGATTGATGGACTCGATCGGATCATCGGAGGGGAGATCGACTGGCATGGAGGCATCTTACTCGTTTTTCAAGAACTTGAGAAATTCTTTCAACAGCGTTGTCGATCGACTTCCCCGCATCTTCGAGTGGGGATTTCTGAAATCGGGGGGATCGGGTCCAAGAGCGGGGACGCCCCCTCGGTCCACGTGCCATATTCGAATCGGTGGAGTGTGTTGTTCACTCCGATTCCACGCCATCGAGCGGTTGCTGACTATGAGTTCCGTTATTGCGAATCCGATCTTTCGAAACATCCTTCGCGGTATTCTTGTTTGGGCCCCGCTATGGATCGGTACGACCGCATTATTCGGAACTCTCGGAATTCTTTACATCCTGCTCTTCAAGCAAGATCAGTTTTTGGCCTCGCAGGCGATTCTGGTCCGCGACGAGGCCAACGGGGCCGTGATGCGCTTGGGCCGTTTCCAAAGCCAAGCTGAAATGAAAGCGGCACAGGAGACGATTCTCGAGATGGCCAAGAGCCATCAGGTCGTTCGAGAAGCCCTCGAGAAGATCGGTCCCGAGGCAAAGGGGATCTCGATGGGTTGGGCTGCGGAGTCATTTCCTTCCACGCGTCAAATCGAGGAATTCGCGAAAGAGTCGATCTCCATTCACGCCCCCAAAGGAACCGAATTCGGTGTCACGGAAGTGATCTACATCGATATCAAGAGCAGCACCCGGCAGCGAGCCCTGGCGCTCAACAAAGCCTTGTGCGATGCGCTCGAAAGCCGTCTGCAACAAGTTCGCACTGTTCGAGCCGACAGCGTCATCGCCGAACTCTCCTACGCACGCGATGCCGCCAAAGCGGAGCTCAAGATATCGACCGACAAACTCCATGTTATGGAACGTGAGGCCGGGACCGACTTGAGCGATCTACGCGGCATGACCGATATGATCGCTGGCGGTTCCTCGGCGCGTCTGGAATACGACCAAATCAAAAACGAATTGCGCCAGACCGAGCAGACGGTGCAACAACTCCAATCCGACCTCGACCTCCTCCGCAAGGCGATCGAAGATCCCGCCTCGTTTGTCATCGCTCCCAGCTCCCTTCTCAATAGCCAACCCGGACTGAAACGATTCCGTGAAGGCCTCGTCGACGCCCAACTGGGCAGCTCGCAGCTGTCGGGCAAATTCACCGAAGAGCATCCACTGGTTATCGCATCCAACTCGGCTCAAAATACCATCATCCAGCGATTTTCTCGCGAACTGCGAGCCTCGATCGAAAGCATCGAAGCGGACATCGCTGTCATGGAACGCAAACGCGAGCGGCTCGAGGGGCAACGCGTTACGCTCGAAAGACGTCTGTCCCAGTTGGCGGATCGTCGCGCCCTTTACGCGAATTTGGCAGCAGATGTGAAGTCCCGCAACGCCATTCTGGAGAACGCGGAGAGGGAGT
This sequence comes from Planctomycetota bacterium, assembly GCA_046342615.1. GTDB lineage: Bacteria > Planctomycetota > Planctomycetia > Pirellulales > Pirellulaceae > JBKCUI01. The sequence goes on along the minus strand of JBKDPB010000167.1, from coordinate 3,214 downwards.
TGGCTGAAGCTGCCGCAGCTCGAGACTCGTCCAAATCGACGAGCCTTCTGACCCGTCTCGATGCACCTATCGTGAGCGACAAGCCCATCGGACCGGGCAAGACGATGCTGGCGGTTGTTTGTACAGGGGCGGGCTTGGCTTTCGGACTGGGGATCGTCTTTCTGATCACTCCTATCGATGCGGGTCCAACCTTTGGTCGGCGCATCAGCGATCGTTTCAATGGTCGCCGCCATACCGATACCGTTGCCAGCGAAACGCCCAGTGCCCCTCCCGCCGCAGCGCAACTCCCAACGCCTAGTGCCCCTCCCCCCGCAGAGCAACTCCCAACGCCCAGTGCCCCTCCCGCCGCACCGCAACTCGCAACGCCCAGTGCCGCTTCGGTCGAGCAGGTATTTCAAGAGGTCGTTTCCGACGCCTCATCGAGCCGAATCGAACGCTCGCGCTCTTCCGAGGGGAACGATTCGCGAATTCGGCCTCGAGCCGTGCCAGCTCCGCCGAAGACGGAATAAATCATGCCTTCGCCCCCCGCACGCCTTCGGGGCGAAATTCCCATCCCGACCGGTTTTCGGCTACCATGGTGGATTCGGCCACCAGCGTCACGTGGCCGATCCAAAGGGGAGGTGTGCCATGATGGAAACGATGCAGCGCTTGATGATTGCGATGGGGTGCGCTATGGTCTTGGGGACCTCGCCGCGCCTTGCCGACGCGCAATATAGCTTCACGCTCGATGCCTCTCACAAGAAAGAATGGCTCATCGGCAATCCGCTCCCGAGCCCCTGCCCCGTGCGGATGTCGATGCTGATATCGACCGCAAACTCTCTGACGCCTTGTTATCAATCGATACGGTTCCGTGTCCAGCCCGCCACCGGACGAACCTTTGCAAGCGATGGAAAGGTCACGGTCCAACTGCACGTCAGCAACTATGGCGACCACCGGCAAACGATGAACTTCCATATCCCGGTCCGCGCAGGCGAGACGGTTGCGGAAGAAGGGATGGTGGCGTACACGGCCTTGCAGGGAGCAAACAGCTTCCAGATCGAAGGCGCTTGGAATGGAATGTCTTATGGACGATTGAGCTCCAACGCCTATACGACCTTCTACGGGCAAATGCCGAATTCATTTTTCTTGGAATTGCTGTCCGAGGATTCCATCAATCCATTGAGCGGTGACATGAAATCAGCTTTTTCGGCAATTGAGAACGCCGACTTTCCCGTGGTGCTCGCGGGAGATGTAACGAAGGCCAATATCTATGGCGTGAATTCCGGAGTTCATTGCCTCGCGGATGTCGCAAAAATGCCAGCGGACTGGCGCCAATTCGCCCACTTCCATCATGTGTCCGCGACGCCCGGTACGCTGAAAAAACTCGATGAAGCGGGACGTCGTGTTCTCAGCCAGTATGTCTGGTGCGGCGGCACGCTCGAAGTCCTCGGTCTTTCCAACCCCTCCGATCTCAAGCCGATCATCCAAGCAGACTGGGATCGCACCATCGAGGTCCCTAACTTCCGAGCCCAAGTTTATCGCGCTGGCCTCGGGTCGGTCGTGTTCAACCGTCGAGGCGGTAATGAAACATGGGATGAATTGAATCATGCAAGTCGTTTGTCGCGATTATCCAAAAGGCTTGGAGATGACTATTGGAATTGGCTGATACCTGAAGTTGGCAAAACGCCGATATGGGTTTTTCTCGGTGCCGTCGCACTCTTGGTGGGGATCGGCGCACCGGCTGTCCTGTTTTGGAGCCAGCGGATGCAGCGGCGGATCTGGACAATCCTCGCTATTCCCGTTCTGTCGCTAACGAGCGTCCTGGCGCTGTTTGCGTACGGCACTATCAAAGATGGATGGGGGGCTCTCGTTCGAATCCGATCGATCACCACCCTGGATCCCGACGGAAATGGTGCGGTCTGGTCTCGGCAGACCTACTTTGCGGCCTCGATCCCCGATGGAAAGATCCGACTCGAGCCCCAAGTGGAGATGATTCCGCTCTATAGCAACAAGATGTCGCCTATAGCTCAATTCCAAGACGGGACGCACCAGGAGCAGATCTACTCCGGTGTTCTTTCCCTGAGGCAGCAGAGACAGGTCAGCATCACTCACGGGGTTAACGATGTTCAAATCTTGCGCACGGGCAGCGGCCTATCGGAATCCGGGATGCCGATCACCAAAAACATTTCTGAACGGACCATTGCCGCTGTGGTCTGCAGCGATGCGTCCGGACGCCTTTTCCGCGCGGAGAACATACCACCAGGCGGAATCATTGCCTGGCAGGAAACCGAGGCGCGCGACGCCGCGAAATGGCTGAGGTCCTTCTACGACGCACAGCGTCTCGAACTCCCCCCCGATGCTCCTGACCAAAATGCCCGTTCCATCTTCGACGCGATTTGGAGGTCGCCCACTTGGGTGACGGGCAATTCGATCTCGATCGGGAGAACGTTCGAAGAAGAAGATTGCTGGACCGAAGCCATTTCCACCTGGGGGGCCGATACCCCTCGAAAATTCGTCGCCGTGGTCGATCAAGCGCCGCAACTCCAGAAATGCCTGGAAAATGCAAAGGAAACGAGCAGTCTCCACATGGTGGTGGGACATTGGCGTCCCGGAGAGTGAGTTGAACTCAAGTCGACGGATCGAAACCCCGAAAGCGTCGGAAAAGGATTGCAACAAAAGGGTTTTGATGAAAAATAGAGGTTGGGTTGAGTCGACGGTGAGGATTGTGATCGAGGTAACATGCCAACGAGGCAAGCCGCGTGACGCCGGCGATCGAAGACACAACCCCCGAAGACACAACCCCCGCCTGTCCCCCGCCGACTCAGGCCTCACTGGCCTCGATCCTTTTGCCGACCCATGCGTTGCCGTTGAACCGATCGCGACGGGTACTGCATTACAATCAACCCACCTTTAACTCCGATTGCGGAGCCGGAATCGATGATGCGAAGAGCCCTGTTCGCTGGACTTCTTTCATGGACCCTCTCATGCTTTGCTAGCCAAGCATTCGCGGGAGGGATGGTCCAGTACAACCGCGACATTCGTCCTATTCTCAGCGAGAACTGCTTTGCATGCCATGGGCCGGATGTCAATAAACGGGCGGCCGATCTGCGGCTCGATGTTCGCGATGTAGCCCTGGAAAAGGGAGCGATCGTTCCTGGTCAACCCGACGCCAGCTCGCTGCTGCAACGGATCTTTTCGACCGACCCGAGCGATGTGATGCCCCCGCCGGAATCGC
>JBKDPB010000166.1:0-19741 GCA_046342615.1 Planctomycetota bacterium | reverse complement strand
ACCTGTACGCCAAATTCAACGAGGAACCCACCGAAGAGGTGAAGAGCAAGTTTCGCGACCTTGTCCGTCGACGTGCTGCCGGTGAACCGGTCGCCTATCTCGTCGGAAAGAAAGAGTTCTACTCCCTGTCGTTCATTGTCGACGCCTCCTGCCTGATTCCACGCGGCGAAACGGAACACGTTGTTATCGAAGCTCTCGATCGCATCAAGCAACCTCATGCTGTCCCCAACCCGCAAATCGCCGACGTATGCACCGGCAGCGGTTGCATCGCCGTGGCCGTTGCCAAGCACGCGCCGTCCAGCCAAATCGTCGCCATCGATATCTCGCCCGAAGCCCTGCAGGTTGCCAAACGGAACGTTCAACTCCACTCGCTTCAGTATCGAATCCAAATCAAGCAAGGAGACTTGCTCGCAGCCCTTCCCGATCAAAGCCTCGATTTTGTCCTCAGCAACCCGCCTTACGTCTCCGAATCCGAATTCGCAGCGCTCGACCGCACCGTCCGGGAACATGAACCCAAATTGGCGCTGGTTGCAGGCCCCGACGGCACCGAAATCATCGACCGACTCATCGAGCAATCCGCAGCCAAGCTCAAAGACAATGGCTGGCTGATCTTTGAACTTTCCCCGATGATCGCCGACGAAATCCATGCTACGCTGCACTCGGACAAGCGTTGGACACGCGTCGCTTTTGTAAAGGATTTCGCAGGCAAGCAACGGGTAGCGGTCGCCCAACGTGTCCCCAGAACCCCCGAAAACACTTAGTTTCCATTTCCCTCACTCTCTTTTTTTACGACCCTAGCATGCAGATGGAAAAACTGGTGTCGCTCTGCAAGCGACGAGGATTTCTCTTTCAGTCGAGCGAGATCTACGGCGGTCTCAATGGATTCTGGGACTATGGACCGCTCGGGGTCGAACTGAAACGGAATATCAAAGACGCGTGGTGGCGCGACATGTGCCAAAACCACAACGAACTCCTCCAACCGCCCGGCGCACCGAGCACCTACGACATGGTCGGTCTCGATTGCACGATTATCATGCATCCGCAGGTCTGGAAATGCTCAGGGCACTACGACCTGTTCCACGACTTCATGGTCGACTGCCGCACGAGCAAGAAACGGTATCGATTCGATCAAGTCCGCGGAAAATGGGTGGCTCGCGATCACCAACGCGTCTTCGTCACGACGATGGCCGAGCCCGACCACGAGGACGAGGACCTGCAGCGACGCGCTCTCAAGTTCTTCAACCTCCGGGCCAAGGATCTGGAAAAGCTCGTCTTCGACTCGAAGGTGATGACGCTCGATAAACTCAGCCCGGAGGACCGCCCCTTCGTGCTGGGCCCCGATACCGGCGAACTGGGAACCCTGACCGAACCTCGCGAATTCAACTTGATGTTCAAAACCTACGTCGGTGCGCTCAGCGGCGAGGAAGGTGCCGCCTTCCTCCGGCCCGAGACCGCGCAAGGCATCTTCGTCAACTTCAAGAACGTCGTCGACTCGACACGCATTCGCGTCCCGTTCGGCGTAGCTCAAGTCGGCAAATCAGTCCGGAACGTGATCACGCCTCGCAACTTTACCTTACGCTCCCGCGAATTCGAACAGATGGAGATCGAGTTCTTTTGCCAGCCCACCGATTCTGCCGCGTGGTACCACTACTGGCGCAACCGACGTTTGCAGTGGTACAAGGACCTCGGCCTAGCGGGCGAACGACTCCGTCTGCGGGAACACGAACCGGATGAATTGAGCCATTATTCTTGCGGCACCGCCGATATCGAGTACGCGTTCCCCTTCCTTCCTGAAGGTGAATACGGCGAACTGGAGGGAATCGCCCACCGCGGCGACTTCGATTTGCGATCCCACTCCGAAGGAAAACTCGACCCCAAGACGCGGCCCCTGCAAGTGGAACTGAACGAACACGGTCAACCGCGTCACCGCGGCAGCGGCAAAGATCTGTCGTACCGCGATGATCTGAGCAATGAACGCTTCATCCCGCATGTCATCGAACCTTCGGCCGGTGCCGACCGCGCCACGCTGGCTTTCCTTTGTCAAGCCTATGACGAAGACGAAGCTCCGGATGAAGAGGGCAAATTGCAATCTCGAGTTGTCATGCGCCTCAACCCGCGCATCGCGCCGATCAAAGCCGCCGTACTCCCCTTGGTCAAAAAAGACGGCATGCCAGAAATGGCTACCGAGTTGTACGGCAGCTTGAAGAAGAAATTCAATGTCTTCTATGACGAAAAAGCCGCGATCGGTCGACGGTATCGCCGCCAGGATGAAATCGGAACCCCGTATTGCATCACCATCGATTCCCAATCGCTCCAAGATCGAACGGTCACCATTCGCGACCGAGACAGCCTTGAACAATGGCGCGTTAAGATCGATGATTGTGTGTCTGAGATCGAACGACGCGTCACTTAACCAACACCGCATGTCCGAACACCGACAAGGGGAGCTGTTCTCGAGCGAACTGGCTCCATGGGAAATCGATGCCCGATCGGCAACCCTTGCCGCCCACGTGGTGTTTCCCGAAACACCCTTCGGACCCTATTCGTATCGCGTCCCCGATGAATTCGCCTCGACCCTTCAGGCCAGCATGCGCGTCGTCGTGCCGCTCGGCCGAGGCGATCGCGAAGTCACGGGTTACGTACTCAAAGTCGAATCGATCGCCAAGCCGCCCTCGGCCCTCAAACCGGTGCTCCGCGTTTGCGATGCCGAGCCGTTGTGCAGCCCGAAATTGCTGGAACTCATCGAATGGATGAGCAAGTATTATCTGGTCCCCGCTGGACAGGTGTTCGAAGCCGTCATTCCCGCCGGTGTCCGCGCCGGCGCTGGGACCCGGAACCAAACGCTCCTGCGCCCCGGCGAAAAAGCCAGCGACACCGCGCTCGTAGCGTCACTCCCCATCAAACAACGCCAAACCCTCCAGCAACTGATCCTGGCCGACGAGCCGCTGTCGGTGGAACAGCTGCGATCGCTCGCCCAGTGCTCCGAAGGGGTCATCAAGAAACTGCGAGACGAAGAATTCGTCGTTGCGTTCAAGCAACGGGTGATGCAATTCGAACAAGAGGACGGCGAAGCCTCGAAACGAACAGTTCTCCCGCCCGCCTTGACCAGCGACCAGCGACTGGCGCTGCAAACCATCTTTCGTGCGATCGACTCCGAAACCCATCAAACCATTCTTTTGCACGGCGTAACCGGCAGCGGTAAAACCGAAGTCTACATGCAAGCCATCGAGAAGGTCATCTCATTTGGCCGCCAGTCGATCGTCCTGGTGCCCGAAATCAGTCTGACACCGCAGACGCGAAGCCGATTCGAACACCGATTTCGCAGTGTGGCTGTCCTCCATTCGAATATGAGCGGACCGGAGCGACATTATCAGTGGCGACGAATCGCGAGCGGTGAAGCTCAGGTCTTCGTCGGGCCGCGAAGTGCGCTCTTTGCACCGGTCCCGCACCTGGGACTGGTCATCCTCGACGAAGAACACGAGACGACCTTTAAACAGGAAACGCTACCGAGGTACCATGCGCGCGATGTCGCCCTGCATCGGACCAGCCTCGAAAAAGTCCCGCTGGTATTGGGGTCGGCGACCCCATCCTTGGAGTCGTTTCATCGGGCCAAAACGGGTGCATATCACTTGGTCTCTCTGCCGCGACGGATTCTCAATCGGCCGATGCCCGAAGTTCGGACGATCGATTTGCGGTCCCACCGAATCGATCCGGAGCGAGGCAGCATTTCGCGACCGCTGGAACAAGCCATCTCGCAGACTCTCGCCGCAGACGGTCAAATCATCCTCCTTCTGAATCGCCGAGGATTTTCCACGTCGATCCAATGTCCCGCCTGCGGCTTTGTGCTGATGTGCCCCGATTGCGACTTGGCCCTGACCTTCCATCGCGAGGGGAACAAAGCAGTATGCCATTACTGCGATCATACGGTGGCCGCTCCGACCCATTGCCCGAAATGCGGTTTCGATGGGATCCGTTTCTCAGGACTGGGAACGCAACGCTTGGAAATGGAGGTGCAGGCCAAGTTTCCCTCGGCTCGCATCGCGCGCATGGATTCGGACACGATGCGCAAGCCCGGAAGCCATGAGTTGACGCTCGCCGACTTCCGAGAAGGCCGTACGCAAATCCTGCTTGGAACCCAAATGATCGCCAAGGGACTCGACTTTCCAAACGTCCTCTTGGTCGGCGTCATTCATGCCGATTCGGCACTCCACTTCCCCGATTTTCGAGCTGCCGAAAAGACGTTTCAGCTGGTTACGCAAGTTGCTGGACGCACCGGTCGCGGCGATCGGGCTGGCGAAGTCCTCGTACAAACCTTTTCTCCCGAACATCCAGCGATCGTTGCGGCGTGCAAGCACGATTACCTGAGCTTTGCCGAGATGGAGTTCGAGCATCGACGCCCTTTTGGCTACCCACCCTTTGGCCGGCTGGCGCGCATCATTTTCCGCGGAGAAGTTCGCGAAGTGGTCGAGCAATTCGCCGAGTCGTTGGTATCCAGTTTACGCATCGAATCGCAGCGTCATGGCGGCACGGTACGCGTGCTCGGACCAGCCCTGCCTCCCATTCCCAAACTGCGCGGCCAGTACCGCTATCACGCCATGTTGGCGTGTCCCGATGCAGCGGCGCTCCACGCGGTCCTCGCCAAGGTACAATCGACGGCAAAACCCCCAGAAGACACCCTCTACCTCATCGATATCGATCCCATCGATATGCTGTAAAGACCGGAGACTCAACCATGCCGAATGCTCCTCTCCCTGTCGGCTCTCGATCACGGCTGCATCCTTCGCCAGGGTTCATCGCCCTATCGATGGCGATCATTTCAATGGTCGCAACCCTCAGCGCTCAAACCCTGGGAGACGATCCCGTGCGCGGGGTCGCGCGACAACCTTTGGAGGCATCGGTCCAACGTCTTGTCGAGGCGATGAACTTTCTGGGAGAACCGCTGCCCGAAAACATCGTCAAAGAATTGCAGATGCTGCGAAGCGATACCGATGACGCGCGCGTGGCTGCATCGATCCAATCGACGCTGGACGCGCGTTGCCTGGCCGTCGTGTCCATCAACCCAGAGAGCCGCGTCAAGGTAGCCGCCGGCCCCCTCGAACCGCAACTGATCGAAAAGGGCTGGCGCAGTTTTTTGATCAAAGTCATCAACGAGGCCGGAGTCACCGCCCCGCTGCGATGCTCCAGCCCGCAAGCCAAGGCCATGGTGCGAGGCAGCACCAGCGCCGCCGAACCGAAGATGGAGATTCTCCCCGCAGAAGCCAATCGGCGATGGCTCGATATCGCCATGCCTGTGCAGGAACCCATGCTTCCCAATTTGTCGGGGCTCGAAGTCGAGTATCGCGTCATTCAACTCTACAGCCGCGACGCCGGCCCGCGCGAAGCAACATTGCAGTTCGATGTCGGCCAGGGAACCCAAGACCTGGGGTTCCGGAGCGAACTGCCCGTCTTGTTTCGAGCCTTACCCAGCCAAGCCATTGCGCTGAGCATTCGCGATCACGATGGAAAACCGACGACCTGCGCCCTGCTCATCCAGGATCGCCAAGGCCGAGTGTATCCGAACCCAGCGAGGCGGTTGGCGCCCGATTTCTTCTTCCACCCCCAAATCTATCGCGCCGACGGAGAAACCGTTACCCTCCCGGCAGGCGATTATCGCATCACCGCCACCCGCGGCCCGGAATACCTGCCGGTCTCCATGGAATTGTCGGTTTCTGAACAAGACGATGCGCCGAAGTTGCAAGTCGGCCTGCAACGTTGGGTGCATATGGCGAACCTGGGTTGGTTCTCCGGAGATCATCACGTCCATGCGGCCGGCTGCGCGCACTACGAGAATCCCACCCAGGGAGTAACCCCGGAGGATATGATGCGGCATATCACCGGCGAGGACCTCAACGTGGGATGCGTCTTGAGCTGGGGGCCATGCTGGTATCATCAGAAGCAGTTCTTTGACGGCAAAGTATCCAAGCTGTCGCGATCCGATAATCTGATGCGCTATGATGTCGAGGTGAGCGGATTCCCATCATCGCACGCCGGGCACCTGTGCTTGCTGAATCTCGTCGAGGACGATTATCCGAACACCAAACGAATCGAAGACTGGCCAACCTGGACGATCCCGATCTTGAAGTGGGGGCAATCGCAGGGTGGGATTGTGGGATACAGCCACAGCGGTTGGGGATTGGCGCTGCCCGATTATCTTCCGGACGGCTCGCGAGGGGCACTTCCGGGCACGTGGGGCGGAGCCAACAGCAAACAGTCCGGACGCGCAGCGGACCGATTGCCCGACTACGCAATGCCCCCGTTTGATGGGATCGGAGCCAACGAGTACATCGTGGCTTCGCCCGTCGGAGCATGCGATTTCATCAGTACCGTCGATACGCCGGCGGTTTGGGAATTGAACATCTGGTACCACACCCTCAATTGCGGACTCCGGTCGCGGATCAGCGGCGAAACGGATTTCCCGTGCATCTACGGGGAACGCGTGGGGCTGGGCCGAGTGTACGTGGAACTCGATCCCAAGTTGTCGTTATCCTACCACCACTGGGTGCAAGGGCTGTTCGATGGTCGCAGTTTCGTCGGCGATGGGTTGAGTCAGTTGCAGCACTTTCGCGTCGATGGCGTATCGATGGGACACCCCGGATCGAGCGGGCAGATCAGCCAACTCGATCTCGCTCGGCCTGGCAAGGTATCGGTATCCACGCGAGTCAGCGCGATGCTGCCGGAGAAGCAAGATGCGACCGGAGCAGCGATCCAAGCCCGACGGCTCGATGAGAAACCGTATTGGCATCTGGAGCGAAGCCGACTGCCGGGATCGCGCGAGGTTCCAGTGGAGCTGATCGTCAATGGCGAGGTTGCGGGCAAGCAAACGATTGCAGCCGATGGCGATTGGAAGGATCTGCAGTGGGAAATCGATCTCGATCGATCGAGTTGGATTGCGATCCGCATCTTCCCATCGTTGCACACCAATCCGATTTTCGTACAAGTGGCCGATCGACCGATCCGCGCGAATCGCCGCAGCGCCGAATGGTGTCGCAAAGCGGTCGATGTTTGCTGGGAAAAGAAGCTTCCGCAGATCCGCGAAAGCGAACGCGAACCGGCCCGAGAGGCTTATGACCAGGCCCGCGCCTATTACGATCTCGTCTTGGAAGAAACCAAGGATTAAACCCAAGGGTACGACCATGAATCACGGCTCGGTACCGCTTCCATCCGGGCCAGAGCGTTCTAGCGGCTAATGGCTTGCCATCGGATGGCTGAGCACCTCGCCGAAGAATCGCATCCAATTCCCGTGGAAGACCGCCTCGATTTCCGCAGGCGTGTAGGATCGTCGCTCCATCATCTCCACCAGGGATTGCAGGTCGCGATACCGATGGAGATCGGCCGGGGTTTGCTCGTTGCCATAACCGCCATCAAGGTCGGTTCCCAGTCCGACATGTCGGACGCTTCCGCCCGACAAGGCGCGGACGTGGTCCATTTGATCGACCGCTCGCTCCAGTGTGGCGGTCGGAACCGAGCGGCCGCGGACAAAGCCGTCCTCGAGCATGATTACATCCAGGGCTACGCCGAGGACTCCATCGCGTTCGATGACAAAACGAATCTGATCGTCGCTGAATTGTCGCTGCCAGTCGCATATCGCGCGGGCATTCTGGTGGCTGGCATGAACGCGTCCGCGAAATCGCTCGGCGACTTGCCAAAATGCGACATCCGACAAATGGGTCATATCGATCGTGATCCCGAGCTCTTCGCAGTGGCGAAGCAGATCCGGAGCGGTGAGCGACAAGCCGACTTGGCTTCGCGTTCCTCCGCCGTAGCGATTGGTGCCGTAGTGCGTCAGCCCCAGTGCGCGAAGACCTGCGTAATGAAATTCGCGGATCGTTTCAGGAACCAGTATAGGATCCGCGCCTTCCATCGTCAGGATGAATCCGAGCGGGGATGACTGCGGTGCCGCAAGATAGGTTTCCCAGTGCCGATCGAGTTCCGCCTTGGTTCGAAGCATGCGGAGATAGCCATCTTTTTCGAGCGCCCGATAGTAGGCGAGATGGGCATGAGCCATGGCGTAGCAGGTGTAGGGCGACGTCCAGCCGAACGAATGATGGATGTCCGGCTCAAGGCGCGCGAGGAGCGTCGTCAAACAGACGGCGACTTGAGCCTCCCTCAGTTCGGGCAAGCTGAGCGTATTGCGTTGTCGCCCCAAGTCCGTCATGCCATGCAAGATTTCCTGGGCACGTAGGTCGTCGACGCTCTGGCGCAAATCGCGGTTCCAATCGACACCGTTGAGAGCCAGATCCAAATGCGCATCAAAAATCCACATCGCTATCCCTTTCCTCTTGCTACGGGCACAGCACGGCCGAACCAGGTGCGGTATGATCGTACACCAAACTTCTTCATCCGCCACTTGGGTATTGCGATTCCGTGACTCAGCAACCGACGAACCCTAGCAACGTCCGATACACGGTCGCGCTCGCGAGTGTGCTGATGGCGTTCCTGTTGTACCTGGATCGCAATTGCATCGGCGAGATCGTGAAGAGCGACCTGTTTCGAAAAGATTTTCCCAACAAAGAGGAAATCGGATCGTTTCTGTCGGCCTTCTATTTTACCTACGCCCTTTTTCAAATCCCTGCGGGTTGGGCTAGCGATCGTTGGGGGGCCCGAAAGATGTTGACGGCGTACATCCTCGGCTGGTCGCTGATGACCTTGATGACGGGTTGCATGACGACCTTCATCGGGTTGTTGTGCGCGAGATTGATTTTCGGGACAGCCCAAGCGGGGGCGTACCCAACCTCGGGCGGTGTTATCCGCCGATGGTTCCCATTGCACCAGCGCGGTCAAGCCAGCTCCTGGGTCAGCCTAGGCGGAAGGCTGGGAGGGATGCTGGCGCCGCTGATTTCCACATTATTGATCTACTGTTTCGCAAGCTGGCGCGGCGTCTTAATTCTTTATGGAACCGTTGGTTTCGCCGTCGCGCTCTGTTATTGGTATACCGTTCGCGATCGTCCATCCGAGCATCCTGCGGTCAACCTGGACGAGATCCGCGAAATCGGTCATGCGCCCGATCAGGATGGGGAGCCTTTCCACATTCAAGAGACACTTCTCGCGTGTGCAACCAACCTATCGCTGTGGCTGAGTTCAATCACCCAATTCTGCACCAACGCGGGATGGGTCTTTCTGGCCGCATGGTTGCCAACCTATCTCCGAGACGTTCAACACGTTCCCGATGTCCAGGGTGCGTTGATGCTCACAATGGTGATGGCATGCGGCCTGCCTGGCATGTTGATGGGTGGATGGGCGAGCGATCAAGCCGTGAAAAGAATGGGCTTGCGATGGGGACGTATCGTGCCGGTCTCCGGCGCGGCCCTCATCGCGTCGATCGCGTATTTCGCGTGCCCATGGCTAAATTCCGTCTGGCTGATTCTGATCTGTTGTGGCATCGTGGCAATGATGACGGACTTCGGAAACCCATCCTTCTGGGCGTTCATGCAAGATATCGGAGGGCCAAATACATCGACAGTCTACGGATGGGCGAATATGTGGGGCAACCTCGGTGCGTCCCTCAGCGCCCTGTTCATTCCGCGCCTCATGGCATTCGGGGAATCGCGTGGACTCGGTTCGATGCCAGCTTTTTTGGCATGCAGCACGTTCTTTTTGTTGGCCGCGGTGTGCGTTTTGGGTGTCGATGCATCGCGACCGATCGCCAAGCCAAAAAACGCGGCGTGATCGTTCCGGTCTCACGCAGCTCGATATCGTTTGGCGCTGAAGCGATAAAAGAGGGCCGGAGTCACCAGTTGATCGAGGAGCGTGGAGGACAACATGCCTCCAAAAACCACCAACGCGAGCGGGTGAAGGATTTCCTTGCCAGGTTCGTGAGCGCTGAACAGCAGCGGAGCCAATCCGATGAAGCTCGTCATCGCAGTCATCAATACCGGCGTCAATCGATCAAGACTCCCTCGAATGATCGTGTCCTGAGAAAGAGGCATGCCCTCTACTTCGATCAAATGAATGTAATGGGCCACCATCAAGATCCCATTTCGGCATACGATCCCGATGAGCGTAATGAATCCGACGACGTGAGCGATCGACAGGGTGGTCGCCGACGCCCAAACCAGGGGCCAGCGGTACCACGGTACGGCAGCGAGTTGGCTCCATTCAGGCGGATTGACGATCAACAATAAGACGATTGAACCGAGCGCAGCCAGAGGAATGTTGACGAGAATCTGCAACGCGGCGGACCAAGAACCCACGGCATTGCGTAGAAGGAACACAATCCCCACCGTGCACAACGATGCGAACAGCAACAGGGACCGGTTGGCTTGCTGTTGAGCTTCGAACTGGCCGCTCAGCTGGATCCGATCGCCTGCATTCTCCCGTTGGAGTCTTTCGCGGATGGTGGCGAGAGAGCGATCGATATCGGCGACAGCGCTGGCGAGATCCCTGCCTTGAACATTGCAGTAAACCACGACGCGTCGTTGACCATCCTCGCGGTTGAGCATGTTGGGACCCGTCGTATCCACAATTTCGACGAGCTGCCCCAACGACATGCGTCGCCCCGAGGGAGTTTCGATGACGGTGTCGTTTACCGTCTGCGGATCGCGGCGCGATGCCTCGTCGTACCAGACGACCAGGCCGTAGAAACGATCTCCATCCAGGATCTGGGTCAGAACGCGGCCCTGATAGGCGGTTTCCAGCCATTTGGCGATATCGCTGGGCGCCAATCCATGGCGCGAGGCAACTTCGCGTCGGATCTGCATGCGAACCTGCGACACCTCGACCTGCGGTTCCATCTGCAAATCGACCAATCCTGGGATCGGACGCATCGCGTATTCGACCTCGTATCCGATTTGTCGAAGCCGCTGAAGGTCGGAACCGTAAACTTTGACGGCGATCTGCGCACGAATGCCGCTCATCATGTGATCGATGCGATGGGAAATCGGCTGGCCGACATTGACCGCGACCCCTGGCAGGTACGAGATCCGTTCCCGGATATCCGCAGCCACCTCATTCATCGAGCGACCGGTGGCTTGATGGGTCCAGGCTTTCGGGAGCGGCAACCATGCAAGCGTGCGCCAAAGGCCTCCCGTTTTGGAAACGAGATGCGGATACAATCCCACATCGATTTCCGACGAATGCACTCCTTCGGCATGTTCGTCCAACTCCGCTCGTCCGGTGCGACGTGCCACAAATTGCACCTCGGGGATCTCGAACAACTCCCGTTCGACCTGCGACGCGATTCGCACGCTTTCCCCGAGCGACGTACCGGGTTCGAGCCGCAGGGATACCGTCAATGTTCCTTCGTTGAACTCGGGAAGAAATTCTCCCCCCATCCCCAGGACCATCAGACAAGCGCAACCCACCAACAGAAGAACCGCAACCAAGATCCTGTTAGCCCTCGGTAACGTCCATCGCAACACGCCCCCCATGAACTGCTTCAACTTGCTTGTCAGCCAAGGCTCCTTGGCCTTCGAGAGAAATCGATCGCCGGGCAGCAGCCAGTATCCAAGCACCGGCGTCAAAGTAAGCGAGACCAGCAGGGAACACGACAAAGAAATCAAATACGCGATTCCGAGGGGAGCGAACAAACGCCCCTCGATACCCGTCAGTGAGAAGAGGGGAACAACCACCAGAACAACGATCGCCGTCGCATAGACGATGGAGTTGCGAACTTCGCACGACGCGGAGAACACGACGTTCCAAATCGGCTGGCGTAGTTCCGGTTGCAATCGAAAATTCTCTTTGAGGCGGCGGTAAATGTTCTCGATGTCAACAATCGAGTCGTCGACTAAATCGCCGATCGCCACGGCGATCCCGCCCAGCGTCATGGTGTTGATTTCAACACCGAGCCATGCGAACGCGAGAAAGCTCAACAGGATCGACATCGGCATGGATATCAACGAACTGATACTGGTCCGAAGATTTCCCAAAAGGAGCACCAGTACGACGACAACCCATATCGCGGCTTCCTGGATCGATTCGAGTACATTGTCGACGGCCGATCGGATGAATCGCGATTGGCGAAAGATCTGGTCGTCGACCACCACGTCGGACGGAAGCTCCTGCCGCACCTCCGCAAGCGCCCGGTCGATCGCCTTCTCCAACTGCAGGGTGTCGACCTGAGGCTGCTTCTGAACCGCCAATACCACGGCCGAACCACCGCGAAAACGCGATGGTTCGGCCGACGTGTCGCGAATCCAGGAGCCTGCGTCTCCACGCCGAACGGGGCCGTCGAATCGCACTTCAGCGACATCGCCTATCCGGACGGGGATGGGATCGCGCAATTCGATCGGCGAATCGGCGATTTGCTGGCGGGTCAACGCCTGACCTTGGATGCGAATCACCGATTCGCGAGTCCCTCGTTGCATCACGCCCCCGCCCGCCAGGGCGGTCGACCGCTGAGCGGCATCGACGAGTTGGTCCAGCGTGATGTTTTGCGACAGCAGTCGCTCGGGCGAAGTCACAATCTGATATTGCCGCAGGACTCCTCCCATCACGGACACCTGCGACACGCCCGAGACGGCGAGCAAACGGTTCCTAAGATTGAACTCTCCATAGGTTCGCAATCGCATGGCCATCTCAAGGGCCTCTTCGCCCTGCAGATCCTCGCGACTGCTGCGCAGTCCGATCAGCATCACTTCTCCCATGATCGATGAGATAGGAGCCATGACGGTTTTGACTCCCTGGGGCAATCGGGAACGAGATAATTGGAGACGCTCGTTAACGACTTGCCGGTCGATGAAGATGTCCGTCCCCCAATCGAACTCGACCCAGACGATCGACAACCCCAGCGCGGACGACGAGCGGACGCGTTGCACGCCGGTAGCGCCGACCATCACCAATTCGATCGGTCGCGTAACCAGCGATTCCACCTCCTCCGGAGCCAACCCCGCCGCTTCGGTCATGATGGCCACGGTGGGTCGATTCAAATCTGGAAAGACGTCCACGCGCGCGGAGCGAATCGTTCGTACCCCCGCAATCACTGCGACGATCGCAACGAGGATCGTCAGCGACCGATGGTTCAGCGCGAATCGAATGATGGAGTCGAACATAGACGATACCTAGCGGATGGAAGCGTATGCCGTTTGCAATCCCATGACCTGCGACACGGCCACTTCCTCGCCGAGCTCGAGCCCCGAGAGAATCGCCACCGAGCGATCATCTTCGGCACCCGTCGCGACTCGCCTGCGCTGAATATTCTTGTTCGCATCCCGCACGAAGACATACGTGTTCAAGCCATCCCGCACCAGAGCGGTGCGAGGCACAGCCAGGACCGTTTGCCCCGGCCCAATCGATACCGTAGCTCGGCCCAACATGCGATTGCGAAACTCGCCGCTCTGAAACTCGTCGAGATCGATCCAGATCGACCTCACCCCCGAACCAATGGCGACCGTGGGGCTGATCCGAGTCACCCCGCCGCCAAAATCGCGATCGGCAAACGCGTCAAAGCGAGCTCGGACTCTCTGATCGACGACTACCTTGGCACTGTCCCTCGCCGGCACAAAGCCGACCACCTGGAATCCACTCGTATCGTGGAGTTCAAAGAGGTCTTCCCCCATGGGAAGGAAATCCCCCATCGTCCCAAGAAAGTCGATCACGACAGCGTCGGACGGTGCTCGAAGCGGAAAAGTATCATAGACTGTTTTCCGCACCGAGATCTCCTGAAGCATCTGCCGATCAAAACCGATCAACTCCAACTGATGCTCTTGGCTCGCAGCCCGCGTTTGAACCTTCTCGAGCGAATTTCGAAGATCCAGTAGCACCCGAGGCGAAACACTTCCGGCAGCACCACTCAGCCTTTGCAGCATCTCTCGCTGCAGTTCGTAGTCGAGCAACGACTCGATCCAAGCCAATTGCATATCAACCGCTTCAAGACTCGATAGCTCAGCCAGAACCGTACCCGCCTTCACGCGCTGCCCGCG
Organism: Planctomycetota bacterium; assembly: GCA_046342615.1. Lineage (GTDB taxonomy): Bacteria > Planctomycetota > Planctomycetia > Pirellulales > Pirellulaceae > JBKCUI01. The sequence continues at coordinate 5,843 of JBKDPB010000166.1, read as the reverse complement.
ATCGATATGAAGCCGCTTGAGAGTCCCCGTCAACGAAGGGGCAACCCGCAATCGCTTCATCGGCGTGAGTTCGACCTGGGTGTCGATCGAGAGAACTTCATCGATGGAACGCATTTCCGCTTGTTCGAATTCGATGCCGAGATTCTTTGCGCTCCGCTCGTCCAGGCGCAGGGAGCTTCGGCTCAGGAGCCCCGCCAACTCGTGCGCCCCTTGAATCACGACGCGGTCACTGGAGAAAATGCCGCCTGCGACGAGTTCAACGAAGTCCGATTCGATCGGGTTTTCCATGGAGCTGCGGTTGGTCACCGCAACGCTTTCCGCATCCACCCAAACCAGTCGACGTTCGTATTCAGCCCCCAGTTTCGTCAGAGCGGTCTCTACAAAAACGTAGTGCGTCAGGCCATCGCTCCAAATCGCACTTCGCGGAACCGACAAGCGATCCATGGTCGATTCTCGATAGAAAACCGCCTGCCCCGTCATCCCAGGCTGGATCTCGGAATCCAGCCCCTCCGAAGCCAACGTGCACCACGCCGAAATCTGCTGCGTCTTGGGATCGATTCCTTGGGAAATCGTATCGATCGAGGACTTCCAAACCCGCTGTGGAAAGGCGTTGAGCATCACATCCACAGGCATGCCGACCGCCAGTTTGTAGGCATCGCTCTCGAGGACATGCAACCGCACCCAGAGAGGATTGTTGTCGACGATTTGAAACAGATGTGTATTCGAAGCGACCGTTTGCCCGAGCACAGCCTCCTGCTGGAGCACCGTGCCCTCAATCGGCGAACGGACAAAGAGGGTACCCCAGTGACCTTGATCCGATTCCTCGTTCGCCGAATGCTGTTCGCGACGCCAAGGAAGATCGAGGACGCTGGCCTTTTTCTCCAACACCCAGAGCCGATTCCGAGATCGCAGAATCGCGTTCTCGGCTTCAAAGAGCCTCAGTTCGGGGACCGCACCTGTTTGACGCGTGGATCCCAAAAGATCCATCACCTGCTTTGCATATTCCAAGTCACGCGCTGCATCCCGTTGCTCGCGATGCAGCAGTTCCAAGTCGCGCGAGACAACTTCCGCCAAGAGCTGTCCAGCTGCCACCCGCTCGCCGGACCGAACGTGGATCGCCGAAATCCGCCCGGGGAGCATGCTGTTTGCATATGCCCGCTGCGGCCACGGGGATTCGATCGTCGCAAAGGTTCGAACCCGATCTTGATGCCGATGCTGGACGACCTCACCGGTGCGAATATCGAGCAATCGCATGGAATCGGCTGCCAATGCAATCGAACCTCGCTGGGCGTCGACCACCGCTCCTTTCGAGGGAAGAGGCTCATGCCCTTCGTGGGCGATCGATGAACGTTGGCCCGCCAACGCGACGGCTACCCCGAGGATGTAGATAATCCCGCAGCGAATCATGGCGATTTTTCACTCTTGATGAAGCTCTCGGGATCGGGAAGCGGATCTCCCCCTGCTTTCGCCTTCTGGACAAATTCATCGATACAGGGAGGACAGCAGAATTGGTAACTCTTGCCACCCACTACCCATACGAATTTGGGGTTCGCCTTGGTCTCCGTAATCGGGCAGATCCGATCCCCGGGCTTTGGATTCATATCATGGGTGGACGCGATCCCGCGATACTTCTGGTAGGGAGTTACGTTGCCATTCGCCTCGATATCCGCTGCGGTGTAGAAGCCGCCCGGTTCCAAATACAGCCGTTGCTCTTCGTCATCGTCGACCTTTTTCGGCATCAAGGAATCTTCATGGGCATTGTTCGTGTGCAACCGATCCGCGTTGGTGAATGCGAGGCGAAAACGCTCGCCATCGATGGCAACATTCGGGATCGTGACCTCGACAATCTTTCCGATCATGGCCTCCGGCAGCTGTGCCACGAACAACGACGTGCGTCCCTCGGTATCACCGGGTTGCGGTTCCGGTACAAAGTTCAAGGGTTGCGATTGCGCCTCCCCTTCGAGCTTGACGAAGCCTTGCAATTCCTTGGACTGAATGTCGATGACTCGGGTTTCATCTTGCCCGAGGGTGAACAGCCTGATCTTGCCTAGGTTGTCGAAAAGCGCCTCGACATGGTAACTGTCCCTACCCAGCGACACGATCAAGCCGCCATGCGATCCAGGCTTATGCTCATGACCACCGCTTTCCTCGACAGGAACCGTCACCTTCGGAGGCGGAGCGGTTTGCGAGACGGGTTGGGGACCCACCGTCGCTTGGCCGCAACCCGCAGTCGCGACGATGGTCACCCATAGCCAAGGATTTCGAGGTATTCGCTTTATGATCTTCTCCATGTTGATCCACCTATTCCTTTTTCAGAAATTGTGCGTGAAGGTCGTCGAGCTTGGCAAAGTACTTTTCCTGGCTCTTTTCCACCTTCTTGAAACAGGGTGGACAGCAAACAAAGATACGCACGCCTCCAATAACCTGAGATTTGGACTCCGGAGTGATCGCGTTATCCATGACGAGGCACTCGCCCTGAGCCTTGGCTTGCCTCTCGAGAATCGTCTTGAGGTGCGCGGGATCGGGCTTTCCGGTGAGGCAATTCTCACAACAAATGAAAAAGCGTTCCTTCGATTCAGGATCGGTCCATTGTTTGAGCGGTTTGTCTTTGGGCAACTCGCGCCCCGAGATCGGGCAAAGCTTCTGGACGGCGATTCGCAGCGCGTCTCGTTTACCGACCACACCTTCCTGGCCAATCGTCCTGGCGGATGGCGAGATCGCGACGGAGAGGAGCAGTAGAACAGCGATTATGTACTTCATCGAACGGCCTCCTTGGGAGTCGAAGTAGGGTATGCGATTCCGATATCATTGCAGCTCAGGAGTTCGACGGCATCCGCCGGTACTCGGCTTGTCACCCCAGACACCCATGCTGGCGGACAAGAAGAAAATAGATCGAAAGATAGCGACAGCCAAAAGCTGCCCGAGCGAGTTCGCCCGCGACCCTTCAGATGCGCCCGATGCACGCGCGCGCACGCCAATTCCGGTTCTCAAACCCGGAGCGATGGCTCTCCGAGGATGGATTGCCCCCGCAGACCTTCGCCTGGTGGATTTCGCCCGTTGCGATGAGGCTGCCCCCATCAAGCTTCCGAAAACCAATATCCAATTTGGGCTCAGGACCGATCGCGATCGATAGGTGATCGCCACAATGGCACGGTGAAGTGCTGAACTGCTCGTGGGTGGTCTTAGCTCTTTTGAGTTTCGCCAAGCACTTCGCGCAAAAGATTTTTGTCGCGGCGACCGTCTGAGCTTCGCTGGACGCGCTCGGACTGAATACCGATCCAACGCAGAACCTCAACCAACAACAGCAGGCGCTTCCTCCCGAAAACTGTCCTACCAAGACAGCAACGATGAGAAATACTCGCGTGAGAATCAGACTCGCTCGGCTTGTCGCGCACCACATACCCCGAATTGTATCAGCCACAATCTGCCAATGCGATAAAGAAACTTTTTGCTAGCAGAAAAAATTCTCCAGCCTCGTATTGTCAATCGACTGTCCGATCCATTAACTTGTCCGCCAGCCAGGATGGCGGTTGGAAGCAGGGATGCTGTCTCAATTCGTTTGGAGTCTTTTCCACGGACACGAGGTCATTATGTGGACGCCCCCTCATCCGCTTCGAGATGCGAATCTCACATTCGATGCCCAGGCCTCCCGCGAGGTTCGAAAACCTCAAGTCAACGAAATGAATTCGGCTGACCTTTGTCCCCTCCAACGAGCGATTCAGAAAGAACTGCAAGCCGTTGGAATCGGAGTGTCGGAGGTGGAACGCTTCTTGCTTTGCGGCGATCTGACGAGCGCCGAGAAGATCCTCGGGAGTGTCTTCCAACAACTCAAGGAGAGGCACTGCGCTCCCGAGCCTGCAGCCTGCGAATGGGTGCGCGAAGAGAATGAAAGCCGTTGCGACCTGATCCGCTCCAGTGAGCCCTCCTATTTGCATCCTGTCCCGACCAAGAAGCCCTCCATGTCGGGCAAGCTGGAAGAACTCGTGGACAAGGCGCTGCGTTTTTAGGATCAGGAACCGGCGCGAGTCATCGCGAACGCTTGTTGTTGGCTTTCAGCCGTTCTTCCAAGGCTTTCAATTCGTCCGCATATGGATCTCCGTCACGGCCAGGAGGCTTCGTCGAGACCACTTCGATCCCTTTGAGTCCCAGAAGCGAGATCCCAAATCCGCGACGAGCCATTGTTCAATACTCGAAGCGTCCGTAACCGAATCGGTTTTGATCCCCACCCTGGTTCCGGACTTCATGATCATCAGGGAATTCCAATTGATCTCTTTTGTCATCTCGTCGACGCTCGGTCCTGGTATCTTCACCGCCCCAATAGCGATAGAACCGTTGTGCATGTCTGGCACCGCCACATAGAACAAGAGACCATGGACGACGCGGTTAACGAGTGGATTCGTGTTGACGAAACGCTGCTCTAAATCCATGCGGTAGCTCCAAATGGGCAGCTGCAACGACATTCGGTACACGACCCGTTCAAGATGACCTTCCGCCAACAGTAAGTCGTCGTCGATCCATTCGAGACGGGATTTGAACGGCGATCCAATCAGCGGTGCTTCGTAGACCTGCGGTTGATCATTCCCCGAAGCCAGATCCCAGACATAGACATGCTGCTCGGTGAGAGCGGCTAATTTCGACCCGGACTGATTCATGCACACGCCAGCCACACGCCGAGCCGGTACCGGCAGGACGAACATCCGTTCGCCGGTCACTGCGTCCATCACGCTTACTTTTCCATCTTCGGGGAGCACGAGGTACTTTCGGTCAGGACTGAGAACGATGTGGGCATCTCGAAACTTTCCTCCAAGCACGGAAACCGTTCGAACACTAGCTCATCCGAGTGAAACCAGTCCGGTCAGCTACTGTTTGGAAACATGCATTTTATTTGATCTTCGACGTCGTTTTGATAGGGCGATGGACCTAACGTGTCCTTCCCCCTGCCGAAGATTGCTGTGTCGCCCAGCAGATTCAAGATGCCAGCAAGAACAGGGAGTGTCAAAAATGGCCAAATTCTATGTAGACAGCGGTTCGTTTCGAGGGATCGTCGACGCCGCAGACGCCGAAATGGCTGCCGTGTGGGCAATCCATCGGGTCATGACCACGAGCCCATCACGGCCCCACTCCCAAACCACTGTCCCCCAAACCACCGTCCCCCAAACCAACAACACCGACGAGGCCGATCAAGGCCTGTTCCGATTGGCGGATGAGATCCGGATCAGCGAACGCGGCTTCGGACGCACCGACGCGCAAAAAACTCCGACCAGCCATGCGGTGGAGCGTTGGGCACAGCTGGTATGCGCCGCGGAGAAGATCCTTGGCGAAAACGGCTAAGGCGCGACTCCAAAAGTAAACTTGGTCACTTCCTGAAACGTTTCACCCGGTTTCAAGACGGAAGTCGGGAAACTCGCTTGATTGGGGGAATCGGGATAATGCTGTGTTTCCAAGCAGAACGCCTCGTGCATCTTGTAGTTGGCATTGCCTGGATTGCCCTGCAGGAAATTCCCTGTGTAAAGCTGAACACCCGGTTGCGTGGTTTGAATCTCCATCGAGCGTCCGGACGTCGGCTCGACGACATAAGCCGCGCGGCGAAGTTGTCCCGCTTTGCCCCGAACGACGTAACAATGGTCGTATCCGTTGGTCGCCTTGAGTTCGCCGATGCGTTCCCCGATCTTGTGGGCTTGGGTGAAATCGAGCGGAGTCCCCGTGACGCTCGCTAGCTGACCCGTCGGGATCATCGTATCATCGACCGGCAGAAACTGGTCGGCATCGAGCGTCAATAAGTGGTTGTAAATCGTACCGCTTCCGGGACCCGCGAGGTTGAAGTAGGCGTGGTTGGTCAGGTT
>JBKDPB010000165.1:0-33927 GCA_046342615.1 Planctomycetota bacterium | reverse complement strand
CGTCTTTCCAGATCCAGGTGGCCCGAGCATCAGCAGATTATGAGCGGCTGCCGCAGCGATGACCATCGCTCGCTTCGCCATTTCCTGGCCACGCACATCGCAGAAGTCGACATCATACTTGGAAAATGCGTCGTAGATCTCCTGCAAACGGGACGGAACCGGATCGATATCCAATGTCCCGCCAAAAAATGCTGCCGCCTCGGTCAACGAAGCAACCGGGATCACTTCAATGTCCTCCACCACTGCCGCTTCCTGCGCGTTCTCCGTCGGAACCACCAAGCCCCGAATTCCATCCTGCTTGGCGGCCGCAATCGCCATCGATAACGCACCCTTCACTCCACGCGCATGCCCCTCGAGCGACAACTCGCCCACCACCGCGTACTGGGCTATCCGCTCGGATGAAATCTGACTGGAGCCAACCAACAAACCCAAGGATATTGGGAGATCAAACGACGCGGCTTGCTTGGGAAGTTCCGCAGGGGCCAAATTGATGACCACCCGGTCGTGCGGACGAATAAAACCCGCATTGACCATCGCCCGTTCAACGCGATGCGTGCTCTCCCGTACCGCCTGCTCGGGCAGCCCCACCAACACCGTCTTCGGCAACGGTGCGGGAGACAAGTCGACTTCGACATCGACCGGGATGGCTTCGATCCCCTCAAGGGAGTAGGTCTTCAGTTTCGCGAGCATGCCACTGTTGTACCAAGTTTGCTCCTTCGTTGCGCCTCGCCGCAACACCAAGCCTCTTTCCAGCGCGAATTCGGCCCCCCCCCGCGCGCCACCCACCCATTCGGGGATTTGACCCGACGCAAGATAAATCACTGGATATCCGCTAGCAATCCGGGGAAGGACACCCCTGGAGTCGATCTTTCGTTCGCATCAAACTTGAAAGGCTGACAGAATCAAGAGAACCAATCCCAGTATTCCCAGCATGGCTGCGACGATGCCAGCCGTCGAACGAGGCAACGTGGGATCCATGCGCCGAATCGATTTCATGTCGCGACTGTACTCGACCCAGGCGAACAACAGCGACACCAAGCCCATCAGTATCATCAAGATCCCGAACTCGTACGGGCCGAGCCACTTGGCCGCGGTCGGACGTCCCGTGATGTCAGACTGGAAGAATCTCTGGACCGTAAAGCCGAAGGTGATCAGCGACGTCGCGGTGCGTATTGCCGCCATGATGGTCCGTTCATACGCAACCCGCGTCCGCTCAATCGCAAGCTTCGTCGCCGTATCCAATGGTAATAGAGGTTCTGACATGGCTAGTCCTCATAGCGGCCGACAGCGATGAAATCAGGGTGCATTGCGATCTCGTATCAAATGACGGTAGCGCAGGGCCGGAAGCAACGCGTCCTCCATCCCCAATTCGAGCAGTATCCCTTCCAACAATGGCAATTCACCGAAGAGATGGGTCGAACGCTCCATCCCCAGCACGCACAGCGCGGTCGCACCCGCATCCGCATCGATTGCGTTTGACGCAATCGCAGTGACGCTCTGCCGGTGCGTGAGCGGCTGGCCTGTTCTCGGGTCGATGAGATGACTGTATCGCACCCCATCGATTTCGACAAACTGATTCAGATCCCCGGAGGTCGTGATCGCGCAATCCTCCAGCATCCGTTGAGCCAACAGGGGGGAGTCCTTGCCCAAGCCTGCGATGCTGATTCTCCACCCAGGCGCCCCTGGAGGAGCACGTCCGATGCGGATGTCTCCGCCGACATCGATCAACAACGACTCGATCCCGCGTTGGCGGATCGCTTCAAAAGTTCGATCGATGATGTATCCCGTGGCGATTCCGGACACATCGATGCGCATTTCGTCCAACAGCAATTCCACGGTCGCGACATCCCGCTCGGACGATGCTCGCTCAAGCCACCGAACATGTTGCCAACCCGATCGCGAGCGAGCCGCGTCGAGGGAGCTTGGATTGGGAGGTGTTCGATCGCGGCGGGCTTGTGACCACACTCGGGTCAACGGTCCCACGGTGATATCGAAGGCCCCTTCGGATCGTTGATGCCAACGCTCCGCATGCCGCAGCACAGCGCTCAGATCCGGGCTCAATCGCACCGGATCGTTCACATGCGATACCAGGCGCGAGATCTCGCTGCCGGGATCGTAGTTGTTCAGGATCGGCATGAGCCGATCGATTTCCGCGAGCCCCGCATCGATTGCCTCCTGCGCTCGCTGTTCGTTCTCTGCATACACCGCGATCTTGAGAATCGTCCCCATCGACGGCGCGGTGTATTCATATCGCTCGACTTGGCTCATGGTTTTTTGAATCGTGCTCGATAGACGGGGAGCCCATTGAGCCTCGTTCGTCGTTCGAAATGCGTTCGATAGTCCATCGAGTGCGTCGAAGCTGGCTCCGGCACATAGAAGGGACCTTCAAATCGGGTCAGTTCCATGATCCGTGCAACGGCTTCTTCGTAGTAGTCCAAGACATCGGTCCAAAAATGAAGCTGTCCACCCGCGACCAGGGTCCGCTGAATATTCATGATGGTTTCATCGCTCAGCACCCGGCGTTTCTTGTGCTTGGATTTCCACCAGGGATCGGGAAAATAAACATGCACCGCAGCCAGAGAAGTCTCGGGCACATCCCGATCGATCACGGCGACCGCGTCGCAAGCGATGAAGCAGGCATTGGTGATTCCCAGGCGGTCGAGTTTCGCTTGGGCATCGCGCGCGTACTTCGTGGCCAATTCCAAGCCGATGAACATGCGATCGGATTGTTGTTGCGCAGCTTGAGTCAGAAACAAACCTTTTCCGGACCCGATCTCCAACTCGATAGGAAAAGGCGTAGCCAAGGCCGCCTCCAGCCGCGCCGCATCGGCAGGTTCGCAGAAACGTGAGCGAGGCGAGAATTGCGGATTTCGATCCGAGAGTGGGGGTGGCCTGTGTTGCATGTCGTGGAGCTTGGGTTATAAACGAATCGCGTCGCGTCCGCCGGATCGCTCAGCGACCGCTCGATGTCGCAACGCGGAGAATGTCAAGATACGCTTTCCCACCCAAAACGATACCCGTACAAGGTCCCGCCTCCATGTCTTCTGCAGCAAAACTCCCCGTCCCGACGAATCCAACCCTCTCGCCAACGTCCCTCCATTCTGATTGCAGCACCACCTCCAGCCCATCGTCTCGGCGAGATTTCCTCAAGGCGGCAACCGTGGCTGGTGCGGCGTCCGGCGTCACCGCCAGCTTCCTGCAACGCTCCGTCCACGCGCAAGGAACGGATATTATCAAGGTCGGCTTGGTCGGAGCTGGCGGGCGAGGCACCGGTGCGGCCAAAGATGCGATGGACGCCGATTCCGGATGCCGTTTGACCGCGATCGCCGAAATCACGGACGACCGCTTGGATGGCGCAAAGAAGAACCTCAAGCGAGCTCTCGGAGATCAATTTGCTGTGCCGGACTCCCAGTGCTTCTCCGGCTGGGATGCTATGCATAAGCTTTTGGAAACCGATATCCATGTCGTCCTCCTCGCCACGCCACCCGGCTTCCGTCCGATGCAAATGGAAGCTGCGGTCGCCGCGGGCAAGCATGTCTTCTGCGAAAAGCCTGTGGCCGTCGACCCCCTTGGAGTGCGACGCGTGATGGCTGCGTCTCAAACCGCCAAAGAGAAGGGGCTTTCGGTCGTCTCGGGATTGTGCTGGAGATACGACTACGGCGTGAAAGCGACCATCGAAAAGATTCTCAACGGAGCTATCGGCGATATCATCTCGATTCAGGAGAATTACCTCGCCGGCACCCTTTGGATCCGCGAACCGAAGGACTGGTGGTCGCCGATGCATACGCAGGTGATGAACTGGTTGTATTACCGCTGGCTCAGCGGCGACCACATCGTCGAGCAGTTCATCCACTCGCTCGACAAGTCCCTGTGGTTGCACAACGACACCCCCCCCGTTCTTTGCTATGGGTTGGGTGGACGCCAGGTCCGCACGGAGCCCGAGTACGGGGATATCTACGACCATTTCTATGTCGTGTACCAATGGGCCGACGGGACGCGCACCTATGCGGCCACGCGGCAAATGCCCGGTTGCTTCAATGAAACCGAGGATTACGTCTTTGGCACCAAGGGAACGGCTCGCGTTTTGGCTAATGAAATCACAGGCGAAAACGCCTGGAAGTTTACAGGTGAAAAGCCGAGCATGTACTACCTCGAGCACGTTGCATTGATGAAGTCGATCCGCGAGGGGACCCCGATCAACAACGGCGATTACATGTGCAAGAGCACGTTGATGGCCATCATGGGACGCGAGGCGGCCTACTCGGGCGAAGTCATTCGATGGGACGATATCAAGGAGAGCAAGATGTCCTTGGTCCCCGATACGCTGGCGTGGGGAGAGGCGCCTCCGGTCGAGATCCGTCAGCCCGGCTCCTACTCGTTCAACCAACGCGGTTGAAAAACCATGTCGGTCCAGGAGAACCTCAGCATGAGCCGTAAAGAGAAAATCCTAGCGATGTTGAACGAAGATCCGCACGACGCGTTCTTGCGATACTCGCTGGCGATGGAGCTTCGCAAAGAGGGGAACCACGCCGAAAGCATTCGGATGCTGCGAGCCCTGGCTTATGACCCCGAAGAAAAATACGTAGCCGCCTATTTTATGGCGGCTCAACAGTTGGCCGAGCTCGATCAAATCGAAGAAGCCCGCACCGTCCTTCGGGACGGGATCGATGAAGCCCGCAAGCAAGACAACTTGCATGCAGCAGCAGAGATGAGCGAAATGCTGGCCGATTTGGGCAAATGAACTGCGGAACCTCCAAAAACTCGATCTGGGTAAACGTCGCGATGAAACCGAAACGAGGATAGGTCATGATCCTGCGCCGCGTTGCATTGCCAGGCTTCGGCTGGCTCCTCGGATTTTTGTGGCTGGGCACTGCGCATGCCCAGGAAAATCTCATTCTGCGCCTTTGGCCCGCATCGGCTCCGGGAGAGGTCGGAACATTGCCCGAGGAAAGCGATTCCACCAAGCCCACCGACGGCTTGGTCGCAGGCGAACGCGTCATCCGATTAGCCAACGTGCAAACCCCGACTCTCACGATCTACCAACCCGCCTCCGAGAAGAAAACCGGTGCCGTGGTCCTGGTTTGTCCAGGTGGCGGTTACAACATTCTGGCCATGGACCTGGAAGGAACCGAAACCTGCCAATGGCTGAATTCGATTGGGGTCACGGCAGCCCTTCTCAAGTATCGGGTCCCTCGCCGCGAGGGGCGTCCGCCGCACGAAGCACCTCTCCAAGATGCTCAGCGAGCCCTGAACCTTCTGAGATCCCAAGCCGCGTCGCTCGGCATCGACCCCCAGCGCATCGGATGCCTCGGGTATTCCGCAGGGGGGAACCTATGCGGACTGATCAGCACAAGTTTTGCCAAGATCACCTATGGCGACGTCGACTCGGCCGATGCGTTGACCCCTCGTCCCGATTTCGCCATGCTCATCTACCCCGCCTATCTGGTCGATGCAAAGGATCGGACCAAGCTCGCTGAATCGTTTCAAATTCCGGGAGACGCGCCGCCGATGTTCCTGACCATGGCTCAGGATGATCCTCTCGGTTGCGAAAATGTTCTTGTCCCGGCGATGGAATTGAATCGCCTGAAGATTCCATGCTCCTTGCACTTGTTTCCTGCCGGCGGTCACGGATACGGCCATCGTCGCACCGACAAGCCATCGACGCAGTGGACCGACCAAGCCGAGGCATGGCTGCGCGAGCGGGGGTATCTGCGACGGCCCTAAAGCTCCGAGTGCTCGGACTACTTGCCCGACGCTCCCTCGTCTGGCTTGGCATCGAAGAATTCGAGAGAGGTCTTCACCGAGTTTCGCTGGACGTTTTCAGCATTTCCGTCCTTCTTCTTGATCTCGAACAACTGATTGGATACCGACCGAACCAGTTCCCCTCGTTCATGATTGAACCATAGGGTGCTGTCCCCCTCTTGTTTTGCCAAGGCACGAGCCGATTCGGACAATTGAAACGAAGGAGTGATTTTGAATTTGCTGAGGGTGACTCCATCGATATCCTCGTCGCCGACGTATTGGTAAATGGTGGTCGTAATGACATCTCCAATACCTTCGAGCGTTTTCTGCGCAGTCGATGTCCATGTAGCTCCCACGTCCAGCGCTCGAATCGGAAACAGCAAGGATTCCTGGGCAAAAGTCTCTCGCACGGTCTTTTCGTCGAGCCCGAGTTGATCGCGCAAGCGATCGAGGATCTCGGGTTCGAATCGAACATGGACGATCTCGCCTCGAGGCGTGGTTTCGGCCGTGAAACGAACACGCATCAGGGACCGCAATCTCGCAGCCACGGGTGTATCGTCTTCCTGGGGTTCCGGATCGTCGGTGTCGATCAGAGGTTTGCCGGCCAGGCTCATTTTCAAACGGAGAACCGATTGCTCCACGTCAGCCGTCCCATCCTCGGCCACTTTTCCGACGTGCCAGCGCAGACGAAGGGTCTGGATCGTTTCGGTTCGTTGGCCATTCAATTCATGGACGATTTCCTGTTTCATCTCGACGGTCTTGGTCTCTCCCGGCCGGAACTTCCAACGAAACTCGGCCTGCGCGAATCCAAGAGTCGAAAACGACAGCCAGACGGGGATAGCGGCAATCCAGATTCGAAACATCAATCCATTGACTCCTTGAACGAATGACTCCCGATAAACACCGACCACTTTACACGCTATGTTGGCCAGGGGAAGTCGAATCTTGGGGCTGTTGTGGTACAATTTCAAGGCCGGCACTTGTACCTCTCAAGGAAGGAGTCGTGGCAAGTGCAAGGGCATCGGGTACGTTGTCGTGATTCCTCGGCGGAAGAAACCCTAAAGAAACCCCTATGGTGCAGTGGCTGGTTGTTTCGATCATTGTGACTGCATGTGCGGCGGTGGCGGTTCGAGCCGTCGCGCGGCGCGCTGGCGACTGGTTCGGGTGGAATCCGCAGGGCGTTGCAAGCCGAAATCCTTGCGGTCATTGCGATGGCTGCAACGCGAGCCCAACGGTCGAATCCGTCCCGCTTGTTAAGCTGGGGTCCAAGATTCCATCATGAGCGGTCAGTTCGGGGTCCGGAATCTGCTGTTGGCCACCGTGATCGTTGCGGCGTGCATGTCGGTCTTGGTCTACGCCATCCGCAATGCGGACAGCGCGGTCTCGATCGCCCTGTCCGTTTGTCTGGCGATGATCGCCGCCACGTTCCTTCTCTTCGCGATCGCATTTGCATTGCTCTTGCCGCTGGGGGTGATCGAAGCGATGGCTCGCGAGTCGGTGGAGGTGAGCGTCAGCCCATTTGCCACCGATCGACTTCCGGAACAGCAAATTGCCCCCAAAGATTATGAGCCGTTACGGTAGAGGTTCCTTCTTCCCATGATCGTGCATGCCGCCAGCGAACTGCCCATGATCGAGTTGCGGCGAGTCCACCGATTCTTCGGATCGACCAAGGCGGTGAATGATGTATCGTTCGATGTATACCGAGGGCAGGTCTTCGGTTTTATCGGGCCCAACGGCGCGGGCAAGACGACGAGCATGCGAATCTTGGCAACACTGGAATTGCCGAGCTACGGCGACGCCTTGATCGATGGCTTTTCCGTCATCAATGATCCCGACATGGTGCGTCGACGACTGGGTTTCATGCCGGACAGCTCATCGCTCTACCCCAATATGAATTGCGTCGAGTATCTCGATTTCTTTGCGCGATCGTACGGTTTGGTGGGCAGGGAGAGAAACGATGCGTTGCGGCGAACGCTTTCCTTTACAGGTCTAGACAAAATTGCCTCCAAGTCGATCACGGGGCTCTCCAAGGGAATGCGGCAACGACTGAGTTTAGGCCGCGCGATGATCCATCGCCCATCGGTCCTCATTTTGGACGAACCGGCCAATGGATTGGACCCCCGGGCGAGGATCGAGCTTCGGCAACTGATTCGACAACTGGCATCCGAGGGAACTGCTATCCTGGTTTCTTCCCACATTCTGACCGAGTTGGCGGAGATGTGCGATCAGGTCGGGATCATCGAGAGGGGCACCTTGCTGGCGGTGGGGAGTGTCGAAGATATCTATCGATCGATCAAGGGCGCTCTCCGCGTGCGATTGCGGCCCGCGAGCCGACATGCCGAACTGTCGGAATTGCTCGCTCAGCGTCCAGATGTACAGAATCTCCAAACGCACGGCACTTGGATCCATCTCGATCTGAACGGAGACGAATCGGCCCAAGCGATGCTGCTTCGATTTATCGTCGTATCCGGTTTCGATCTGCTTGAATTTCTAGCGCATCGCGAGTCGCTCGAAGATGTCTTCATGAAGATCACCACGGGAGCGGTGCAATGAGCGACTCGGCCATTTCCGATCCCTTGCAACAGTCCCACGAGGATGCCATTCGACTCCTTATCGACGGCGATACCCCTTGGGACCGGCGATTGATCCAGGCCAGCCGTTGGCTCAATCCCATTCTCGTCAAAGAGACGCGACAGGCTCTCAAGAGCAAGCAGTTTTCGTGGACATTCATGCTGTTGATCATCTTTACAATTGCATGGACTTTGATCGCCGTAATTTCAAGCATTCCGAACGTCTACTACGACTCGGACGGTTCGTCATTCCTGCTCGGCTACGTAGTCATTTTGATGCTCCCATCGCTGCTTGTCATTCCGCAGGTAGCGTTTCGTTCCATGTCCTCGGAACTGGAGGATGGGACTTTTGAAACATTGTCGTTGTCGATGCTGTCCCCCAAGCAGGTCGTCTACGGCAAACTCAGTGTCGCAGCCTTGCAGTTGACGGTGTATCTGTCGATTCTCGCTCCCTGTATCGCGTTAACCTATCTGTTGCAGGGAGTGACGCTCGAATCGATCGCTGCGCTCCTGTTGGTGAATGGAGCGGTCAGCATGTTTCTTTGCTCGATATCGATTCTCATGGCATCGATTGGCCGTAGCCGAACGTTGCAGATCAAGTTTTCTGTATTCCTCGTGCTGTTGCAATTGTTTGCAATCGTGTGCATGTTTCCGTTCATCTGGACATGCCTCAGTTTTCAGGGCCTTGATGAACCAGGCTGGACAGCAGTGGCGGTCTTCTGTTTATTCCTTGGAGGTTACGCATGGATCGCATTGCGATGCGCCTGGAGTTCGATCGATATGCCGAGCGCAAACCGTTCGACTCCTGTTCGTGTCGCTGTATTCGTCGTTGGCATGGCGATTGTCATTGTTGGGGTGTTCCTCGTTTTGACCAAGAATCTTGACCAGACCCTCTTCAACGACTCTATCTTGATTGTAGCGACGTTGAGTTGGATCCACTGGGGAATTACGGGCGGGATGATGATGGGGGAAAGCGGCATCGTCACTTACCGCGCGCGAAGGACGCTTCCCGATTCCTACTTTGGCCGCCTGTTTTTGACCTGGTTCAATCCGGGCGCTGGACCCGCGTATTTATTGGTAATCCTCTCGTTTTTCGGCCCATGGCTTGGGATTTTCCTTTTGACCTCTTCCTGGAATGGGATTTTTCCCATGATCTCGGTAAACCTATCCTTCCAGACCAAGACTTGGTTCTATATCTCTGCCCTGGGTAGTTACCTCGCCCTCTATTTGGGGCTCGTTCGACTGATGCTCCTGGCTTTCTTTCGTAAAACACGAGCGTCTCGAATCCTCCTGGCTTTTGCCTCGATGCTCGTGATGCTGACCTTAGGTATCCTCGTCTCCTTGATGGGAAGTCTTATCGCAAGCAACTTTCGAGAGATGGTGTACGATTGGTACTGCTTTATCAATCCGATGTGGACGCTCAGCGAACTGGGAGCGAATATGAGTTCCGAGGCATTCTTCGCATGGGTTGCGTTGTTGACCTCAGCCGGACTTGTTCTATTGATCAACGCGTTGCTCACTTCGCGCGATACGATGATCAGCCGAGTTGAAACGCCGCCGCGCGTCTTGGCCGAACAGCCCAGGAAAGAATCGAGTGAAAGTGAACAAGTCGATCCTTGGAAAGAATCATGACATTGCGCAGCACCCTTTGGGCGATAGCCCTTCTCACTTCCCTTCCAGCAACGGCCATGTCTCAAATTCGCCCTCCCAACTACGACGAATCGCTCGTGCCGCAATTCTCGTTGCCCCACGTGCTCGAAGGACCGGACGGCAAGCAAATTGAACGCTCAGACGATTGGCCAAAACAGCGCAACTATCTTTTGAACCTTCTGGCGACGCATGAGTATGGCTTTGCGCCTTCGGAGACCGTCGAACGGAAACTCGAGAAGATCGACGACGGCAACTACACCAATAGCCACGGAGTCGATGGGTCGATCCGACGCCGGCAGTACGCCGTTACGTTGGCTCGCAACGGTCGGTCGGTACGCGTCGATTTGTTGGTCTGGTCTCCCGCGGACGCGAAACCCGTCGGTTGCTTTCTCGGTTTGAATTTTCGGGGAAATCAATCGACCAGCGACGATCCCAACGTCCGAATCACGACGAGTTGGTGCGATGCCAGACATCCCGGCGTCGTCGACCACCGAGCTACCGAAGCCAGTCGCGCCAACCAAGAAGAGCGATGGCCAATCCGCGATATCGTCGGATCCGGCTATGCGGTCGCGACGGCCCATTACTGCGATATCGATCCCGATTACGACGATGGCTTCGAAAACGGGGTGCACGCCCTGTTTCCCGAATTTCGTTGTTCAAACGAGCATCCGGAACGCTGGGGCACCATCGCAACCTGGGCTTGGGGATTGTCGCGGCTGGCAGATGCACTTGCGCAGATCGACGGGATCGATCCCGAGCGATTGATGGTTGTCGGGCATTCCCGGCTCGGAAAGACCGCCCTGTGGGCCGGGGCCAACGACACGCGGTTCCGGCTGGTCGTTTCCAACAATTCAGGATGCGGCGGCGCAGCGCTGAGCAAACGCTGCTACGGAGAATCGGTCGCGGCCATCAACCGATCGTTCCCCCACTGGTTCAATCGGAACTTCCGCGTCTACAACGATGCCGAAGAGACGATGCCTTTTGACCAGCACCAACTGATCGCCGCCATCGCACCGCGTCCTGTCTACATCGCCAGCGCAAGCCTCGACCGCTGGGCCGATCCCCTCGGCGAGTTGCTGTCGGGGTATTACGCAGCGCCTGCATATGAACTGTTCCACAAGGAGGGACTGACGGCAACGAAGCTTCCCCAAGTCAATCGCTCCATCGGTGGATCGATCGGCTACCACCTGCGGGAAGGGGAGCATGATCTGCTCCCCTTCGATTGGAAACAATTCGTCGCCTTTGCCAGCAAGCATGGCCTATAAAAAAAGGCGTCCCGGCTTGGGGACGCCTTCGAATTCGCGATCTGTCCATCCGTCGAGCGGAACGTGTTCGCTCACGGCACCTACGGACCGACCTAGCCGACCGAACGGATCGTCTTGACCAATCGCGACACGATCTTGTAGGGATCGGCTTGCGAGTTGGGGCGACGATCTTCGAGGTATCCCTTGTAGCCGCTGTTGATGAAGCTGTGCGGGATACGGATCGAAGCACCGCGGTCGGCGACTCCGTAGTTGAACTTGTCGATCGACTGGGTCTCGTGGAGGCCGGTCAATCGCAGGTGGTTATCAGGACCATAAGCGGCGATATGTTCATCGCGGTACTTTTCAAAGGCTCCCATCAGCTTCTCGAAGTATTCCTTTCCTCCGACCGACCGCATGTGCTCGGTCGAGAAGTTGGTGTGCATCCCGGAACCATTCCAGTCTCCCTTGATCGGCTTGCAGTAGAACTCGATGTCGAGACCGTACTTTTCCGCCAGTCGGATCATCAGGTAGCGGGAAACCCACATGTCATCCCCGGCCTTTTTGGCTCCCTTGGAGAAGATCTGGAATTCCCATTGACCTTTCGCGACTTCGGCATTGATTCCTTCGATTTCGATACCGGCATCGAGAGTGATTTCGATATGTTCCTCGACGATCTGCCGAGCGATATCGCCGACGTTCTTGTATCCAACGCCGGTGTAATAGGGGCCCTGAGGCCCGGGGTAACCGTCGGCGGGGAAACCGAGGGGACGGCCATCCTCGAAGAAGAAATACTCCTGCTCAAAACCGATCCACAGATCCGACATCTCATCGACCAAAGCGCGGAAGTTGGATGGGTGCGGGTCGCCGTTGGGGAGCAGCACTTCGCACATCACCAGGAAAGCATTCTTGCGAGTGCTGTCCGGATAAAAAGCGATCGGCTTGAGCAAGCAGTCTGAGCTCTTTCCTTCCGCTTGCTGGGTCGAACTGCCGTCGAATCCCCACATCGGGAGATCCGCAAGACTGCCGGGCTCTTTGCCGACGATCTTTGTCTTGCTGCGCAAATTGGGTTCGGGTAGATACCCGTCCAACCAAATGTACTCGAGTTTGAATTTGTTTTCCGAAGACATTCAGCTAACACTCTCTAAACAAAGGGACTATACGAACTGGGTTCCGCCTACCCCCGGACGTCCTGGTCGAAGGTACGTGGGTTCGAGCGCACACTCGACGCACCCACGCACAACCCGCACTCGCGCTCACGGAATCACGTCCAAACTCACCGACCGTCTACCCTTCGGTCGCTGAATCCGGTTTCCCGCCTCCTCCTCCGCCCTCCTCCGAGACACGAATTCGTCGTCGAATCCTGCGTCCGGACGCCCAACGAAGGGAACGCAAATGCTAAGCTGATATCGCGTTACAGGATTCATACTGTACCGTCCGTCGGGGCACGGGCAAGCGACCCGCACAGTTTATTTCCTCCTCATGATCCGAAGGAACTGCACCCTTGATGCACGCGATGCCGTTGCTGTTGGGAGTCTTGGCGCTCATGGCGATCGCATACCGCTATTACAGCGCCTTTCTCGCCACCCGCGTGGCGGTCCTCGATGCCTCGCGAGCGACCCCTTCGCACCGGCTTAATGACGGACAAAATTACCATCCGACCAATCGATGGATATTGTTCGGCCATCACTTCGCCGCAATCTCTGGAGCCGGACCTCTCATCGGACCCGTCCTGGCGATCCAGTTCGGGTACATGCCTGGTCTGATCTGGCTGGTGATCGGCGTCTGCCTGGCGGGCGCGGTCCAGGATTTTCTCGTCCTCGCCGCCAGCGTGCGGCACGACGGCAAGTCGCTGGCTCAAATCGCGCGGGAAATGATGGGGCCGAAACTCGGAATGTTGATTTCGATCGCAATCCTCTTCATTGTCATCATCGCCTTAGCCGGTTTGGGGGTCGTGGTAGTCAAAGCCCTCGGCGGGGAACGCGTCCCCATGGCACCCGGAAGCGTGATCGCATACCCCGGAGAATTGATTCGCACTCCGGTTGCCAAGAATGTTGAACGAATTGAGGTCGCGCGCGGCGCTTCGGTCCTCTTTCCCAGCGGCGTTTCGGTGCGACGATCGGAACCCTTCACCATCGAGATTCCCTCCGAGGGATCCAGCGCCCAGGGATCCAGCGCCCAGGGTGCTTCGGACAACACGCTGACGATCCCACCCAAATCGATGGAGGTTGTGCGGGGAAGCTCTTGGGGAACGTTCACGATCGCCTGCACGATTCCGATCGCTCTCTTGGTGGGCCTGTACATGTATCGGTTCCGCAAAGGCCGCGTGGTCGAAGCATCGATCCTCGGCGCAGCAGGTGTCTTGCTGGCAACCTTCCTCGGCAGCTGGGTCCCGGGTTCGTGGGCGGAGCCCTATTTCCTCTTTTCCCGCGACGGCACCATCCTGGCGATTTGCCTCTATGGCTTCATTGCATCGGTCCTCCCCGTGTGGTTGCTCCTGTGCCCGCGCGATTATCTTTCGAGCTTTCTGAAGATAGGCACGATCATCGTTTTGATGCTGGGAATCGTGCTTGCCAACCCCAAACTCAACGCCCCTGCGGTCAACGAGCACTTTGCGTGGGGAGGTGGCCCCTATTTTGTTGGAGGGATCTTTCCGTTTGTGTTCATTTGCATCATGTGCGGCGCGGTGTCCGGATTCCACGCACTGGTCTCTTCGGGGACCACTCCCAAGATGGCCAGCTCAGAAACCGATTTGAGAATGATCGGTTACGGTTCCATGTTGATGGAGGGGATGGTTGCCGTCTGCGCTCTGATCGCGGCGGCGGCGATGCCGGAGGGAGATTACTGGGCGATCAACATCGATTTATCGAAGGTGGAGAAATACGCCGACACGCTGACCAAGATGCACGCGGATATCGATCACTTGGATCGCATCGAAGCACAGGTCGGCGGCGAAACCTTGCGAGGCCGCACGGGAGGCGCCGTCACGCTGGCGGTGGGCATGGCTCAAATCATGTCCGAAGCCACCGCCAAAGTCACCAGCGCTGTATCCCTCGATGGCTTGATCAAGTACTGGTTCCACTTCGCCATCATGTTCGAGGCGTTGTTCATTCTCACAACCATTGATACCGGCACGCGCATCGCGCGATTTCTGCTGCAGGAGGTCTTGGGAAATGCCTTCCCCAAGTTTCGTCGGATGGATTGGTGGCCCGGCGTGTGGTTGACGTCCGCGCTGGTGACACTCGGATGGGGAAGCTTGATTTGGACGGGGTCGATTCAAACCATTTGGCCGATGTTCGGGATCGCCAACCAGTTGCTGGCAGGTATGGCCTTGTGCATCGTCACGACCTGGCTGTTTCGCCAAGGGCGGGGCCGATATGCCTGGGTCACCATTCTCCCGATGGGGTTCATCGTCGTAACGACCTTTACCGCCGGGGCTCAACTCATCCATTCGACCTTATGGCCCGACTTGGTCCAGGGAATCCGAACCAATGCGATGGCATCGATCCTCAAGGGTGGCCTGAGTTCTGCGGCAATCATGTTCCTGATTACCGCCTTTTCTCTGTTGCTGGGCTGCTCGATCCACGAGTGGCTCCAAACCGCGCCATCGGATTCCCGCCAATCCGGCTAAAGAATGCATTTGGGTCGCTTGCTCGTTCGGTTATACTTGATCAATCCATTGCGGGAATAAAAGTCGCGGTGGGAACAATAGCGCGGTCTTGTTTTCCCCGATGATCGACGGCGAATACGCTTCTGAATTCTTGAAAGCTGCATTTCCTTCATGCGAAATTGGTGGGGCGTTGTGTTGGGTTTGTTGGCTCTCTCGGCCGTACTTGGGTACGTCGCGGGAATAGGCCGGCGCGATACGGATACCGCCCAATCCGCCGATCGCGAAATATCGACGAATGAGGCTGCAAAGGAGGCGCCCCCGGCGCAAGCCAGCATCGATGAAATCGCAAAGTCAATCTACCGCAACACCCAACCTCAGGTGCGCTATGTCGGGGATGGCGCGTGCGCCGAATGTCACGAAGCGATTTGCGGGACCTACCATCAACATCCGATGGGGCGTTCGGCCATGGTCGCGGGTTCCGATACTCTCGAGGAATACGGTCCCGAGGCAAAAAACCCGTTTCGTGTTGGTCCCTACGAGCTCAACGTCGTTCGCCAAGAGGCCGGCCTGCTCCATCGCATCTCAGCCACGCTGTCGGATGGTTCGACACTCGTTCCCATCGATGTTCCCGCACAAATCACGATCGGTTCGGGCACAAGGGGAAGATCGTACCTGTCGATCGAAGGGGATTGCGTGTGGCAATCACCGATCAGCTGGTATTCGACGAATCATCGCTGGGATGTTTCCCCGGGCTTTGATTTGGGCTTTGCCACCCAACGCCCGATTGTGTCGGAATGCCTGTACTGCCATGTCCAGCAGCATGACGCCAGCGCAGGAACGGTCAATCGCTATCGCGAATCGATTCAATCGACGCAGTTGGCGATCGGTTGCGAACGATGCCACGGACCGGGCGAGTTGCATGTCAACGAACAACGGGAGGGGACATGGAAAGACATGGCTCAAGGAAAGATCGACACCTCGATCGTCAACCCAGCCCATCTGTCCGAATCCTTGCAGATGTCGATTTGCGCCCAATGCCATCTGAGCGGCAAGGAACGGATTGTTCGACGTGGTCGCAGCGAGAGCGAGTTTCGGCCGGGCTTGCCCTACGAGCACTTTGCCACCGCCGTCCTCGCCCATCCGGAGGCGCCGTTTCGCAACAAAGCGGTCAGCCATGTCGATCAATCGGCCTTGGCCAAGTGCACAATGCCTTCAGGCAACAAACTGCTGTGTACCAGTTGCCACGATCCGCATCAGTCCCCGGACGCCTCGACGTCGGATGGGTTCTACAACCGACATTGTATCAATTGCCATGTCGATCGAGGGTGCAACGCCCCGGCTGAAACACGGCGATCCAAAGACGACAGCTGCATTGCATGCCACATGCCCAAGAGTTCGAGCTCGAATATTCCCCATACCAGCTTGACGGACCATCGCATTCGTCGCGACCCAAGCGTTCAGGATGCGAAAGGGAACTTTGATGTCTCCGAAATACCTCTGATACTCTACGCTCGCGAAGGTCTCGATGATTCTGAGATCGACCGCGATTTGGGAATCGCCCTCTCCCGCTTCGCAGGCCGGCAAGCCCCCACGTCCGCCTTTCGCAAGGAAGCCCTCGAGAAAGCCCGGACTCAACTGACACAGTCGCTTCAGCGATGGCCCGATGACATCGACGCGTGGCTCGCGCTGAGCGAAACGGAAAAGTGGAGCGGCAATATGCCAGCGGCGCTCGCCGCAGCCCAAGAGGGACTCAAACATTCCCCCAAGAGCGAGAAGCTTCTCGCCCAAGTGGCCAATATCGCCGATGCCGTCAATCAACCAGAACTGGCTTTTGATTCCCTCAACCAACTGATCGCCCAGGTTCCAACTTCGCATGATTACCTCGCGCGACGCATGTTGACAGGTGTGACTCTTGGTCGATGGGATCAAGCGGAAGCGGACTGCCGCGAGCTGCTGCGCCTCAATCCCCTATTCCCCATGGCGCATTTGGTCATGGGCATGAGCCTGCACGGAAGCGGCCAAAAAGTCGATGCCCGCCGCGAAATCAACACAGCCATCGAGCTGGCGACAACGCCTGCTCAAAAGGCGTCGATCCAATCGTGGTTCGACCGCTTCGTGGCCTGGCGATCGAAGTTCGACGAGTAACGGGTTCGCTAGATATGCGACATCAGCCGCGGGGGCCAGGCAGCCCGCAGCGCGTTCAAAACCGCGAGAACGTCGATCACTTCTTGAGCCATCGCCCCGCTGACCGGAGACAACCATCCCGCGGCCGCCATGATCATCCCGATCGCGCTGAGCGCCATCCCCCCCAGCGCGCTTTGCAATGCGATGGATCGCATCCGCCGACCGATATGCAGAAACTCGTCGACCCGCTTGAGCGTATTGTCCATCACCACGACATCGGCGGCCTCGGCCGTGACATCGCTGGTTCCTCCGATCGCGATTCCGACGGTTGCAGCCATCATCGCGGGCGCGTCATTGATGCCATCGCCAACATACATCGATCGAGCCGCAGCCGTTGCATCTCGAACAATCGTCAGCTTCTGCTCGGGAGATTGCTGCGCGAGCACCTCGTGGATCCCGACTTGATCGGCCAGGTAACGTACTTCCGATTCCCGATCGCCTGACACAATCATGACGCGATCGATGCCGTGATGCTTCGACAAATGCTCTACGAACGCGCGGCTGTCGGACCGAGGAGCATCATGCATGCGGTATGCGGCTGCATACGTTCCGTCGATGACGATGATGCATTCCAACCCATCGCCGGCCGGGTTCAAGTGTTCCAGTCCCTGGACATGATCCGCGTCGATCTTGCGCCGGCTGGTCACCCAGACCGATTGGCCCTCCACGGTCCCGATCAAGCCCGTACCAGGAGCTTCGCTGACTTTATCGACTTGCAGTGCCTGGATCCCCTCGAGCTCCGCTGCTGCAACAATCGCCCTTGCCAGCGGATGCTTGGAATACCGCTCCAGACTCGAGACCAATTCCAGCACACGGCGCCGCGGAAACTTCGGCGCAACGACTTGTTCCGTCAGCGTCGGTTCGCCGTACGTGAGCGTGCCGGTTTTGTCGAAGATTGCCGTCCGGCACTGGACGACTTGCTCGAGAGCGACCGGGCTTTTCACGATGATTGCTCGACTGGCGCACAGGGAAATGGACCCAAGGATGGCGATGGGAATGGCCAGCAGCAGTGGGCAGGGAGTTGCGACCACGAGAACCGACAGAAAGCGAGTCGACTCGCCGGTCCACCACCACGCGAGACCTGCGACCGCCAAAGCCATGGGGGTAAACCAAGTCCCGATCTGATCCCCCAAGCGCCGCATCGTAGGTCGAGTTCGCTCGGATTCTCGCATCACCGCCATGATCTTGGCGTAACGCGAATCGGACGGAGGACGGATGGCTTGAACTGTCAGAGCCGTATCGCCGTTGATCGCACCGGAAATCACCTCAGAACCCACGGTCTTCGTGATTCGAAAAGGTTCGCCGGTCAAATACGACTCGTCCATGACTCCATGTCCGGATGAAACACGTCCATCGACTGGACAGACCTCGTGCGGGAAAATGACCAGTTCATCCCCTACCGCGATCGAATCGAGTGGGACGGTTTCCAGGCTCGAGCCTCGCTGCCTGTGGGCGGTGCTGGGCATGCGCTTGGCCAATGCCGCAAGAACGCTTTTTGCATTCGCCATCGCGTAAGCTTCGAGGGCTTCACCTCCCGAGAGCATCAGCACGATGATCGTCCCTGCCAGGTATTCGCCGAGAACCACCGATGTGATCACCGAAATGCCGCCAAGAAAATCGGCGCCGAATTCCATGTTGAACATCTTGCACGCCAACTCCCATACCATCGGCACTCCGCCCAGCAAGAGCGCGATCCATAACGGGATATGTTGGACGAAGGGAGATGCTGACAACCCGAATCTCAAAACCAAATGAACGACGATGGCCAAGACCGCAATCCCCGCGATCAAGGTGGTCTGATAACGGCGCAGCAGGATCTGCCAACTCGGCGAGGATCGTGGGAATTCAGCTTGAATCGGCGAAGGCATCTCAGCGCACCTATACCATGACGAGCAGGCGTTTCATGTCGGCGACCGCTTGCTGCATGCCGACCAGCACAGCCCGCGACACGATACTGTGACCGATATTCAACTCGAACATGCTCGGAATCGACGCGACCGGAAGGACATTCGAGTAGGTCAGACCATGGCCTGCATGGAGGCGCAGCCCCAGATCCACGGCGAGCTGACCAGCGTGAATGAGGCGATCCAATTCCCGACGCTGTTCCGAACCGTGGGATGATGCATACTGGCCTGTGTGGAGTTCGATCGCTTCGGCGCCGAGTTCTTTGGCGATCTCTACTTGCTCTCGATCGGGATCGATGAACAGGCTGATCGCGACCCCGCCATCGCAAAGGCGCTGGATCGCTTCCCGAAGCGCCACGGACCGCGGTCGCAAGTCGAGCCCGCCTTCTGTTGTGACTTCCTCCCGCTTCTCTGGAACGAGGGTCGCTTGGTGGGGGCGAACCTCGCAGGCGATGCCGACAATTTCAGGAGCAATCGACAACTCGAAATTCATTTTGGTTCGAATCGTCTGCGCCAACAAGCGAACATCGCGGTCTTGGATGTGACGCCGATCCTCTCGCAGATGAACGGTGATGCTGTCCGCCCCACCCAATTCCGCAAAAACGGCTGCAGCGACCGGATCGGGTTCCACCGTCCGCCTCGCCTGGCGTACCGTCGCGACATGATCGATGTTTACCCCGAGTTCTACGAATCCCATGACTTCCCCCCTGAGATACAACGATATCTTCCACGGTGAACGATAGTGGACGCATCGACATTCGCCAAGCGGGAGATTTGCCCCTGAGGATGAGCGATTCCTGGCATGACGAAATCGAAGAATACGATTAAACTCTTGAAATCATGAAAAACTGGATGGACGAAACTCGTCGCTTGTCGCTCGCTCGCCCCGTCGTGTGGGCCCTCGCCGCCCTCTCTGGAACGGTCGGTGTTTTCAGTTGGGTTGGATGCCAGCCGTCTGCGATTCAGGTCGCATCCCCGGACAAGAATACAGCGGAGAACCCGGCGAGCCAATCCACGGAATCGCTGCAAAGCTTGATCGACAGGACGCTTGCTTACAATCGCGACCGACGCATCTTGTCGACCGAACGAAATGCGGCCTGGCAAGTGGCCCACGGATCGGTTGCCTACGGCCTGGATCTGCCGCTGCAAGTTGGCCCAGCACGCGTTCTCGCGTTCGAACATCTGCTCGGAGGCGGAGCGATGCGAGGCTGGGATCTGGCCGCCGTTGGCACGCATCCCACCACCAAGCGTCCGCTCGTCAATGCGAGCGTCCAGGCGGGGAGCTACGAGGGCCAAGGACATGTGGATCAATTCCTCGGGTATTTGTCGCAGACCCAACCTCCCCTCGATTTGCCGATCCTGCTCGACGGGACGGCAGCGACGCTGGAAGACTGGGGACGAACCGCTCAATGGGAAGTTCCCAATAATCCATACCGCGAATACAGCTGGACTCTGATCGCCCTCACCAATCTCTTTCCCGACGACTACGAATGGAAAGCGGCCGATGGCAACACGTGGACTTTGGAACCGTTGGTATCGTTCGAGGCCAAACAGGACCTGACCACCAGTCCATGCGGCGGCATGCATCGCGCCATGGGCTTGGCCCACGCGGTGAACTACTGGAAACGCCGAAACATGAACTTTACCGGCGGATGGCTTGAGGCGCAAAACAAACTCCGAGAAACCGTCGACATCATGCGGCGCTACCAAAACTCAGACGGCACGTTTTCAACCAACTACACCAGCCGACCAGGCACCAGCTCCGACCTCAGTTCACGCATCGGAACCACTGGACACACACTGGAAGTTCTGGCCTACGCCTTGGACAAGGATGAGCTGCGCAAGCCATGGATCGAGAAGAGCGTCCGCAGGTTGTGCGAAATGCTCGAAGCCGCCAAAGGCGAAGACCTCGAATGCGGCGGTCTCTATCACGGCCTGGCCGGCTTGCGCATCTATCGCAACCGCGTCTTCGGCGAATCCCAGCCCGGCACGTGACCCGAAGACATGAAAAAGAAACTGGCGGTTCAGGGGTCGGGCGGTTGCTGTCCCAAATGGGAGTTGAAAGATCGACCTCGACTGTCCTCGATCCAGGCCCGCGGATTAGCATCCGTTTTCAAGGTCCTCGCCAAGGATGCCTGTTTGCGACTCCCGCATGCCCTAGTCCGAGCGGGTGAAATCCAGGTTACAGATCTCGCATCATCGATGGGTGCGTCAAGTCTCTTTGGGAACAAGGTTTGTGCTCAAGGGAAGAAGTCAGTCAGAGAAGCCGGTGCGGGAGTTTCCGTCGAGGTGCTGGATGAATAACGATCTCCGAAAATTGATCGCAGAACTGTTTGGGACGTTCGCCCTGGTGTTTTCGGGAACGGGAGCGATTGTGATCAACGATGCCAGCGGCGGTACGATCACCCATGTCGGCATCGCGCTGACCTTTGGCCTGATCGTGCTGGCGATGATCTACACGCTCGGGGATATCTCGGGCTGCCACTTGAATCCTGCGGTGACCCTCGGTTTTTTTCTTGCAAAACGGTTCGATGGGAGATGGTTGGGGCCCTACATGGCGAGCCAGATGGCGGGTGCTATTCTCGCAAGCCTGTTGCTCAAGAGTATGTTTCCCGATCACGTCTCGCTTGGTTCGACGCAACCCGCGGGCGGTCTGTTTCAATCGTTTGTTCTGGAATTGGTCCTCACGTTGATACTCATGGTGGTGATCCTGAGTGTTTCCGCGGGATCCAAGGAAAAGGGAATGCTCGCAGGAGTCGCCGTGGGTTCCGTGATCGCTTTGGAAGCCATGTTTGCTGGCCCCGTCAGTGGAGCATCGATGAACCCAGCCAGATCGCTGGCACCCGCTCTCGTCTCGCTACGATTCGAGCACTTGTGGATTTATCTTGTCGCACCATGCGTCGGCGCATGCCTCGCGGTGCTCGTCTATCGATGCCTTGAATTGACGGATTCCAATACTCTTACCACCAAGGACACCAATTCGTGAAGAAAGTACTGTTTGTTTGCGTTGAAAATTCAAATCGCAGTCAGATGGCCGAAGCGTTCGCACGCATTCATGGTGCTGGAGACGTCGAGGCGCACAGCGCTGGCTCGAGGCCTTCTGGAAAAGTGAACCCCAAAGCGATTGAAGCCATGAAGGAGTTGGGGTACGACTTGACCCTTCACCAGTCCAAGGGGTTGGAGGACTTCAATGGTCAGGACGTCGAGGTCGCTGTCACGATGGGATGCGGAGACGAATGTCCCTTGGTTCATGCCAAACAGAGGGTTGACTGGCAGATCCCTGACCCGCGCGAAATGCCGCCGGAAGAATTTCGGCAGGTACGCGATCTGATCGAAGCGAAGGTCAAGCGATTGATCGATTCGCTTCGACAACCGGGATGAGATTATCCCTCAAAACGCGGGGAAACTACCGGTTTATGGATTGCGTTCGCGTCGCCATCCTTGGTGCCACTGGGTGGCGGGCTCGGTTCGAATCGCGCGCACCGATCCGCATGGTCCACTCTCTGGCGACGGTAGCTACGGGGACAGGCCCGTGATCAGCGAAGCATTTCCTCGGTCAAGCTCTTTGCGCCGTAAACCTCGCCGATGATCCACAAAACGAATCGAACATCGACGCCGATCGATCGACTGTAGCGACGATCCCACGCAAAGTCATTGATCGTGGCTTCGAAGGTTCGGTCAAAATTGACTCCGACCAATTCGCCGCGAGCATTGATCACGGGACTGCCAGAATTCCCGCCGGTGGTATCGGTGCTGTAGAGAAATGCCACGGGAACCTTGCCAAGCCGAGGGTGCGCGTACGATCCGACGCGTTTCTCTTGGATCGCAGCCAGGACCGGCGCAGGCGTGATAAACGGATCGACGCCGGTCGTCTTCTCGAGCAGTCCGTCGACCGTGGTAATCGGCGTTTTGACAATCGCATCGGCGGGTGAATAGGCTTCCACCTTGCCCACGGTCAATCGCAAGGTGCCATTGGCATCGGGCAAGAAACCGGACGACTCGCGCTTTTGCTGCACTTCGATCAGGTCGCCGTAGAGTTGATTCAGTTTGCCTTCGCGTTCTTTCTCCTTTTCTCTCAGCTTCAAGAAGTGAGGATACAGATCGATCATCCATTGCAACGCGGGATCATCGGTGGCCTTCAGCTCCGTGATCGAACGTTTGAGGCACTCCTGGACAAAGGCGGGGTCCCCCAACCGAGACTTGGAAATCAAGGTCATTGCAATGCCGTCGATCGAGTCGCCGGATTGAATCACGCGGGCCAAGGGTTCGATTTCCTCGTGCTCCGGGATTCTTTTGAGTCGCTCCAGCATCCCCGCCAGCATGCGCTGGTCGGTCGGCCCGTGCCAATCCCCGACATCCAGCAGGAGCTGCTGCGTGGTCTGGGAAATATTGCGGTCCATGTAGGGGGATTCTCGCTCCACATCCGGCTTGGTCCGCTCGGTGGCCGCATCCACCAAGGTGAAGGCGAACGACAGAATTCGCGGTGCCGTCCGGAGTTCGCGGAGATGGAGCTCCAAGGGGCCGCGGCGAGTCATCTCGTCGTAGACCGATGCGATATCGGGGATAATATTTTTGTATTTGCTCAAGTCGGTCGGGGTCTTGTCGATGAACGCCTGCAAGTCGGCTTCGCGCGCCGATCGCTTGGCCTCGGTCGCCGCCTTCCTCAGCCCGATCAATTGCCCGCGTGATCGCTTCTCCACGTTGGCCAGCGATTTGGTCCGTGCCGCGTGTTGAATAGCGACGGCTCGGTCGCTGGCTCCCGCCCGCTCCATTTCCTGAATCTGCCAACTGTACAAATCCACGACGATCGGCAAGCGAACCGTT
Source organism: Planctomycetota bacterium (assembly GCA_046342615.1). Lineage (GTDB taxonomy): Bacteria > Planctomycetota > Planctomycetia > Pirellulales > Pirellulaceae > JBKCUI01. Next base: position 10,202 of record JBKDPB010000165.1, on the reverse strand, counting down.
TGCTCGTAGCGAACGAAGCTCGCTGTTCGATTGCGGACGGTTCGTCCCGGATACCCCAACAGGAAGACGGTATCCCCCTCATCGATGCCTGCAGGCTGCATCTTGAGGAAACGCTTTGGCCGATACGGAACATTTTCTGGCGCGTAGTCGGCCGATTTGCCGTCGGGAGCGGTGTAGGCCCGCATCAATGAAAAGTCGCCGGTATGTCGCGGCCATTCCCAGTTGTCGAGTTCTCCGCCAAAAGCACCGATCGCAACGGGCGGGGCAAAGACGAGCCGCACATCCTTGAGGTAGGTGTACAGGAACAAGACGTAAGTTTTGCCAACGAACATTTCCGCGACTTCGGCTCGCATTCCCGGGTTTTCTTTTTCGGCGGCGAGCTCCAATTCCTTGCGGCGTCGGTCCAGCGCCTTGGTCCGTTCCAGAAACGTCATCTCAGGCTTGGCGACCGAGAGCACCTCGCCCGAAACGTCAGCATACGATTCGGTGATTCGCACCGTGTAGTTCGGGGCGCGGATTTCTTCGCTGCGTTTGGCTGCAATGAAGCCGTCGGTCAGGAGATCGCGCTGCGCCGAACTCCCTTTCTGAATCGCATCGAATGCGCAGTGATGGTTGGTGATGATCAAGCCGTCAGCGGAGACAAACGAACCGGTGCAGCCGTTGACCCGGCAAATGCCGTCGACGAGGCTGGTCCCGTCGCCATTGAAGATTTCCTCCGGGGTGAGCTCGATTCCGCGCTTCGCCAATCCGATTTTGGCCAACTCGCTGATCGGAAACATCCCTTCATCAGCTCGCAGCACGCAGCTGATCGAGGCTGCCAGCACAAATACCAGCCACATTCCCAACGCTTTCCGAATACGCATCGTTCACTCACATCCAACGGGGATAACATCTCGAAGTCACCTCTATTTTGAACGAAAACGACCAAATCGTCGCCCCCAGGTTCCCAAGATTTCGAGTATCGCGCCGAATCGTTTTTGTTTCCGATACAATTCCAGACTTGGATCTTTTTTCTTTCCCGGAAGAAATGCAACTATGAGAATTCTTACGAAACTGACGTGTCTTATCATGGCAATTGCGGGTCTATCAACCTTGGGCACGGCTGCGGAACCACCGCTGCTGGATCGACAACTCTTTTTCGGCAACCCGAAAATCTCCGGTGGGCAACTGAGCCCCGACGGCAAGATGATCTCGTTCCTCAAGGAATACAACGGGATCATGAACATCTGGGTGAAGGCGTTCGACGAGCCGTTTGAAGAAGCGCGGCCACTGACCGACAGCCCGCGTCCCCTCTACGGTTACTTCTGGTCCGAAGATGGCAAGTACGTTCTGTATGTCAAGGACAAGGATGGGGATGAAAACATCAATGTCTTCGCCGTCGATCCGCATGAGAAGGTGGAAAAGGGAGCAATCCCTGAGTCGCGCAATCTGACTCCAATGGATGAAGTGGCTGCCCAGATCGCTCATATCAGTCAGAAGAATCCCGACTTGATGTGGGTCGGTTTGAACAACCGAGACAAAGCGTGGCACGACTTGTATCAGCTGCGGATTTCGACGGGCGACATGAAATTGGTTTATGAAAACACCGATCGGATCACCGGCTACGAATTCGACTGGGAGGATCAACTGCGACTGTTGTCGCGTACCGATGAAACGGGAACGACCACGCTGCTTCGCAAAGACGGCGATTCGCTCGACCCGATTTACGAAACCCTCGTGACAGAGAACAGCGGCGTCCTCGGATGGACTCCCGACAACAGCCGCTTCTATCTCTCGACCAATAAGGGAGATATCGATCTAGCCACCGTCTATTTAATGGATCCCAAGACGCGCAAGTTGGAACTCTTCGAATCGGATCCCGAAAAGCGCGTTGACTTCGGTGGATTGCAGTTGGACGAGAACACACGCAAAGTGATCAGCACCTCGTACCTCGATGATCGGACGCGTTACTACTGGAAAGACACTACCTGGAAAGCCAATTACGAGTTTTTGAAAGAAAAGTTTCCCGGTCGCGAAATCGCATTCCAAAGCTCCACCAAGGACTACAGCAAGTTCTTGATCGCGATCACGGGCGATCGCTACGCATCGGAAGCGTGGTTCTTTGATGCAAAGACCCGGCAGTTGATCCACCAGTACACACCTCGCCCCGAACTGAAAGCGGTTGAGGAGCATCTGTCCCCGATGACTTCGGTCCGATACGAAAGCAGTGATGGGCTCGAGATCCCAGGGTATCTGACGATTCCTGCGGGTCGCGAGGCCAAAAATCTGCCGGTCATCGTCCTCGTGCACGGCGGCCCCAAGGGACCGCGCGACGTGTGGGGCTACGATCCCGAAGTCCAATTCCTAGCCAACCGAGGCTATGCCGTTCTGCAACCCAATTTCCGAGCTAGCGGCGGATACGGCAAGAAGTTCCTCAATGCAGGGGATGGCCAATGGGGATTGCTGATGCAGGATGACATCACCTGGGGAGTCAAACACTTGATCGAAAAGGGAATCGCTGACCCCAATAAAATCGGCATCATGGGGGGAAGCTACGGCGGTTACGCTACGCTCGCCGGATTGACCTTCACCCCAGATCTTTACGCCTGCGGTGTCGATATCGTCGGGCCCAGCAACATCTTCACCCTCCTGGAATCGATTCCGCCTTACTGGGAAGCCGCCCGCGCATTCCTGTACGGTATGGTCGGTGATCCCGAGTCGGAGGAAGGAAAAAAACGGATTCGGGAAGCAAGCCCCTTGTTCAGCGCTACCAAAATCGAAAAGCCGCTCCTCATCATTCAGGGTGCCAACGATCCTCGCGTCAAGCGAGCCGAAGCCGACCAGATCGTCATCGCCCTGCGCGATCGCGGTCATGACGTTGCGTATCTGCTGGCCGACGACGAAGGGCACGGGTTCGCCAAACCGGTCAACCAGAGGGCGAGGTACGCGGAGGTGGAGCGATTCCTCGCCAGCAAGCTCGGTGGACGCTACCAATCCGAAATGCCAAGCGATGTCGCTAAGCGACTCGGAGAACTCCGTGTCGATACCTCGAAGGTGACGTACAACGACCCCAAGCAAGTGAAGATCAGCGAGTCGTTGCCACCCGTGAAAACTTTGCCGAAAGAGGGTACCGAGAATTGGGATGTCACCCTGAGTGTGCAAGGGCAAACAATCCCGATGATATCCCAACGAAGCGTTCGTCGCGATGGAGAACAGTGGGTGTTCGAAGACCGAATGAAAACCCCGTTTGGAAACGCTGTCGATAGCGTTACGTACTCGGCAAGCCTCGCGCCGCTGAACCGAGCGGTCGAACAAGGAGGACAGAAAATGGAGTTGAGGTACCGCGATGAGGAAGTAGCAATCCAAGCCAATGGTACAACGAACTCCTTGGAATACAGGGGAGCCATCCTCGATCTCGGAGCCGGTCGAGATGCAATCGTCTCGGGGATCGATTGGCAGGAAGGGGAGTCCTTGGTGGTCTCTGTCGTCAACCTCGAAAAAAGGAACATCGCTACGCAGCAACTGAAATGCGAAGGTACCGATACCCTCGATGGAGTGGTCTGCCTAAAGGTCACCTTGACCGATATCGAAAACACGGCGGACAAGACAACGTTCTGGATCGACCCAAAGACTCGTAAAATGGTCCGTGTCGAAATGGTGCTCCCGGCGCTAGGTAACGCCAAGATGACCATGAACCCCAAAGCTCCCTGACCGCCTTTCTGAACAAGTCGATGCACCGAAGTTAACCTCGGTAGCGATCTTCGCTACCGAGGTTTTCTTATCGATCATGCCTATCGCTCGAGGCTTCGAATGGGATGCGGGAGTCCCCACAAAAAAAAATCTATTCTTTCTTTCCAGGCCCGATCAGGGGCCAGGCGCCGAGGCGCGACCGTAAACACATCGTTTATGGTGCAAGCCCCGAAGACCTTGTTTTCTCATAATCCGTCTCGATGCAGCGATCTGAAACGAGCAAAACGATGAACATCAGCGCCAAAATCAACTATGCATTGATAGCTTTTGCGAGCTACTCCATGGTTGCCTTGGCGACAGAGCCGCCGCTGCTCGATCGGCAAACCCTCTTCTTTGTTTCCTCCGTCGCTCGGGTATCCGACCGAAAATTGAGCCCTGACGGCACGAAGATCGTTTTCCGCAAGGAGAATGCATCGGGCGTGAATCTCTGGATCCAAGGAATCGGCGAACCTGCGGAACAGGCACGACCACTGACGGAAAGCCCTCGGCCCGTGTCCGAGTACCAGTGGTCGCACGACGGCAAATATGTTCTCTACGCGACAGAGCAGGGAGAGAATGGCGGCATGCCGCTTTTCGCCGTCGATGCACAGGGATCGATAGCGGCAGGGACAATCCCGACGTCTCGCAACCTCACTCCGATGGATGGAGCCGTCACCCAGATCATCCAACTGAGCCGGAAAAACCCCGACCTGATTTTCGTGATGCTCAATCATCGCAATCCACAGTGGTATGACATGTACGAAGTTCGGATTTCGACCGGCGAGATGAAGATGCTGTACGAAAACAAGGAGGAATTTATCGGGTACGAACTCGACTGGGACGACCGACTTCGACTCGTGTACCAGGCTGACGAGAATGGAAGCATGAAGATTCTCCACAAGGACGACGATTCGTTCGTGCCCCTCTTGAAGACCTTGCCGCGTGAAAAGGGAACCGTTCTTGGATGGACTCCCGACAACAGCCGCTTCTACTTGGAGACCAACCATGGCGATAACGATTTATCCTCGGTCTACCTCATGGACCCAAAAACACGCAAGATGGAGTTGTTTGAATCGGACCCGGAACAGCGCGTGGATTTCGGCAGTCTCCGGCTGGACCCGTATACTCGCCAAGTGATCAGCACGTCGTACCAGGACGATCGCAATCGCTACTACTGGAGGGACGCAGCGTGGAAATCGAATTACGCGTTTCTTCAGAATCGATTTCCCGGTCGCGAGACCGAATTCCTCAGCTACAGCAAAGACAAAAGCAAGTTCTTAGTGAGCGTGTGGGGCGATCGCTACGAAACGGAGATCTGGTACTTTGATGCGGTAACACGACAGCTTACCCTCCATTTCAGCCCGCTATCCCCATTGAAGGCGGTCGAAGAACATTTAGCTCCGATGTCGCCCATTCGATACAGGAGCAGCGATGGCCTTGAGATTTCAGGTTACTTGACTCTTCCCCTAGGCCGCCCAGCCGAGAAATTGCCCCTCGTCGTATTGGTCCATGGAGGGCCGAAGGGGGTTCGCGACGAATGGGGATATGATGCCGAAGTGCAATTCCTCGCCAATCGCGGATACGCTGTATTGCAGCCCAATTTTCGCGCCAGCGGCGGGTATGGCAAAAGATTCCAGAGCGCGGGTAACGGCGAGTGGGGACGGTTGATGCAGGACGACCTCACCTGGGGCGTGAAATATCTCGTTGATCAAGGAATCGCAGACCCCGACCGGGTCGGCATCATGGGTGCCAGTTATGGTGGCTATGCTGCTCTCGCAGGCCTGGCATTCACACCGGACCTGTACGCCTGTGGCATCGATATCGTGGGGTCCAGTAATTTATTCACGTTCCTCGAACGGCTCCCTCCCTACTTCAATCGCGACGATCTCTACGCCATGGTTGGTGATCCATCGACCGAGGATGGCAAACAACGCCTTCGAGAAGCAAGCCCGCTGTTCAGCGCCGACAAGATCACGAAGCCCCTGCTCGTGATCCAGGGTGCCAAAGATCCGCTATCCACGCAATCCGAGGCAGACCAAATCGTGGTTGCACTCCGAGACCGCGGCCACGAAGTCGGGTATCTACTCGCCGACGACGAACAGCATGGGTATCACCATCCCTTCAACTTCCTTGCCATGTACGCGGAGATCGAGCGATTCCTGGCCAGCAAACTCGGAGGTCGCTACCAACCGGACATGCCGGACCCCGTCGCAAAACGACTGAAAGAACTGCGAGTCGATGTCTCCCAAGTCACGTACCTGGACCCGAATCGGATTCAGATAAGCCCAGCACTCCCCCCGGTGGTCTCCATGCCGATGGAGGGAACGGAGGAATGGAAGATCACTCTGGAGGTTCAGGACAAAGAGCAAAACATCGTCCCCATCCAGATGATTCAAAGTTTTCCAATCACACTCAAACGGAATTTTCGTCGCAACGGCGAAACGTGGATAATCGAGAACGATGTCACTGGACCTGCAGGAACGAGGACTCCTCTCGGAAACTACGGTAGCCTCGCGTCGCTGAGCGGATCTTACACGGCGACTCTCATCCCGATCAGCGAATCGTATAACCAGACCGGCGACAAGATCGAGATCGATTACGCGAAGCAGAAACTCGCCCTGCGATCGGGCGCGTCGACAACGTACCTGGACTATACCGGAGCCATGCTGTGCGAAGGTCCCGGCCAGCATGCGATCATCGCAGGGTTTGACTGGAAGGCAGGAGATACCCTCATTGTCTCAATGCTCGACCTGGTGGGTTCCCAAATCGTGCCGCAGCGTCTGAACTGCGAACCGGGTGAAGCCATCGACGGTAAAGCGTGCCTCAAGGTCACCCTGACAAACCTTGCGGATTCCGTCAACAAGTCGACATTCTGGATCGACGAGAAGACCCGTCGCCTGATCCGCGTCGAGCAGGTGCTATCCGCCTATGGGAACGCCAAGATCGTCATGAATCGCAAAAACCCGTAATGCAAGAACCTACCCGCCGAACGCTAGCTTTCGGCTGGCGGCGCAGGTGCGTGAACGTCATTCGTACCACGGACTCCTCGTCCGTTGAACTGCCTCCGTCGACGAGCAACACCCGCAGCAACCGAAACACCTCCGATGGAGGAACTAGGCCTGGAAGATACCACTCTACCCCTGACTCGTCCCCGGATAAGCCACCGACGCATTGCTTGCCATTCTTCACCATCCGAAACGCAATGCCTGTCCTTGTTTTAGGACCCTTCCCAAGATCGACCCGTGCATTCGTCTTCCCGGTTCGCTAAACGTGCGATCGGCTCGGCCAGTGCGCGCATGAACCAATAGAAATTGCTGGGAGGCGGGTACTGGGGCCTACCGAGTACTGGGGTCTGGCAGTAAAAACCTTCTATGAACCAAAATTCTGGTCCATGTCGTACTGATTATGCTTCCTACAAAAGCTATGATTTATGGTTAGGAGCAATACACCAACAACATCTGCAGCAAACCGACGCCTGCCCTCTCTACATCCAAGTGTTTACCATGCCTAAGATCCTCATGTCCGTTTTGGTGGTGGCAATATTCACACAGTCGACGCTCGCTCAGTCCAAACCGGAAGCGTTAGCGTCTACTCGAGTTGGCGATCGAATTCTCGAAGTGCACGCAGTGGTGGAAATGCCCGATCAAGCACTGCCAATTTATCGGCGCGATTCTCTGCAGTTTGCCGATCGGAATTTCCTAAAACAACTAAACAATGAATTGGGTATCACCCCGTGGGACAAAATAGACGCGAATAACAGGCAGCCTCGTTTCCCCTTCGGTGAATCCAAAACGTATATACTTGGTTTGCTTTTACTCAACAGCGATGGGAGCATCCCGGATGCTATCGCCAACACATGCACAGCCTACCGCGCCGAATCGGAGTCCGGAATGTCGGTAAGCGAGTGGCCAATCGGCATCGATTCCCCCGTTCAGCAAGTCACCCGATACACATGGGATTATCCCCTAATACCCTTCATCGTCCAAATCCCGAGTGGAACCACGGTTCTTCATGGGTTGGAAGGTGTGCTCCTGAGCACGCCCGGCACCATGGGTCGGATTCAAATCAATAACAAGGAAATATCAAAGCAATTCGTTGGTGATAACAACCTATTTGCATTCGGGCTCGGTACCGAACGCGTTCCGTTGGGACTATTACTCCGGTTCGGCCTGTTTACGAAGCGGACTCCTCCCAGAAATCGCAAGGAGAGCAAGCAACCGGTAAGCGCTATCGAACAGTTCGGGGCTTCTATCCCTGAGATGCAGGTCGAATATTTACTAGAAAAAAAGGATGGCAAATCCGTTTCTCCTAATGCGACAGGCAATTTCACTGACAGCACCAAAGCACAGCAAGAGATCATTCGCGACGCTCGCAAGGTGGTATCACGCATGGTGAGCTCGAAGATACTAGACGCTGAAGCAGTTGCCTTTTTCATGTCTGATAACGAATTGAATTTCCTATTCGTGCAGACCGGCTTTAACGATATCGCCGAGTTCGAAAAACTCCAAATCTCTTACACGATGCCAACGGGAGGGATCGTTCCCGAACGATTTGTGTTTGACAAGGTTCCGCTAACTCAATTCGGGGATAAAGGCGCCATCGATGATTACTTATCGCGAATGCGAACTGCGTCTCATCACAGCAACCCAAATTCCAGGAGTTCAACGACTCGGATCCTAAGAACGTGGCAAGATGCGACTGGAAAGTTCAGTATTGAGGCAAAACTCTTGGAGGTGACAGAAGAGTCCGTGAAACTCGAGAAAGCAGATGGTAAGCAAATCACGGTCCCCCTACGCAAGCTCAGCCGCGATGACCTTCAGTACCTTGACACACTAAAATAACAACGCTTTGTTTTGCCCCAGCTGAATTTGGAGTTTTGAATTGATCGAGTTATTCTAGGCCCCAAAGGAGGCTTTCGATATGACCCGCTCCATCCAACGCTGAGCGTCCATTTGCAAGCGATCGAAGATCGATTCCACCTCCTTCGAGATACACGCCTTCCCCTCTCGCACCGTTCGGCTCATACAATCGACTAGCATCAAGTATTGGCCAAGGGTAAATCCTTCCTTGATCCCTTCGCGGATCGATCCCCCAGCGCGCTGGTCTTCGATCGGAACCAGCCAGTGCGATTGCTCGATCCCTTCGCTGACGCGCTGGGCTGCGACGCTGCCGGTCCGAATCTGCGCGATGTCTTGCAAACGACGTTGCGCGATCAAGTGTTTCGCGATCCACTATTGGTTCATGCCGGTTGGAAAACTCAAGAACCCAGACCAGGTGCCAAGCGATCTCGATCGATAACTCTTGCGAGTGAAACAAATTACGGTAGCCGTACAGTTCTATTTGTGGGTGGCACGTGGGTGGCACGAATTAGCTCTTCCGTGCGTGCGTCTCGCTAGAATTGCCTGCCAAAGATCGTTACCGACGGTGCATGTTTCAGCCGATCCTCGACGAATGTCCTGTCTCGTAAGAACAGGGTGTTCCCGGAACCTAGATTCTTGCCATCCAGATGTATCAGCGATCGGCTCAGTGGGTCGTAGGAAAACGTTCGAAATCCATAACCGAGCATCGTTTCGACGATGAGTGACTCATCGAATCCATAACGGGAACCACTCCCGTTCAATTCCATGATCAATGCATTGACCGTTGGGTTCATCAGAGTTTGCCTCGCACCTTCAAGAACCGCTGTCTCAAATCCCTCGACATCGATCTTGATCAGCGATGGAGCTTTGTTGTGCAGGGACGCATCCAACGACGTCACTTCGACGGTGATCTTGTTATCGCACCGCTCATCGGAGGCAATCGCGTGGTTCATCGTGTCGCTATCGCTAGTGAAATCGACCGTTCCTTGCTTTGCACCCACGCCTTGGTTGACGCATTCAACCTTGCCCTCCAAATGATTGATGCGCATGTTCTCGACAAGTCGACGGTAGGTATTCGGAACCGGCTCGTAGGCGACTCCGTCGGCTCCGATCGCTGCGCATGCGAGGATCGTGTACGAACCAACATTGGCACCGACATCGATGAACAAGTCGTCTTGTCGCAGAAAATGGAGCAGGAATCCCATGTCAGAAAATTCATGGAGACCGGTATAGATGTTTCCTGTTAGTCCGGCCTCTCCGGTTTTGACCAAAAACTTCGACCCGTTTATCCAGTCGAAAACGATCGTTCCAGGAACCAGTCGACTACCGACTTGCCATTTGGCAAAGCGGATGAGAGACCCGAGTTTGCGTCCCCGGTTCAGAGGATGGTTGGCAATAAATTTGAGCGTTCTCAAAAGAGCCATGCTGTTTGTTTTGCTTCCCGTGTTCTTCGCATCCTGTCCGGGTCTCTTGGTTCACCGGCAAGTGGAATTTGCCATATCAAGGTTAACGCAGGGTGAATGCATCCTGCACGGGGATTTCGCCGCATCGTGCGGCGAAGGTTTATCGCATTTTCCTAAAGTCGGAATGGAAGGGAGCGGCCCCTCGAAGGAGTTCGCTCCGCATTCCGACTTC